>CAYLYJ010000006.1:0-35007 GCA_964388185.1 uncultured Coriobacteriaceae bacterium
CGCACGGAAGCGCCACTGGCGCTTCCGGCTCGTGCGCAACTCGCTTTGTGCATCCATCCCCAGACGCATCGGCATCATCAGGAGTTCGAACGCAGACGCCATCTGCGCAAGAGGCGATCAAACTATCACGCGAATGCGAGGGCTCTTCGCGCTTGAGCATGTCATCGTGCTTGAGGGGGAGGGGTTGGTTTTCTTCGTCTACGATGAGCTTTTCGCAGGTTACCTCGGCGGCGGCACGGATGTGGTCGAGCTGTGAAAAGTCGATGTGCACGGCCCGCTCCTCGCGCAGGCGCGTCTCCTCGGCGAGCTCGTTTGCATGCGCTTCGATGGCCTTGACGAGGTACTTGGTGGTGAGCTTGCGCTCGAGCGTGTTGGGGTATGCGTAGACATCGCGCAGGACGCACTCGCAAGTCTCGAGCAGCTGGGTGACCCAGGGCAATGGACGCTCTAGGGCCTCGTAGCGGGTACGGAACCACGCGCCGTTGCGGCAGTACACCGTGTCGTGGGCGCTGATCTGGTATGTGGCGGTATCGATGGCGAGCGGGTTGGCGAAGACGACCCGCTCGAACAGCCAGAGGCGATCGTTCTTGAGGCGTCCGGCAAGCTTGGCGGGAAGCGTCGTCTTGAGCTTCGCGTGATGCTGGACGGCAGCCCGATAGGCGTGCACGACGAGGGGGCGCAGCTCGGCTTCGTGCTCGATGAAGAAGGGCGAATCTGCAATCGCATAGTCACCGAGCGTGACGAGCGCGTCGAAGAGCTTGCCCTCCGCATGCGCCTCATGGTGCAGCAGCACGTCGAAGGCGGCGTCGCGCTTGGCGAACGAACGCGTGCGCAACAAGCTCGCATCCAGGCCGTAGTAGATGACGAAGTCGTCGATCCAGGCGTCGAGGTGCTTGCCGAAGCGCGCATCGAAGCGCCGGTATGCGCTGCCAAAGGCGAGCATCGCGTCGTAGCCCTCGCGTGCGCTGGCGATGCCCACGAGGTTGATGAGCTCGTAGAGATAGACGTAGGCAAACGAGAGGGAACCCTGCTCGACGTTGCCCTGGCGCACCTTGGCACGCCAGGCGAAGTAGCCACGCAGCTGCTCGTTGCTCATATCCTCGTAGCTGGGGTAGTAGTGCGAGAACGTGCCGGTGAACTCGAAGTCGTCCTCGTATCCGGCTAGCAGGCGCGCCTGCTCGTAGAAGACACTGGCAACGCTCATACCCTGTGCGTAAAGCGTACGTGCGAGCTGACGGGCCTCGCGTATGGCGTCTGGCACGAAGCTCTTGAGCTGGGTACCCGTCATGATGATGGGTTGGTCTTGGTAGACGGTCTTGCTGAAGGCGGCATTGGAGCGCAGGCGCTGGGAAATTTGCGTGCGAAGCTCGTCAACGCTGAGCTGCTGCACCGTGCGCCTGGTCATACCCCCTCCTTCTGCACCGTCATACGATTGAGTCCCAAGTATACATGAAATCGAACAAGTGTTCTATGTTCAAGGAGATTATGCCGGGATTTACCATCGAGGCATGAAGAGCATCATCTTTTACGGAGCCATTGAGTGTCAGATACGAGGGGCGCGCGATACGTGCTGGTTACTTAGAGTTACCGTGCGCGCGTTCTGTGCATTGAGAAATGTTGCGGGAGACCAGTTCTCGGCAGTGCCTCTTCAAACTATCTCTCTCCTCTTCGCTCGCGCCGATCGCGCGCTTTAGCAAGCCCGATACAATGAGTTCGGTTGACATGCTCAGGAATTTCAGACCTTCCGCATCAAGTTCGCCGCATTTCACCAACGGACCAAGAAGCGTGCGGTCGCGTCCTCGTAAATCATCATTGGTAATGAGCACGCTGAATTGAACGGCGTTGAGCTCGGGGTCTTCGGGGGGAAAGACACGGTAATAGTCAATGAATGCATGCTCGAGATCTTCCTGTTCGATTTCCCAGAAGATACGATGAAAGATATCGGGGCGCCCGAATGCGCATTCGATAAAGACGTCCCAGCCCTCGGCATAGATCTGTAGTGGGCTTTTGCTACCGTCAAGAAGACGTGCGTACTCGGATAGGTATTCTCCGATGAATTTGATGGACGCGACAACAAGCAGATATTCGAGACTCTCGAAATGCTTGTAGAGTGCCGCAACTGAATAACCGTTTTCTGCGGCAAGGGCGCGTACGGTAAGTGTCGAGTCGTCTTGTGATTCAAGGTGCCTATATGCAGACATGATGAACTTGCTTTTTGTGGTGGTACTCTTTGCGTATGTCGCCATGACCGTCCATCTGCCGGAGAACACTCCGATAGTATGGTGTTTTGACCTGGATTTTTCAAGCGACGGTGGAAATGGCGTTCGGTTGCCACAAGACCTTGAAAACAGTGTGGGCCGGATTATCTCCGGCCCACATGCATCTGCGTTTCCAATTCGTGACTCTACAGGGTCGCTTCGGCCGCCTGTATGACATGTTTGCACAACACGCTAGTGGTAACGCTTCCCACACCGCCGGGAACCGGCGTGATTGCCTCAACGGTCTCGATGGCTTCATCGAACGCGACATCGCCCACGAGCTTGCCGTCGAGGAAGTTGATGCCCACGTCGATGACCGTCTGACCCGACGAGAAGTACGCACCATCGACCATCTGGGCGCGCCCAACGCAGGCGATGACGATATCGCCCTCCTTGACGAGCTCGGGAAGCTCTTTTGTACGTGAATGCGCAATGGTGACCGTTGCATGCTTGGCGAGCAGCATCATGGCGACAGGCTTGCCGATAACGAGGCTGCGGCCGATGACCACCGCGCGCTTGCCAGATACATCGATGCCGTAATGGTCGAGGATTTCGATACATGCCTGGGCGGTACAAGGCGCATATCCCACATCTGATCCCGTGAACACGCCGGCAAGTGAAGCCTCGGTGCACGCATCGATGTCCTTTTCGGGGGCAATCGTGTTGCAGACGAGCTCCTCGTCGATATGCTTGGGAAGCGGACGGAACATGAGCAGACCATGAATGCTCGCGTCGGCGTTGATATCCTTGACGGTGGCGATGAGCTCCTCGGTCGTCACGTCTTCGGGGAGGAGGATCTTTTTGACCTCGATACCCACGCCCTCGGCACGCTTCGTGGCGCCTTTCTCGTACGAGACGTCATCGGGACGCTCGCCCACGCGCAGGATGCCGAGACAGGGATTGACGCCCTTGGACTTGAGCTCCTCTGCCTTAATGGAAATTTGCTCGTTGATTGCGGCGGCAACCTTGGGCCCCTCCAAAATCTGAGCGCTCATGAAAACCTCTTTTCAACGTCAGCGAAGATCTCATCTGCCTTGGCACAGTATGTGTCGAGCATCTTGCGCGCCTCGAGGTTGCATGCGGCAGCATGATCGAGCTCCTTCATGGACCCCGTGTTGATGAACACGTTGAGACTAGCCGCCTTCAGAGCCGCCTTGCAGCAGATGACGCCGCAACCGACGTCCGATATCGCAATTGCGGTTCCCTTGGCAGCGAATTGTTCATGCAAATCGATGGCCTCACAGCATGCGCGCATGATGTCGAGGGGAACCTCGCATGCGTCATGCAGGCACTTCTCCATGACCTGCGCCTTGTGCGCCTTCTCCTCATCGGTCTCTTTGGGTAGGCCATAGGCGCGCGATAGGGGCTCGAAAGCCTCGGCATCGGCTGCTACGAGAGCGAGAAGCCTGTCTTGCAGGGCGTCGGCCTGCTCCTTGAGCTCGATGATATCGGCTTCGACATCGGCGTACTTGGGCTTGCCCACGGTGAGCGAGCCCACCATGTTGCCCAGGGCCATGCCGATGGCGCCGACGAAGGCTGCAGCTCCGCCACCACCGGGCGCGGGGGCCTTGGAAGCCAGGACGTCGATGAACTCCCGGCAACTCAGATCCATTGCTTGGCTCATAGAAAACCCTTTCTGGTGATCTTTGACATAGCTCTTAGAACAGGCCCGTGATCTTGCCGTCGGAATCCACGTCGATTTTCTCTGCGGATGGAACCTTGGGCAGACCGGGCATCGTCATGATGTCTCCGGTGAGCGCGACGATAAAGCCGGCGCCGGCGGACACGGTGAGATTGCGCACCGCGATGCGGAAGCCGGACGGAGCACCGAGCAGTGCCGGGTTGTCCGAGAACGAGTATTGGGTCTTGGCGACGCAAACCGGCAGATCGCCGAAGCCCTGCTCTTCGAGCACCTTCATCTGGGTGGGGGCCTTGTCGATGAAGTCGACGCCGTCAGCGTGATAGATCTTGGTGGCGATGGCTTCGAGCTTCTCGGCGATGGTGGTGCCTTCGAGCTCATAGGAGAAGGTCATCTTGTTGTCGTTGTCGCATGCCTTGACGACTTCCTCGGCAAGCTCCGTGGCGCCGTCGCCGCCCTTGGCCCAGTGCTCGGCCAAAACAGCCTTGACGCCGAGCTCGCCGCAACGATCCTCGACGAGCTTGAGCTCCGCCGGAGTGTCCGTGGGGAACGCGTTAATGGCAACCACGACGGGCAGATTGTAGACCGCCTGAATGTTGGCGACGTGCTGCAGCAAGTTGGGCAGGCCGCGCTCGAGCGCGTCAAGATCCTCGGTGCCGAGCTGGTCTTTGGCAAGGCCACCATGCATCTTGAGGGCACGTACCGTGGCGACGATGACAACGCACGAAGGCTGAATGCCCGCAAAGCGGCATTTGAGGTCGAGGAACTTCTCGGCACCTAGGTCTGCGCCGAAGCCCGCTTCGGTGATGACGTAATCACCCAGCTTGAGAGCTGCCGTGGTCGCGGTGATGGAGTTGCAGCCGTGAGCGATGTTGGCGAAAGGACCGCCGTGCACGAGAGCGGGCGTGCCCTCGAGCGTCTGCACGAGGTTGGGCTTGATGGCGTCCTTGAGCAGGGCAGCCATGGCGCCAACCGCCTTGAGGTCTGCGGCGGTGACGGGTTTCTTGTCGAAGGTGTAGCCAACCACGATGCGGCCAAGGCGTGCCTTGAGGTCATCGAGGTCTGTGGCCAGGCAGAAGATTGCCATGATTTCGGAGGCGACCGTAATCTGGAAGCCGTCCTCGCGTGGGACGCCTTGCTTTTCTCCACCCAGGCCATCGACGACATGGCGCAGCTGGCGGTCGTTCATGTCAACGGCGCGCTTCCAGGTGATGGACTTGGAGTCGATGCCCAGCTCGTTGCCCTGCTGGATATGGTTGTCGAGCATGGCGGCCAGCAGGTTGTTTGCCGCACCAATGGCGTGGAAGTCGCCCGTGAAGTGGAGGTTGATGTTTTCCATGGGGACGACCTGTGCATATCCGCCGCCGGCAGCGCCGCCCTTGATGCCAAACACGGGGCCGAGCGAGGGCTCGCGCAGGGCGACGATGGCGCTCTTGCCGATCTTGCGCATACCATCGACCAGGCCGACGCTCGTGGTGGTCTTGCCCTCACCGGCGGGCGTGGGGGTAATGGCAGTCACGAGGATGAGCTTGCCGTTAGGCTTGTCGGCGTAATCCTTCATGAGGGCGATGTTGTCGATCTTTGCCATGTAGTTGCCATATTGCTCGAGGTACTTGGCGTCAATGCCCGCCCTTTCGGCAACATCGGTAATCTTCTCCATCTCGCATGCTTGTGCAATTTCGATATCAGACGGCATCTTTGTATCTCCTTACGCTCGTTTTCGAATCTCTCTGTCTATCATGTACACCGCCTCGTCATATGCCGTAATGCGCTGGCAATGTCGTGGTGGCGTCGTACACCAAGTCTAACAATTACCCTTGGTTTCGTCCGAGAGCGGACCTTTTGAATCCGCTGGCAGACCACCTTGTACGCCATCGAAGCCAAGATCGACCTTGATGCGCTTAGAGCAGTTATCGCGCCCGTGGGTGTAGTTGCTCCAGGCGCTGCGTGTCCAGTAACTCCATTCGTTGGGTGGGGTAATGAAACTCGTGTATTTGTGCATCTCGTTGTACTTGTTCAGGCGGTGGTACGCCATGTAGTGAATGCAGAAACGTGGCGGCTTCTCGCCTGTGGGCGGGTAGACCTCGCAGTAGCCGTCCATGCTGCCGCCGCATGGCCCGTTGCGTTGGCACTTGGGACATGCGGCCATGGGACAGCTGTAGATGGCGGCTTCCAAACCGCAGTCGCCACAGTCGATGCAGCCGTAGATGAATGCCTTGCCGGTGTGTTCGATACCATGATGGCGATTGATGCCCTTTTTCCTGTCACGCCTGTCCATGACATTGGCGAGCGTCTTGTTGAAGCGGACGTGATCGACGATATTCCCCTCGTCATCATATGTTTGCGTGAGTAGCATTTTGTGGAAGAAACGAGAGGTCTTGTACCATTTGAAAACCTTGCGACCGTCAAGCTGCTCGTGCATGTTGGCATGCTCGTGGGTATTGAGTCCCGTGGGGTTGCCTTCGGCGTCAAGTTCCGCCTTGTAGATGTAGTAACCGTCGGGTTTGCCATACGAGAGCTCCCTGGCACACTCGCGCCATGAATCCGCGTAGCCCTCAGCCTCGTCGAGTACTCGGATAAGCGTATCGGCATCAAGACCAAAGCCGCCGATGTGCACGCCATCGTAACCCAGCCCCTTTGCCACGGCCACCATCTTCGCAGCGCGCTCTATACGCTTTTCCTTGGCGTAGCCGGGGTTTTCGGCATTGATAGCGCTCTCCTCCTCGAGCTGCGCCATGAGTTCATCGGAGACGTAGCAGCCGGCGATAGTGCCCTTGCGCATGAGCTTGGCGGCGCCCTTGGTAATCAGGAAGATGTTGGCGATCATCTTGGCGTCGTAGCCACGCTCCTGCACGTAGAAGAGCTGTTCTTGCATCTTGCGCGCATCGAAGCCCAGTTGCTGGATGATGAAGTTGGCACCACAGATGAGCTTCTTCTCGAGTTTGAAATACTGCGGCATGACCTCGCCCTCGCGATACTTGAAGGGGTTGACCACCGCACCGGGATAAAACGATGCCGGTTTTTCGCGTACGTCGCCCGTGCGACCGTGCACTACCAGCCCCTCGTTCATCGCGTTGATGAGGCGCAGCGTATTTACGGGGTCAAGGTCAAAATCCGGGCGACCTGCCCCCTCGAATCCCGAGCCCTGGAAGTCGCCGGACATGACGAGCAGGTTCTCGAGACCATCATGCTGCATTTCGTAGAGCTCACCTTGCATGAGGTTGCGCGAACGGTCCTTGCAGGTGTAGTGAACGAGAGATGGGATGCCGTCTTTCTGGAAGCGGCGTCCCACGGCGGGTGAGCTGATGGCCGCATTGCCGCTCGGGTTGTCGGTGATGGAGACGGCATGCACACGACCCGTCGCGTACATCTCCTTCATCGCCTCGTATTCTTTTTCCTGGTTGACCTCGAAGGCACCGCGACCGGGGATCATCTCGACGGTGATGACGAATTCGCCGCCCTCAAGTGCCTCCCTGAATGGGTTAGTCACGAAATCTCCTCTCGTCTCATCGTACTCTCTCACATGTGGATAGCATGTTGCATCCACCTATTCGAATTCCATTTGCTCTATATACAGCTCGTTGAATACCGCGCTTGTGGAAAGCTCGATGTACGAGCTGCGTTCTACGATATCATGCAAGCTCGCTCGCGCCTCGCTGCTTACGACGAGTGCGCTCGCGCCCTCGATTGCCGTGTTTCCGACGCTTCTTGCGCGTGGTAAGAGCTCGGATGGAAATATGCCCACCCGAGCGGCAGAGGCGAGGTCGAGGTACTCACCGAAACCGCCTGCGATAAGCAGTTCCGAAATGTCTTCGGGTGTATAGCCCATGGCGTCCATGAGCGTGAGTGCCCCGGCGCAGACGCTTGCCTTGGCAAGCTGTAGGTTTCGAACGTCTGCTTGCGTGATGCTGATGCGGTCGGTTAAACGGAACGCCGGTTGCCCGTCTTCTTCGGTGAGCAGATGCTCCAGTCCGCGTGAACGGGCGGTATCGATCTCGTCGACTTTGAGCATACGGCCCGTTTCGTCTACGATTCCGTACGTGAGCAAGAGCGCGACCGTATCGAACAATCCCGTGCCGCATATGCCAAGGGCGTCAGATGCACCTTGCGCATCCACGATTCCATCCTTGCCGATTATCGTGAACGCAAGGGTTCTGTCATCGGCAAGAGTGACCCTGGAGATGGCGCCAGGATACGCGGGCATGCCGTATTTTACGTTGGCGCCTTCGAACACGGGGCCGGCCGCCGTGGCGCAACAGGTGATGCCGCGAGCATCGCCTAGAGCCATCTCGCCGTTGGTGCCCAAGTCAATGAGCAGCATCGGGGCGCTTGCCTCATGCATGCGCATGGCGAGCATGCCGGCCGTGATGTCACCGCCCACGTACGCCGCTATGCAGGGAGCAAAGAGCACCTTGCCTTCTGCGATGCCCGTACGTGCAAAGGGCTCGTACACGCGCACGTCGCCGAACAAGGTCGGCGGCACGAAAGGCGAAACGCCCAAAGGCGTTGGATCGATGGCAAGCGCGAGGTGCTCCATGGTGGTATTGCCACATAAGACGGCATGTGCCAGATTGCACTTCTCGATGCCATGTCTTTCGATAAGCTCTTCGGCCATATCCACGAGGGTGTCGCCCAAAAGTTCCTGCATGGAGATCACGCCGTCTACGTCCGATGCCGAGATGCGGCTCAAGACGTCTGCCCCGAAGACGATTTGGGGGTTGGAACAGCCAAGCGCATCGAGTAGTCTGCCGTTGCTTAGCTCATGCAAGCGACAGACCACCGTCGTGGTGCCCACGTCGATGGCAAGGCCCCAGGTGTCGATCGCGCCATCAGCTGGCCAACTGCACAGATTCGATCCCATGCTCACGCTCATGTTGCGATTGCGCTCGACGGTCACTTCCATGCCGTCCGATACGGGTGTCTGGCAGGCGAGACGATACGAAACTCCCCGGTCATCAGACACAAGAACGCGGCACTTTTTACAACATCCAATACCGCCGCAAGGAGCATCTGTGGTCATATGGGCGCTCTGAAGAGCGGCGAGCACGGTCTGCCCATCCGTGACGTCGATGCGTTTGAGATCCGCGCCATCATGAACGATTATCTGCATCGCATTTCTCCACGTAGCATCCATTCCAGACAGGGCCGACACGAATGTCCTCCATGCCGGCCCTTGCGGTCAAAACGGAATGCGACTTGTATCAGCCTAGCGATTGACGGGGCCGAAGAGCTCGTCGCGATAGCCTTGCAGGTATTCCATGCAGAAGTCATCGTAACCCAGAAGCGCGAAGGTGCCATAGATGACGCCCATGAGGTCGCGATTGAGCGGGTCGATAATGGCCGAATCCATGCCTGCTTCCATGGCAAGTGTCAGGAACGGCATGTTGATGTGCTTGCGCGAGGGCAGGCCGAAGGAGATGTTGGATAGACCCGAAGTGAGATGGCAAGCCGGCTCCTCGGCTTTGATGGCACGGCAGACCTTCGCGAAGGTCAAGAGACTTTCGGAATTGGTGCCGAGGGTCTCCACCAGCGGGTCGAAATAAAGCTGCTCGGGCTTGACGCCATAGTGCGCCGCCTTCTCGAGGTTGTACTTGAAGATCTCGATGCGACCTTCGGCTGTGGGGGGAATGCCGTTGTCATCATCGAGCATGACGACGACTTTCCAGTCCGTACCGGCAACGACGGGAAAGAGCACATCGTCTTTGCCGCCGCTCAGGCTCGAGGAGTTGATGATGCCGGGCTTGTTGACGAAGTCCATGGATGCGAGCAGGATGTCGGCGCCTGGAGAATCGAGGACGATGGGAACATCACTTACTTCCTGGATAAGGTCAACGAGCCACTTCATGGTCTCGAGGGCGCCCTCGTTGGTGGCGGGGCAGCAGTCAAGATAGTCGGCGCCAGCCTCGGACTGCGCGACGGCTATTTCCTTGATGTAGTCCGCGTCTTTTTCCTGGATTGCCTTACCCGTGCGGGGCACGAAGCCGTTAATCTTCTCGCCGATAATCTCAAAGGTGAAATCTGCGTCTTCTCCGATCATACGTGTCTCCTTGTCTTTCCCGATTCTGACGGTTTGCCGGAACTACTTCCCGCTTTGACATCCAAAACCTCAGCAGTGACGGTATGCTCATAAAGTTAACGCGTTAACTCTTTTTGAACCAACGGTTCCTGCACTCCGTTTTCAATGCGTGCAAGTTGGGTTTACGATGGTCGTTGAGCGCTCTTGCCCGAACACCGCCTCGCTTTTGGCTGCATTGTCAAACTAGCATTAAAAAAATAAGTGCCGCATGCGCAATTTGCAGACGTGAGACCCTTCGCCATTAGGTGCAGGACTTTGTGCAGAGCATGCGGACTTGGCGTGTTGACAGGGCATTTTTGACAAGGAACGTACCATACGCAAAGAGGACGCCGAAATGGCGTCCTCTTCGCTGGCTGGGATTTGTCGAGGCGGGTTATGCGACCGTCGCGATAACCTCTGCTGCCTTGGCAGCACAAGAACCGGCGTCGTCGGTATAGTAATCGGCTCCGATCTTGTCGCAGAGCTCCTGGGTGACGGGTGCGCCGCCGATGAAGATGAGGCGGCCCTCATGCAACCCGGCGTCCTTGATTGCCTTGACCGTGTCCTCAAGAGCGGGCAGCGTGGTGGTGAGGAGTGCAGACAGGCAGATAAGCTTGCAATCCGGATTGTTCTGGATGTATTCGACCACTGCCTCTGCGGGGACGTCGACGCCCATGTCCTCGATCTCGAAGCCCTTGCCCTCGAGCATGAGACGAACGAGGTTCTTGCCGATGTCGTGCATGTCACCGGCAACGGTGGCGATGAGGCCGCGGCCCAGAGGCTCACTTCCTGCCTCAGCCAGGTAGGGCTTGAGAATCTCGGTGCACATGCTCATGGTTCGGGCAGCGACGAGCATTTCGGGGACAAAGATCTCGTTCTTGGAGAACTTGTCGCCGACGATGTCCATGGCGGCAATGAGGCCCTCGTTGAGAATGACTTCGGGGTCAATGCCCTCTTCGAGAGCTTTCTCTGTCAGCGGAACGGCAACCTTCCTCTTGCCGTGCTCTACTGCGTCGCGGAGTTCTTCGATCGTTGACATGCCAGACCGCCTTTCAAAAGATAACAAGTTAACTTAACTAATGACAAGAATATGAGCCGATGGCCTACCGCGCAATTCGCTTTCTTGCGCTTTATTGAACTATCTTTACTTTATGCAAAAGCGGAATTCTTCAGCAGCCACATTTTCCCAACTGGCTTGCAAGTGATCCATGCACGCGTCTTTCGAGAAAAGGAAGCCCCTTTCGCAAGGAGGGGAGAGCGAAAGGGGCAGAGGAAGAGGAGCCTGAAAGGAGGCAAATATGTTGCTACGAAGAGTAGTTTATTCTCGATTGCTTATAGAGTTCTTCACGAAAAGCCGGGGTTAGCATCATGGCACCAGTGACATCATCGAACATGGTGGGTATGCCGGGTTTGCAGAACCTGTCAGCGTAATCACGTGCGATGGCTCGCTGCTCGTCTTCGCTTGTGGTTTCCGGATCGAACGGGGGTACCGGATTAAGGCCGAAGATGAGCTTGTCGCCATATTTCTCGTAGTATGAAGCGGTGTCGTTCACGCTTCCCTGCGGAATCCAGGCATCCCAACCTGCAACGATATAGTTCTCGATTTGCTTCTTGTTGCAGCCGCAGCTATGCAGCTCCGCATATAGGCCATTCTTGTGAATGTGATCCGTGACCTTGCGCATGGCGGGAACGATCGTCTCCTTCGCGAGCTCGGGGGAGAAGAACGTGTCAAGTGAGGTGCCCCAGTCGTCATGGATGTAGAAGCCGTTAATGTCCGGGAAGTACTTGATCACATGATCGATGATGTTGATATAGAGATCCGCAAAGCGATTCATGATCTCCTTCACGTCATCGCGGTAGTCCTCGTCGAACAGCGTAAGGGCGGCTCCTTCAAAATCCATGAAAGAGATCAGGCGCTCGAAGAAACCCGTCTGAATCCACCATTTGTTGAAGGTGTCGGGGGTGAGATAGGTACCGTTGTTCTCGGCGGCGCTACCTTCCCAATCCCAAGAATCCACATCGGGAAAAACGATGACATCACGCCAATCCTCGAAATCCTCGAGCATCGGCTTGCCAGGGTAGACCATGGAACCCATGTTCAACGTGTCATACACCCACTCGACGCCGAACATGTCCTTGCCGCCGCCTTCCTTCTCAGCATCAAAGGGGCGGTTTTCGAAGACGAAGCCGCGCGCTACGTTGTCGGGGAAGATGCGGGGAGTGAAAACCTTGCTCTCTATGCCGATGGGCTGCCATATGGGCGTGCGCTCGTACATTGCCAAAATTGCATCACGCGGGCTTACGGGATAGTTAAATTCGGCGATGGCAGGACGCCAGGGAGTGGCGGGAATCTCGCCAACGACTTCGAGCTCGCTTTCGGAAAAACTCGGTACCTTCATACCTCTGACCTTTCTCGTAGAGCTGGCCTGTCGCCTTTTCAGTGCGGCGTATCAATCAAGAAATATGGTATGGGGCGAAAAGTAAGTTCTCAAACGGGTTTGGCGGAGAGGAGAACTTACCTAACGCTCTGTAGAATTACCCGCGCTTAGTTTTATCGGCCGTTTATGGAGGTGCCATGCTTACACCTAAAGAGAATTATCTGACTGCCATTAAGGGAGGCAAGCCTGATTGGGTGCCTGTGTTCGGCGAAGACGCTAACATGTTCCCGCCGTTTATCTGGGATCCGGACCCCGAGACGATGATTGACTTCTGCAATGTGAAGTGGGTCCAAGATGAGGCTGGCCTCATGCCCGATGGCCAGAATCCCGCAATGACCGATATTACGGAGTGGAGAGACATCATCAAGTTTCCCGATCTCTCCACAATTGACTGGGAGAAGCTTGACGAGGAGTTTCATAGCGGCGATTACGATCCCGATAAGGTCGATATCGCCATGGCAAACACTGCGGGCATCTTCCTCGTTCCCATCGACATGATGGGTTGGGTCGACGGCATGTGCGCCATCATCGAGGAGCCGGAGGAGTATGCCGCCCTTGTCAACGCCGTCACCGACTTCATCTGCGAGTATATCGAGTATCTGGGCAAGTACATAAGGCCCGACATCATCTTCTCGGGAGACGACATCGCCTCAAGTGTCGGTCCGTTTATATCCAAGGAGACTTTCGACGAGTTCTTCAAGGATAACTTCAAGCGCATCGCCGATAAGATTCATGAGGCGGGCGCCCTCGCGGAGTTCCATTGCTGTGGCAACTGCCAATGGGTCATAGACGAAGAGATAGACTGCGGTTATGACATCTGCCAGCTGCCCGTTCCAAATGACGAGCTTGTCGAGGCAAAGAAGAAGTACGGCAAGCGTCTTGTCATTACCGGTGGCTGGGAACGCCATGGCGAAGCCGGTATGGATGGAGCGCCCGAGGAAGTCGTGCGCGAGTCGGTTCGCAAGGCCATTGACACGTATGGTGCCGACGGCGGCCTCATCTTCTGGGATGGCGGCATCATCCAGAACACCGAGGAGAACAAGAAGAAGTTCGAGTGGCTCATGGACGAGCTGCACACGTATGGCAAAGAGGTCTACAAGTAGGTCGTGGCGCAGATAGGATGCTTTGCCGTATGGCAAAGTTGCAAAGAGGGGGCCGGCACATGTGCCGGCCCCCTTGTTTGCAAGACGTGGAACGTGCCTCAGATCTGCCTTTTCCGCCTACACCGTCGAAAGGCAGATGTTTGACCGTGCCCTAACCTGCGTAGGTCTGACGGGAAATCCTGTAGACCTCATCGGTGAATTGGGGCGGATTGGCAATTGTGCAGGCGTAAATGGAGAACATCGCGGGCTTGCCTTCAATGATGAAGTCATCGGCAAACTGTTGCGCCGCGGCTTTGACCTCTTCCTCGCTTGCATCCATGCCCAGCTCGGGGCACTCGACCTGGAGAATGATCTTATCGCCATATTGCGCGACAAGCGGGGCCTTGTCGTTGATGTCCTGGCCCATCCAGACGTCGATGCCCATATCGATCATCATGGGGACGAGCTCCTTGCCGATCTTGCCGCAGGAATGCAGCTGGAAGCCCATGCCAAGTTCGTGCACGCGGTCGACGACGCGCTTCATGGACGGGTAGACGACCTTGCGTAGCACGTCTTCGGAAATCAGCAGGCCTTGCTGCGATCCCCAGTCGTCATGCATCTCGACGATGTCGATATCGAGATACTTCTTGAAATGCTCGACATAGTCGATGTAGAGATCGGCTAGGCGCTCGAAGAGTTCGATGACATAGGGTTGTGAGTCCTCGTCAATCATGGCGATGGCGGCCTCTTCGAAATCCATGAACGAGATAAGGCGCTCGAAGAAGCCCGTGAAGATAGTGGACATGTAGGCGAACTGCTCGTCGGAGCGGTACTCCTCCGTGCGTTTTGCGGCTCCTTCCCAATCCCACGAATCGACATCGGGAAACTTGATGACGTCTTTCCAGTTCTCCACGTCATCGAGCAACGGGGCACCCGGACGCACCATCGACCCGTTAATTGCGGGATCATAGAGCCAGGTCACGCCAAAGACGTCCTGCTCACCCTCGGGGTTGGGGACGAACATCTCGCCACCTTCCATGACGGTGGCTCGTGCCTTGTTGTCAGGCAGAATCGAGACGTTCACGCTTGTGACATCGCGTGCATTGGGCATGTAGAGGCACTCCTTGTTCAGCACTGCCGCAAGGACGTTTTCTCTAGGGCTTATAGGGGCTTGCCAAAGTGTCCTGTCGGGGGCTCCCGGAAAGCCAGGTTGTACGCCTGCAGGCTCCGTCATCTCATCTTGCGAAAAAGGAATTTTCTCCATGTTTCCCGACTTCCTTTCCTTGTCTGTCATGGAGGACATGTAGTTGTCCTGTTGCGGTTGAAGTATAATGAGCGATAAGTAAGTGCACGCTAGTCGTGCGAGTCAGAAGAAGAACGTCATGGGGAAACGCGACGAGCAGAAAATCATAATCAGGGACAGAATCTACGAAGCGGCGCTCGACTTGTTTTGCGCCCAAGGCTACAACGCCGTATCGCTTTCGGATATTGCCAAAGAGGCGAAGGTTTCCACTCGTACGCTGCACAAGTATTACCCGCACAAGAGCCTCCTCCTGCAACGGTTTTCGCGTGAAAATCTCATCGCCGTGTCCGATTACGCAAACTCGCTACCCAAGTCGCTTCCTCTCAAAGATCGCATTATCCAGGTCATGGCCTTCGATTATCAGCAGATGTTCCTGCTCTTCGACATGTCGTTCGTGCTCTGGGCCGATGAAGATGGCCTTCCTCCTCATCCAGCCGACACGACGAGAAGCTTCGAGATCATGAATTTTCGCTATACCGAGTCCATTTACTATTGGCTCATCGCCGACGCACAGGAGCGTGCTGGCTACGAGCCTGGTCCCAACACCGCCTTGGTTGCGACCATCCTTCTTGGCATATATCGACACATTACCGACCTTTACCGGTATTCGCATTACGGAAAGTTCGACAATGATGATTTCGCGATTTCGATACAGATGCGCCTTGACTCTATTTGGCCTTCCATCGAAAGGCAACTCGAGACTCCCGTGGCGCCGGAGTACGTCAAATATCTAGAGGAAATCCCCGTTTCGGACCAGTTCATGAAGGAATACCTCGAATAGAACCGCCCAAACGGGGATTTCTCGAAACGGCCGTCGCGTGACGGCAGCTAGATCTGCGAAGCCGCAAAATACGCTTCGCGCGTGAGTTCCATGATATTTCCCACCTCACGGCTATCGCCGAGAATGATGACGCGGGCATGGGGGCTTACAAGCTTGAGAGCCGCATCGCGCGAGGGGCTCATGCCGGCTGCGATGACCACCGAATCCGCTTCGACGAAGTGCTCATTGCCATCGCAATCGATATACGTGACCCCCTTCTCGTCGATGGACGAGACGGCGGCTTGCGTGACGATTTCCAACGAGTCAATTGCCTCCCACGCAGCTTGCATCATCGTACGATAGTGCGTCGGTGGCATATCCTTGCCGATGACGGCATTTCTGCCAAGCAAGGTGACGTCGTGACCGAGCTCTTCGGCCAGATGCATTGCCGCCTCAATGGCATTGGTGCCACCGCCGACGACCACCACGTGCTTGCCAAAGGGATCCGTTTCCCCATATACGTCAAAGAGGTCGAAAACGTTGGCGCCGTCGACTCCGGGAATGTCGGGAATCGCCGTCTTCGCGCCCGTTGCGGCGAACACCACGTCAAAGCCCTGGCGCTCAATCTCGTCAGTGTCGAGCTCGGTTTGCAGCTTCACCTCGATGCCTCTTTTGTCGAGCTGGTGAATCAGATGATCGCGGTACTGGCGCAGAGCCCACTTCTTGGGCGCATGGTCGACGATATTGAGCTGGCCGCCGAGCTTATCGCTCTTCTCGTATACGACGACATCATGGCCGCGCTCATCGAGCACCAGTGCCGCCTCCATGCCAGCGGGACCGCCACCTGCGACAGCGACTTTCTTGGGGCTGCGAGAAGGGGAGAAGAGGTCTTTGTGGCGACTCTCGAAGCCCCACAGCGGATTGATGGAGCAGCGGTCGCTGCGCGGCGAGCCGTCGGGCCCGTGGCCAAAGCAGCGGTTGCAGCGTATGCATGGGCGGATGTCATCAGCGCGATCCTCGTAGACTTTTTCGATGAACTGGGGATCCGCAATGAGCTGGCGGGCCATGCCGATAAGATCAGCCTTGCCCTCGGCAATGATCTTCTCCATTTCCTCGGGGTTCTTATGACAGCAAGTGGTGAGAATCTTCGTTTCGGTAACCGCCTCCTTGCACTTTTCGGCGATATACAGGTAGGGAGGTTCGTCGGGGGCGATCCACGTGAGATGCTGCTGGTCTACGTTCCATCCCCGCAGGTGCAGGATGTCGAGGTAGCCGCTGGTCAGCTCGGCGAGCGTCTTGGAATCCTCGAGACTCCAGCCACCGGGGATGAGCTCTCCGGTAAGCGTTCGCTCCTCGCCGGTGATGTGCCCCTCGATGATGAAGCCCTTGCCGCAGGCGTCCTTGACCGCCTGGCAGGTTTCGAGCAGAAGGCGCGCACGATTCTCGACGTTGCCGCCGTATTTGTCGGTGCGCTTGTTGATGAGCGGCGAGAGCATGCGGCCCAGGACGGTGAACTGGTATGACATGTGAAGAGAGATGCCGTCAAAGCCGATCTGCTTGAGGTGCAGGCACGTCTTGACCATTTCGTCCGTCGCCTCTTTGAGCTCCCTTTCCGTGAACTCGTAGGGAGCGGGATCGACCTCGTCCATGAACGTCGCGCCAAAGGGCACGGCGCCCTTGCTCACGTCATGATCGCGCGGATTGTCATGCTGGACTTGGATGGTCGCGAAGGTTCCCAGGGCATGGAGCCCCTCGAGAAGCTGGGAAAGGTAGTGGTTTTCGCCCCGGTCCAAGTCGAATTTGAAGTAATCGCGCATCTCATGGGGGCACGGGTTGTCCTCGTTGAACTCATACAGGCCGCTGATCGTGATAAGCGAGGCGCCGTTCTTCGCGCGTTGCAGATAATGCTGGATGAGTTCATCAGTGGGGTAGTACTCGTCCTCTTGATGAAATTGGGGTGACGTGGGTGTCATCACGATGCGGTTTTTGAACAGATGTCCGGCAACCTCGATAGGTGACAGAAGGTGATCGAAAGAGTCCATACGTTTTCCTTTCCAACCAGCAGGGGCCAAAGTGAGTCTTCTCACCTTGGCCCCTGCACAACCGATTACCGTCAGGACTTCATCTTACGGCACGAAGATCGAGCACATCTTGCCCTTGGCGGCTGCCTTTTCGGCGAGCTCGTCGAGCGGGCCGTACTCGATGACGTTTGCAAGACAGTGCAACACGCAGCTGGGAGCCTCGCCCTCCTCCGTGCGGCTCTTGCACAGATCGCAGTACGTCGTGGGTACCGGTACGAAGCGATACTCCCACTTCTTGCCGTCCATGAGCTTCCAGGGGCCCATCTCGAGAACCCGGATGCCCCATTGGCCGAGCGGAAGGTCGTGTTCGTTTTTGCACGCAACTTCGCAGCTGTGGCAACCGGTGCAATACTCGTTATCGATCATCAGTCCGTATTGCGTCATTATCCCCTCACCTCCTGGATGTCAGCGACAGATATCTTGCAGGGCATTGACTTGTAATGCGTGCCAAACCCAAGCGGACCGTTTTCCTCGTGCGGCACGAGCGAGTTGATGTTGTGCTTGAACGCGTTGAAGAGATCCTCGGGTTCTGTCTCTGGCAACCACCAGCCGTGATCGGCGGCAATGACATCGGGTTTTACGATG
The DNA here is from genome assembly GCA_964388185.1 of uncultured Coriobacteriaceae bacterium. Classification (GTDB taxonomy): domain Bacteria; phylum Actinomycetota; class Coriobacteriia; order Coriobacteriales; family QAMH01; genus QAMH01. Next base: position 18,202 of record CAYLYJ010000006.1, read on the forward strand.
GGAGTGAGGTGGGCGACCATGAAGGCATGGCCAAGGTGGTTCTCGATCTTGACCCAGGTGCCCTCGGCTATGCCGTATTCCTCGGCCGTATCCGGGTGAATCTGGACCGTAGGCCACTTGTGGATCTCTCGCAGGGTTTTGATTTGGCGATTCTCGGAATGGAATGACGTGAACCTGCGTGCGCCAGAAGTGAGCGTCAGCGGGTACTCCTTTGCCAAATCGGGGCGCGAGACTGCGCTGAACTTGGGCTCGATGTAATAGGGCAGGGGATCATCACCCAGAAGCTCGAGTACGATGCTATGCAGCTCGATCTTGCCGGACGGCGTGTTGAAGCCAGGTTCGCCGTCCTGGCGCAGCAGGCCCTTCTCGTACTTGAGATAGGGAAGCTCGTACTGGCCAATGACCTTTTCGGCAAGCTCGTCATAGCTTACGTCCACGCCATTGATCTTCTCGACTTCGCCGTTGAGGTAGGCTTCGGGGCTTGCCCATTGCGGCTTGGTGCTATCGGGATAGATACGCCTGTGCAGTTCCAGCATGATTTCGAGGTCGGACTTGGATTCGCCAAGCGGCTCTATGGCCGGAACAACGGCGCCAAACTGACCGGGCTGCGAGGCATTGGAATTGTTGATGAAGCCCTTGTGCTCGAGGAACGAGTTTGCCGGCAGGAAGATGTCAGCGCACGCCATGGCGAGCGGCGTCATGAACAGGTCAGCCACGGCAACGAAGTCGATCTTGCGGACCGCCTCCATCCAACGCTTGGGCTGCGGAACCATGTTCGCAATGCCGTTGAAGCCGAACATATAGGCGAACTTGATGGGGTACGGCACGCCCGTTTCGAGCACGTCGAGCGTGGCGTCGGGGTGCGTCGTATTAACGATCTTGCTCATGGCAGGATAGCGGTCATGACCCAAGGGCTCCACGCCGATGTTTCCGTAAAGCGGCAAGCCTTCGAGACCGCCCTCGTCTTCGGCCGAATCCGCGCCTACCTCTGCCATGCCCGAGAAGATGGGCGGCTGGCCCATGAAGCAACCGCCTGGGATATCCATATCACCGCAAATGGCGAATAGGGAAAGGAGGGCATGGCCAATTTGCATGGTATTGGGGTTTTGGTCAACGGCAAGGCCCATGGAAAGCGTCGAAGGCTTTTCCGAAAGGCAACGGGCCGCATGACGGATGTCCTCGGGGTCTATACCGCAGATCTCGCCGACTCGTTCGGGCGTCCACTCCCTGATGCGCTCCTCGAGCTCGTCAAAACCGAAGGTCCACTTCTCGACAAATTCATGATCGTAGAGGTCTTCGGTTATGACGACGTTGAGCAGGCCAAGGGCCAGGGCGCCGTCCGTGCCGGGACGCATCTGAAGATGCACCTCGGCTCGCGTGGCAAGCCAGTTTGCGCGCGGGTCCGCCACGATGAGCTTCATGCCACGCTTCATCATATCGATGATGGTGTGGCCAAAGAGGCCATCGGCATTGGAGCGCAACGGGTCACGGCCCCAGATGAGCATGTACTTGGGGCATACCCATTCCGGGTCGTCATAACGTCCGACGAGGCCGACGGCGTTATCCGCCTCGATGTAGGAACTGCCCATGGTCCACAGCATGGCCGCCATACGGGGGACGAGGCAGGACCAGCCGCTATTGGGGTGTACGGCGTTTACCGAGCCGAACACGTCATTGGTCATGGCAAAGTGCAACGTACTCCACTCGCGGCCCGTGCCGTTCCAGCATGAGACTGAGTTAACGCCGTACTTCTCGACGGTTTCCCTGTACTTCTCGACGATGGTGTCGAGCGCCTCGTCCCAGGAAATGCGCTCCCACTTGTCCTTGCCACGGTCTTCCTTGGCGCGTTTCATGGGATACAGGATACGGTCTGGATGGTACACGTACTCTTTGGCCGTAAGGCAACGTACGCACAGGCGACCGTTGGTGATGGGGTTTTCCGGATCGCCCTCGACCTTGACGAGCTTTCCGTCTTTGACGAACGCGCGCACGCCACAGCCGAGCTTGTGGCAGCCGACGCCGGCAGAAGAGGTACGGTAGACCTTGGTACCATCTTCGAGCTCGGTGACAGCTGGCGTTGCATCTTCCCTGAAATGCAATGTCATTTCGTGTGCCTCTCTTTCTCTGCTTCGATGCCTAGGCGCGCGTGAGCGGGAAATCGCCAAGGTTGAGACTCTTGGTGAGCTCGATGCCCTTGCGCTCTTGGGTGACAAAGCCCTCGGCCTCGACCTTCAGGTCGTAGCTCCCCGCATCGATGCGGCGGAACCAGAAGTCGCCAAAGTCATCGGTCTGCGTGGTGCGGACAGAGCCATCGGGCATCGTCAGCGTGATGGTCGCGTTTTCGATGATCTCGTTGGCTTCGGGATCCCAGACCTCGCCGCCGATGAAGAGATGCGGGCGGTTGAGGTAGTAGACGCGTGGGCCACAGCCCGAATCCGGGTTGAGAACCTCCGCATTGGCGATCTCGTCCGCGAAGTCCTCCTCGTCGCCGAAGCGCAGGGCTCCCGTTGCGCACAGGTCCACGCAGTGAGGGACCTTGCCCTCGTCGACCAGGTGCGCGCAGCCCGTGCACTTCTGGGCGATGTCGAGGGCATCGTTGTAATAGATGCGACCATAGGGGCAGGAATCGACGAGCTCGCGATGCCCCTTGGACTTCTCGGGATCGATGATGACCAGGCCATCCTCGCGCTTGTACACGGCTTCCGGCACGGCCTTCTGGCATGCGGGATTGTCGCAGTGCATGCAGGGCTGCGGCAGGTACTCGACGCGAACCTTGGGCACCTGGCCGTGATCCCACTGGTCGACCTTCATCCAGAATTGGCCGGAATTGGGCTGCTCCTTGGCGTAGGGCATCCAGTCGTTGGCGCAATGCTCGTCCTTGCAGGCAATCTGGCAATTGTGGCAGCCGCTGCACTTGTCAATGTCTACAACGAATACTTTCATCTTCTGTATCTCTCTTTCCTAGCGGCCTACTCTTCGTTGAACCATGCGCCCTGCAGGACGCCGTAATCGGGGTCATAGGGGCGGTTGAAGGCTTCCGGGTACTGCTTGGCAAGCTCGAAGACGTCAACCTTCTCGATGCCGACCAGGTAGCCGGAGGTGACTTCGCCGGCGCAGTTCTTCGAGGCGATCTTCTTGGGCGCGATGAGGTTGTTGGTGCCGCCACGATCGCTCACGCCCGGCTCGATGGGATCGATGCGCGCACCGTGGTCCTGGAGCACGGCATGCTCGATAATGCGCTCCGTGACGATGACGCCGCCCATGGTCCAACCGCGCTCGTTGTAGATCTTCACGATATCGCCATCCACGATGCCGAGCTTCTCGGCGTCCTTGGGGTTGATCCACACGGGCTCGTAGCGGTAGCCATCGGGACCCATGACCTTGCAGGTCTTGATCTCGCGCATCCAGGTGCAGTCATCCATCTGCGAGTGCAGGCGCCAGTGCGGGTGATTGGACACGAGCAGGAAGGGGTACTTCTCGGCACGGGGGAGGTTGAGGCGCTCGTCGGGATGCGTCTCGCCGGCCTCGATCCAGCGCGGATACGGCATGCGCTCCTTGTCGTCGGGGAAGTACTCGGCGAGTCGGGTCGAGTAGTACTCGATCTTGCCGGTGGGCGTGGTGAGCGGGAACAGCTCGGGGTCGCGATAAAAGCGGTGGAAACCGCACTCGTCCTCTTCCCAGCCGTCTGCCGTGGGGATGATGTAGCACTCCTTCTCGTTGAACTCCTCGAAGGAGAGGCGATCCTCGATGCCGGATGCGAGAAAGCCGCGCTTGATCTTGTCATCGACGCTCTCGCCGTTCGTGAGCTTTTGCACGAGGTCGCTTCCCGTGAGCTCATCGATCTTCTCGGCGACCGCGAGCACGCACTCGTAATCGGACTTGGACTCCCCGATGGGGTCGATGCACTGGTCCTCGATCATGACGACGTTGTAGTTGCCCGAGGAGATGTCGCAGTTGATATCGCGCTCCTCGAACTTGGTGTTTGCGGGAAGCAGGATGTCGGCGTAGAGGCAGTCGTCCTCCATCCAGATGTGCTGGCCGACGATGGTCTCGATCTTGTTCGTGCGAATCGCCTTCACGAACTCGTTGCCGCCGTTCCAGGAGCTCGTCCACTTGGGGGCGTCGGTCCAAATCATGTGGATGGGCTCTGCGCCCGGGATGGGGTACTGGTACTTGACGAACTGGTCTTCCGTGGGAAGGCCCGCGCAGGTGACGCCGTACCACTCGAGCGGGTTCTCGGAGGTGTAGTCGCCGAGGAGGGCCTCCTGGACGAGGGTCTCGGGAATGAAGGACTCGCGCTGGTCGGCGGCGTAGGGCCACATGAGCTCGTTCATCATGGGGATGCACTCGGAACGCGGCGCGGGCATCTGGGAATGCAGGCCGAAGAGCTGCCATTCCATCATCTTGACCTGGTTGCGTCCGGGCTTGCCCAGGGCCTGCATGCCGAGAAGCGCGACCTCGAGGCGGGCGGGCTCGTGGCTGTAGGTGGAGCGGATCATCGAGCCGCCGTTGCAATGCGCGATGGAGACGTTGTGCCTGGCCCAGTGCCGGGCGAGCGCCTTGATCTGGCGGGCGGGAACGCCGCAGATGCCCTCTGCCCACTCGGGGGTCTTGACGATCTGGTCATCGCCACCGTAGACGTGGTACTTGAACCAGTCGAAGCCGATGGCATGCGTGTCGAGATATTCCTGGTCGTAGGTACCGTCCTCGAACCAGGTGTAGGCGATCGCCAGCTGCAGAGCGGAGTCCGTGTTGGGAAGGATGGGAATCCACTTGTCCGCATGCACCGCCGCACCGTAGTTGACATCGGGGCAGATGTAGATCTGGTTCACGCCGATGTCGGTGAGGAAGAAGCAATAGCGGCTCGGGAAGCAGCCGCCCCAGCCCCACGGGGTGGTCTCGACGTCGCAGCCCCAGAACAGGACGCTGTCGGCGTTCTGGGCGACGTCCAGGTACAGGTTGTACTGGTCGCCCTCGCCTACCGGGTCCATGCCCCAGATGTGCTTGGCGCCCCAGTACCAGCCTTCCCAGGAGTCCGGGTTGCGGGCCTGCATGGTGTATCCGCCGCCCTTGGCGCGCCCTGCCGTGTTGACGGCGCCGCCCTGGTCCTCGTGCAGCCAGAAGTCGTTGGTGAGCTCGGGGCCCTCGACCATGCAGTCGAGCATGTAGCCCTCGATGCCGTGCGGGCCATGGATGGTCTTGACCAGGTGGTGGCCGTCTGCCTGGACCAGAATGGAGTTGTGGCCGTACTGCTCGCGTATGCGGATGACCTCCTTCGCCACGATCGTGGCGGCCTCGTCCCAGCTGATGCGCTCGTACTTGGAGACGCCGCGCTTGTCGCCGTTGATCTTGGCGGGGTCTCCTCCGGGCTCCCAATCAACGCGCTTCATGGGGTATTTGATGCGATTGGGCGAGTAGACGCGCTCCTTGTAGGTGAGCGCGAAGGGCGAGAGCTCGGTCTTGTCCTTGGCGGGAAACTCCTTGCCGCGCGCCTTGATGGTCCAGGCGTTCAGGCCGTCCTTGCTCTGGTGCTCGACATAGCTAAATGGGCGCGTGCGCAGCAGGCGTCCATCCTTGATGTCGATTTCTGCGGTGTCGGAGGCAGTGCCCGGGCCGCAGAAACCCATCGTCTTGAATTTTGTCGTGATTTTTCCTGCCATGTTCTCTCCCTACTTGTCCCTTGGATGTCTGTAGGCCCTGCAAGGGTTTTCTACCGCACGGATATCCTCGTTTCGCTGCGGCAGAATGCAGCGGCATCGGCGAAACACATCTGGTGTTTCGCGCAGTCCACTATAAGAACGTAAAAGTAAGTTTAAAATTACTTATGCGGTGCCCTTCGAGTGGCCGACTCGAAGGGCACCGCATCTTTGTGGCAGGGGGAGTGCTAGAGCTGCGAGGCCGCAAACCATGCTTCGCGGGCAAGTTCCATGATGCTCGCCGGTTTATGATTATCACCGATGACGATAATCTGGGCACCATGCCCGTGCAGGTTCATTGCCTCGTCAATACGCGGCTTCATGCCCTTGGCGATGATGACGGTGTCTGCCTCGAGGAAGTGCTCCACACCATCTGCGTCGACATAGGTGACGCCCTTTTCGGAAACCTGGTTGGTCTTTACACCCGTGATGGTCTCGAGCCCTTCCATGGATTCCCACAGTTCCTCTTCAAGGCCGCGGCACAGCTCGGGGGAAAGGTCACCTGCGATCATATCGCGTGTTGACAGCACCCAGACCTCCTTTCCGAATTCGGAGACGAGGTGCATTGCCGTCTCTATGGCAGAAGATCCACCTCCCAGTATGGCGACCCGTTGCCCGATGCGGTCTTCGTTGCCATAGGTGTCGAGGATGGTGAGGTATTCAACGTCACCGAGACCGTCGATTTTCGGGATGTACGGGGTCGATCCCATTGCGGCGATGACGGCATCGTACCCGTTGTCCTCTATGGTCTTTCCATCGAGCGTGGCATTGAACCTGACGTCTATGTTCTGCTTCGCGATCTGTCCCACGAGATAGTCGCGGTATTGCCTGAGAGCCCACTTCATTGGCGAGGAATCCGCGATGTTGAGCTGGCCGCCAAGCTTGTCGCCCTTTTCGAAGAGGGTGACTTCATGGCCGCGCTCCTCTGCCTTCAGGGCCGCTTCCATGCCGGCGGGACCGCCTCCGACGACGGCGACCTTCTTTTTGGTTTGCGCAGGCGTGAACAGCATGGGCACGCGCTGCTCGAAGCCCCAAAGCGGGTTAATGGTGCATCGCGAGGTCCTTGGCTGATCCGCGGGCCCATGCTCGAAGCAACGGTTGCAACGTATGCAGGGACGGATGTCTTCGGCGCGATCCTCGTAGAGCTTCAAGACAAATTCGGGATCGGCGACAAGTTGCCGAGCAACGCCTATGAGGTCGGCTTTTCCCTCTGCGATGACCGCATTCATCATCTCGGGGTTCTTGTGACCTGCCGTGGTGAGAATTTTTGTCTCGGTATCTGCTTCCATGCAGCGCTCGGCAAGATACAGATAAGGTGGCTCGTCGGGTGAGATCCACATGGGATGCTGGCCCTCGATGCTCCACCCTCTCAAATGCATGATGTCGAGAAGTCCGCTCATTGCCTCGGCAAGGCGCACGGAGTCTTCGATACGCCAGCCTCCTGGGATGAGCTCGCCTTTGCTATCACGCTCCTCGCCTGTGATATGGCCTTCGATAATGAAGTCCTTGCCGCAGGCGTCTTTGATTGCCGCACAGGTTTCCGAGAGCAGTCGGATGCGGTTCTCGAAACTGCCTCCATACTGATCCGTGCGCTTGTTGATGAGCGGCGAAAGCGATCTGCCAAGCAGCGTCTGTTGATAGGACATATGCAAGAAGACGCCATCAAGGCCCATCCTTTTCAGGATGAGGCACTTTTTGACCATGTCATCAGTTGCCTTTTGAATCTCATAGGGAGTCATCTCGTGATCGTTTGCCGGATCGCCTTCGGCGACATTGTGGCCAAAGGTCTTCGCATTTGCGGTGATATCCCAGCTCTTGGGTGTCATATGCTGAAGCTGAATGGTCGCGAACGTGCCATAGGCGTGAATGCCCTCGACTAGCTGGGACATGTAATGATGCTCGCCATTTTCAAGGTCGATTTTGAAGAAGTACTTCATCGCCTCGGGCATTTCCTCATCGGTGAAGGGATAGATGCCGCTCAAGGTGATGAGGGCAGCTCCGTTCTTGGCACGTGAGATGTAGTGCGCGAACTGGCTTTCCGCAGGAAAGCTCTCGTCCTCTTGCATGTGATGTGGCGTTGTCGGCGTCATCACGATACGGTTCTTGAAGAGGTGGTTGCCGACCATTATCGGCGAGAGCAGTTGATCGTACTTGCCCATCGTTTCTCCTTTTGCTCAGATGGTCTTTCTGGAAAGTGCGGGTTAGATCTGTGATGCCGCGAACCATGCGTCGCGAGCCAATTCCATGATGCTTGCCGGCTTGCGACAATCGCCAATGGCGATGACGCGCGCATCATGGCCATGAAGCGACATGACCTCGTCGGTTGGCGCCTCCATGCCGGTGGCGATGACCACGTCATCAGCTGGTATTACATGCTCTGTACCCCCGGCGTCCGTGTAGTGAACGCCATCGTCGTCGATTGCCGTGACCGTTGCCTGCGTCACCATGGTCAAGCCGGGACAATTCGCCCACTCCGCTTCGAGGACTACGCGGTTGTGCGTGGGAGGCATGTCCTTGCATAACGCGGCGTTTCGACCAAGAAGGGTCACGTCGAGGCCGTATTCGTCGGCAAGGTGCCATGCCGTCTCGGCTGCCGTCGAGCCACCTCCAACGATGACGACGGATTGGCCGAGCTCGCCCTCCTCGCCGTAGACGTCCATGATCGTTCGCACTTTCGGGCGGTCAACTCCCTCGATGGCGGGCATTTTGGGATGCGAGCCCATTGCGGCGATAACGACGTCGTAATCCCCGGCATCAAGGATCTCGGGGGTGACTTTCTCTCCGAAGCGAACGGGAATGTCGAGCTTGTCTATTTGGCCCTTGAGATGGTCGCGATATTGCCGTAAGCCCCACTTGCGCGGGGAGAAATCGGCGATGTTGAGCTGGCCTCCGAGTTTGGAGCCCTTTTCGAAGATCGTTACGTCATGCCCCCTTTTGGCAGCCACAATGGCAGCTTCCATTCCGGCGGGTCCACCTCCGGCAATGGCGACGTGGCATTTCTTCTCAGCGGGCGTGATGAACTTATGCACCCTGCTTTCGTGACCCCACAGCGGGTTGATGGTGCATCTGGATGTGCGCGGCGTGCCCTTGGGACCGTGCTCGAAGCAACGGTTGCAGCGTATGCAGGGGCGGATGTCCTCGGGACGCTTTTCATAGAGCTTTTGGATGAAGTAGGGATCTGCAATAAGCTGCCGTGCCATTCCGATGAGGTCCGTCTTGCCTTCGGCAATTGCGGCATCCATCATCTCGGGATTCTTGTTGCCGGCGGTGCACAGGATCTTGGTGTCGGTGACGGCTTCCTTGCATCGTTCGGCAAGATAGAGATAGGGCGGTTCGTCAGGACGAATCCAAAGCGGATGCTGCTCGTCGATGTTCCAACCGCGCAGGTGCAGTATGTCGATGTAGCCGCTCATTGCCTCTGCGAAGCGAATCGAGTCGTCAATGGTCCAGCCTCCGGGGATAAGCTCTCCTTTGGCATCACGTTCTTCGCCCGTGATGTGCGCCTCGATCAGGAAGTCCTTGCCACAGGCCTTCTTGATCTCATCGCATGTTTCCCGCACGAGAGTCAGTCGTTTTTCGAAGCTTCCTCCGTAGCGGTCGGTGCGCTTGTTGATGAGCGGGGAAAGGCTTCGTCCGGTAAGCATCTGCTGGTAGGACATATGCATGAAGATGCCATCGAGTCCGGCGCGCTTCAGGATCAGGCATTTCTCGACGAGATCTTCGGTGGATTTTCGGATGTCCGCTTCGGTCAGCTCCTCGTCTGCAGGATGAACGTCACCCATGAAGGTGGCGCCGAATGGCGTTGCGCCTGCACTTATATCCTTTTTGACGGGATAGTCATGCTGCATTTGTATGGTGACGTAACTGCCGTATGCATGAATGCCCTCGACGAGCTGCGCAAGATAGTGGTTCTCCAGACCGAAGATGTCGAACTGAAAGTAGTCCCTCATCGCCTCGGGCATGGGATTATCCGTGTCGTTGAACTGGTAAAGGCCGCTCAAGGTGATGAGGGCGGCTCCGTTTTTGGCACGGAGCCAGTAATGCTGCATGAGGTTCTCGGCCGGCCACGGTTCGTCCTCCTGGAAGAACTGCGGGGTTGTCGGTGTCATTACGATGCGGTTCTTGAACAGGCGATTGCCCACTTTCAAGGGCGAAAGAAGATGATCATACACAGTTGTTGCTCCTTGCTCAGGTTAACGTCATTGCACATTGCCTATCGAGCATGTTTCTTATGGGGTCGGAAACATATCGTTCTTGTTCTCGAAAGATGTTCCACTGGCGGTGGACTCGAGGGCCCTGCTAGCTTCCTCATCGTCTTTCCTTCGGCGATCTGCCGCTGCCTTTGCCTTGACCCCAACGAACGCCGAGATCGCAGTCATGACGAAGGCGAAAACGGCGGTGATGATGAATATCACGTTTAAGCCGGCTTCGGGGCCTGCGAAGAAGAACGCGACTTGCGAGAAGGGCGAGGACAGAAAGGCGCCAAGATTATGGAAGACTTCCGAGAGGCCCAGGGCTGCGGTCACGGCAGCGGCGGGAACGGTGACGCTCATGATCATGGGGACGCCAAGCGTGACCGCGTTGCAGCCAAAGCCGATGAGGAATGCCCCGATGTAGAAAAGGGGGAGCGCCATGTCGGGAATCACGGTCCCCAGGAACAAGACGACGAACCCAAGGCCCTCTATGCAAATGCCGAATGCGCAGGTTTGCGTCTTGAACACGCGAAAGACAAAGGTGAACAAGGCCGCGAGCAGGATGGCGGCGATGGTAAACATCGACAGGATGGTTCCGACCTCGAGTGAATTGATACCCAGTATCGACATGACCGTGCTGGCGTAATTCCAAAGCATCTGGCTCACGATGAGGGCGGCGGTGTAGAGAAGGAAGAACGCCCAGGCAATAGCGGGAATATGCAGCTTCTCCCGACTGAACTCCTCGGCATTTTGAGGCTCGCGGAAGAAGACGGTATAGAGCGCGAGGGGGATGACGGCAAATAGGTAGAAGGCGAAACAGAGATGCCAGTTTATCAAGCCAAGCCACCCCGCGATGGTCGTTCCCGTAGTTGCGCCGATATTGAAGAAAATGCTCGCGAAGCCAAACATGGCCGAGCGCTGCTTCTCGTCATGGAAGAAATCGCAGAGGACAGCCTGGATAATGGGGATGAAGCAGCCTCGTCCCAAGCCCATTACGGCACGCGTCACGAGGAGGATCCAGAACGGCGTCGTATCCGGCAAAAAGGCCGGCAGACCTCCACCTACTACGAAGAAGAGGAGCGCGATGATGCCGATGGTCCGGTGACTGAGCTTTCTTCCGGCGAGCATGCTGAAAAGCAATGCGGAGAATACGGCGAACAGGTTGTTGATTGACGTCAGGTACGTAAGCTCCGCGGGTCCGACTTCGGGATAGGTCTCGTTTATCTGATGCAACACAGAAGAGATGATGCCCTGGGTCGGAGCGAAGAAGTACATTGCTATGACCGCGACAAGTACCATGTACTGGCCGGCTGTAAGTTTTGTCTTCGCCATTGGAGGTAACCTCCTTCATCTTTGAACGAAAAGGCCAGTTTTAAAGTGCAAAAATCAACGGCTTTGAAAAAGCCTTGGTAAAAGACTATGAGAGAAGAGCGAACCCCATGAGATGTTACAAGGTCTACCTACCTGCAACATGCCTCATGGGGTTCATGTCAAGTTGCTTTTATCCTAGTCAACAAAAGCTCAATGCGGGACTAGAAGCCCCTTACTTTTCCTTCTCTTCCATATCAACGTTCTTGAACTTCTTATTGTACTTGGCCGCGACGATACCGGCTGCGATCATGATAACGAAGCCCAGGACAGCAGACGCGGTGAACTGGGTGACGGGGTTATCGCCCAGGGTTGCTCCAACGCCCGTGAGGAAGAAGGAGGAGAACACGCCGCCAAGGTTACGCGCGACCTCTTGCAAGCCGATGGCGAGCGTAAGGGCCGCGGGCATAACGGTAACGGACATGACCATGGGCATGACCATGCCGCACAGGCAGCATCCGATGCCCATGACGATGGAGGCGACGAAGAACAGGGCCGTGGATCCCGTGCTGTAGGCAAGGAGGCATACGATATAGGACACGGCGATGAACAGGTAGCTCAGCGGGAAGTTCCAAAGACGGAGGAGCTTCCATAGAGGGGCATTTAGAGCCGCGGTCACAATACCCGCGACAGTGAAGATGGACAGGACGGTACCGACGAGGAGCGTATCAGCGCCGGATTCTGCCATGGCGATGCCCAGGTAGCTGAAGAACGAGGTGGTGAGCAGGGTGCAGAACACGAAGATCACGATAAAAGAGATAGCGACCGCAGGCAGGGAACGCTTGGGAGGAGTCTCTCCATCGAGACCCATGTCCTTTTCCATTTCCTTCTCGCCCACGATATCCTTATCGCGCACGAAGATGATGCAGCAGATGAGCGCGACGACGCAGAATGCGTAGAACAGATAGGCGGTCTGCCAGCTTACGAGGCCGAGTGCACCGCAGATCATGGAGCCGAAAGTCGCTCCACAGGAGAAGACGATGTTGCAGATGCCGATCCAAGCGGCGCGTGCAGTCTCGCTCTTGACCATGTGGGTCAATATTGCCTGGGTCAACGGATTAAAGCAGCCGAAACCAAAGCCGAAGATGGTGCGCGATGCGACGAGTGCGCCCCAGGGAATGTCTTGCCACCAGAACGGCAGAGAGCCAAAAATGGTGAACAGGGCCGTTGCGAGAATTGCCGCGGCACGATACGAAATGCGCTTGCCTACAAAAGTACCGATGAAAAGACCAGCAATGCAGGCAAGAATGTTGCTGGTGCCGTTTAGCCAAGAAACGTCTGCCGGGTTGACTCCGAACACGGCGGGCATCTCGGCAAACGTTGCGGACACTGCCGTAAACGTTGGTGCAAAGAAATACATCACCAAGATTGCGGCCATTACGCCGTACTGGCGTCCAGAAAGCTTTTGCTTAGCTGGTTTTACTGCGACTTCTTCAGCCATGCAGAACACCTTCCTCTCGTTGGATTCCCCTAGCATGCCCCATGGTTAGCCGGCGAATTAGACCAAACGGGCATAGACTCGCAGCTCCCTCTGAGCTGCAAGATAACTATTCCACCAAAAAAGTAAGTTCGGAAAGTCGGTAGGTCAGCGCATACCAGAAGACGCTTCGTTAACATCGCCTATTCTGCATCCAGCGCCTTGCAGCACAGTGCAGCGAGAGTCGTCGGGTCCAAGAGCAAGATAATGGCGGCCAATTCGATGGAAAACGAGCTGTCGAGCACTTCGGGAAGCGATCCTTCGACGACTGCGGGGTTTGCCGTATCCACAACCGAGACGTGGCCCATCTGCCTCCCGTTTGTGATGCGAGCCTTAATGTGCCCCACGATGCCGCCCGCATCTTCTGAAAGCCGTGCGATACGTTCCATGACGGTAACGATATATTCGAAGGGAAGCCCGGCTGAATCGTTGATATCGAGCATGGCAGACGCAACGGCCGCTTGCTCATGTACCCGCGCATTGAGCGTGCCGTTTAAATATCGTCCGTCAATCGTCCGGGACTGTTCTTCGTGATGATGGTGGTGGTGATGCTGTTCATGACCGTGAGCGTGGCTTGTCGTTGCATCCATCATGCTATCTGTCTTTCTCGAAGAGCTTTTGAACTTCGCATGCGATACGCGATCCGGCTTCGGGGTCGCTGCTGGCGATCTTCACGATGGGAGCGAGCTCGTTTATCTCGCGAATAGACTGCTCGACGGCTTCGGCACTCTGAGCGTCGATGAGATCGGCTTTGCTCATGCAGATGAGGTCGGCTGCCTTGATCTGCGGTACAAGCATTGTCTCGAGAGGCACGCGAATGCGCATCCAACGTGACGAATCGGCTAGCGTGCATATCTTGCCCGAAATGTCGACGATGTTTTGGATGCTGTCTCGTATCTGATCGGGAAATGCCACGCCGGACCCCTCGATGATGAGCAAATCCGGATCCATATCCTGCATGATGCCTCGTACGGCAACCGTGAGCTCGGTCGTGGCGGTACAGCAGGCACATCCCGAAAGCACACTTGAGACTGCATAGCCACGATCTTCTATGAGCTGGTCATCGATGCCCACGCTGCCGATCTCGTTTTCGAGAATCGCGATGGCCGGCTCTTTGCGATTTGCGTTTCGAGCTTGCTCGCGCAGGCCGTCCACGAGTTTGAGGAGCAGGGTTGTCTTACCTGCGCCAAGAAAGCCTCCGAGGATAAGGATATCCATGCCAGCATTTCCCCTTTTCTTCGAAATCGAGTCTGCTGCACCGAGGGACGAGGCCCTCGGTCTTTTGTGAAGCGCATTGAGTGTAGCGACAAAAAGATAAGTGCGAGATTACTGTCTGCGGTTCTTACGAAATGCGCCAGGGGTGATGCCGGTATGCTTCTTGAATACGCGCGTGAAGTAACTAGTGCTTTCGAAGCCGCAGTTGCGAGAGATTTCCGCGATGCTTGCGCTGGTTGCAAGCAGCTCGTCCTTTGCACGTCCGATGCGCATCTGGTTTACGTACTCGATGAAGTTCTGCCCGCTTTTCTGCTTAAAGAGCCGTGAGAGGTAGGCGGGGGATAGTCCGATTGCATCGCCGACGAGCTCGAGACGCAGCTCCTCACCTAAATGCTCTTGCACGTAGGATTGAACGCGGCATACCTGTTCATCATAGGGCAGGCTTTTGACGGAGTTCACGAATCCGATCAGCTCCTCGACGAAGAACCGCATGCGTCGATAGGCTTGTACGTGGGTCGAAGTATATGCCACCTCGTTTTTGCATTGCGTGCTTGAGGCAAAGACGATGCCGCTTTGCACACCCGCATCAAGGGCGGCTCGCGAGATGACGACCACGAGCTCTCCGATTCGATCAGTATGCTCGTAGTTACCCGTATGGGATCCCGCTATCGCAAAGTACGAGAAAATGCGGTCGAGAGCTGCGATGGCGGCGGCGGAATCGCCGGATCGTATCGCATCGCCGAGCAAGCGCTCGCTCGCCACGGGATATTCCCTCAGGCGCGAACGCTTGCTTTCCTCGATGCTCTTCTCGAGGCTCTTGGTATTGAGCTTGTCTTCCTTTCCTACTCGACGCAGATAACTTTCGGCACCGTCTCCCATGTTCGTGGCAATTGCGCCGAGAAGCGTCGTGGGGTAGTGAAGCTCCGCGCTCGTGCGGATTGGGCAGGGGTCGAATCCCGGATAGGCCTCGGGCCTGTCATCCTCTTCGGAAACATCAACCGGACCGAGGGCCATTATCGCGCGCAACACGCGTTTGCTCATGATGGGGGCCGAAATGAATATTTTGTTTTCGGGGCATACGTATAGGTATTTGCCGCCATGCCTATCGGCAAGCATGCCCGCCGAGGTATGACGCTTCAGGCATTCCTGGCTCCAATACATCGTGCATTTGCTTTTGAGGCAGCGCGGACAGTACCGTGCGCAACCTTCCGTGGTGTAGAGGAAGGTCACGTCCTTGTTGTCTTCGTCGGTTTGCGCCGGAATAAAGAGGGCGGCGTCAAGTCCGCTCAATTGGTGTAGGGCCTCGAGGTTTTCTATCGCCTTCCCGGTGTCGAAACCGAGATTCTGCAATTCTGGCGATTTCATGATTCGTGCCACATCACGTGGCTGCTCGTTTTCCGCCATATCGTAGCCTGCTAGATCATGACGCAGCTTGTGTATGCCATGGTATTGGGACCGTGGTTATAGGGTATGCCTCCCGCGCCGCAGACCTCGGTAACCACCAGCCCCGCCGCTTCCATAGAGACGAGTTGCAGTTCTGGGGCGCGGCACGGCATGTCGGGATACGTGCATTCTGGACAGAGGGTGCAGGTGCCTGCTGCCAAGACCAGGGCGTTGGGGTAAAGGCTCTTCACGAGCCTGTTGAGCTCCAGAATGCGTTGCTTGTGAGTCTTCTCGAGCTCTAGCATGGTTTCGATATCGAACGAGTCTTCGAGTTGCCCCCACGTCTGTACGATATGGCAGGTTTCATGCTGGTCAATGAGTTGCTGGTAATGCTCGATTTCTCCGCAAGCAGGAGGGCACGCCCAGCTATTGCCGTATTTTTGGCAGGTGCCCGCGGCGCACATATCGCGCACCTCGTCTCTCGTCATGAGCGCGCTCGTCGAGCATTCCCCCACGGCGTCGAAGCCGCACGCTTCGATAATCTCGGCTATATGCATACAGGCTCCTTGATATCGCAGGGACGAAAAGACGTCCCGCCCTCGTTTGCGACGGTGCAGTATACACTGCGAAAGCGAAGTCGCGGATGCTGTATTCTTGCGGCGCGTTGCCTCTCCCCGTGCGACGGGGGGGGTCTGAATTGCCGTCGTCCTGCTTATTTCACAAACAAATGTTCGATTCAGTATACAACAGAGGAAAGCGAGATTCTATGGACGAAGATGCGCTTTCGGTTGGCGCGCTGTGGCGCGCGGAGGCGACCATAGGTCGCAAAACGTAGCACGACTGGGAAGTTGCGCGCGCTGTGGCAGGTGGAGGCGACCATAGGTCGCAAAACGTAGCGGGACTGGGAAGTTTCGGGCGCTATGGCGGCTTGCAGCGGGCACAGCTCGCAAAACGTAGCGGGACTGGGAAGTTTCGGATTCTATGGCGGCTTGCAGCGGGCACAGCTCGCAAAACGTAGCAGGAGAACAGAAGGCTCCCTTGATTCCCGCTTGCAGCGCAGGTGGTAAAATCGGCGTAGGGGCTATCGTGGGGAGGCTATGATGACGGAGACGAAGGAACGTGTCATCGCCGCATTGAAGGACATGCTCGTCACCACACGCTATCCAAAGGTCACGGTAAACGAACTGTGCCTGCGCGCCCGCATCTCTCGCAACACCTTCTACGCCAATTTCGAGGACAAGGACGACGTCATTCGTCTGGTCTTCGAGTCCTCCGTATTGCAACCCATTCGTGACCTCAATCGTCTGCTCGACCTCAGTGACCTCGAGCCCCTCATGGAACGCATGAACGAGCAGATGTACGAGCGCCTGGCCGCCGAAGGCGAGTTCTTCAAGAACCTCATCGGCCCCATATTCGGCCAGGACGACACCTTCCTGCGCATCGCGACCCAGGCAATCTACCAGCTCAACATGGA
>CAYLYJ010000007.1:0-34415 GCA_964388185.1 uncultured Coriobacteriaceae bacterium
CCGTCTGACGGAAGTGGATGCGCAGCGTCTCGTAATCGAACTCGACGGTCTGGAAAATCTCCGGATCGGGCCAGAAGGTGATGGTCGTGCCGGTCTTCTCGGTCTTGCCCACCTCTATAATCTTCTGGACGGTCTTGCCACGCGAAAACTCCATCTCCCAGATGGCGCCGTCTCGCTTGACCTGGGCTACTACCTTGGAAGACAGAGCATTAACGACGGAAACGCCGACGCCGTGCAGGCCGCCGGACACCTTATAGCCGCTGCCACCGAACTTGCCGCCGGCGTTGAGGATGGTAAGGACGACCTCGAGAGTCGACATGTTCTTGCGCTTGGGATGTTCCTCGACAGGAATGCCGCGGCCGTCGTCAACGACAGTGCACGAACCATCCTTGTTGAGAGTCACGTCGATCTGGCTGCAAAAACCTGCGAGCGCCTCGTCGACGGAATTATCGACGACCTCATAGACGAGGTGGTGCAGACCCTTGGGGCCCGTCGAACCGATATACATGCCAGGGCGCTTGCGAACATGTTCCAGACCCTCGAGGATCTGGATGTCTTGTGCACCATAGCTACTTTCCTGCTCAGCCATCATTCTCCTAACACTCAGGAAGCGCACCATACGGTACGCTTCCGCCATTGCATTAAATGCTTGACACATTCTAGTGCATTTATCGGGGTGTTTTGTTCTAAAACCCAATATTTTGTGTTTTAAGGCGTTTTTCGTCCTATGTATGGGGGTGACCACTATATAGAAGTTTATGAGGCTTAAATCGCCTTATTTTACGCACCAATTTTCTCGATGCCCTTTTGCCACTCGAGGTTGGCCTTGGCAGCTGCATAAGCAGCGTCGCGCAGCTTGTCGTTATCAATGTGCGCAAGCACTTCCTCGAGTCCCGAGAGTTCATCATCATCGAGCGCGACAGGGCTTGCATTGCGATATTCCTCTTCCTCGGCTTCAAGAAGTTGAAGCGTTGTAAGACGACGTTCACGAGCAATGTACTTTTCCTTTGAAACCTTGAAAGTTAGTTTTTCGACTTGCTCGGCTTTGCGAACGACACCCGGGGTGACGTTTTCATCCTTGTTGAGCTCTATGTTGAGATTAAGGCGTAGAAGCTCGGTCTGCATGTTGAGTTCTGTTGCCCAAATCGAGCTATCGACATAGATGATGACTTCGCTGGCAGCAGTGTTGGGAACAACGAAAACGGCAGTAACGTGCTCGGCAATACGCTTGTCGACAGACAGGTTCCACGCGCGTTTCACACGTGCGGTTGCAGAAAGATCTGGATTGTCACGCTGTAAGGAATCGACGACTCCGCGTATCTCAGCTCCCACATCGTAGCCTGTCATCGCACACCCCCATATCACGTTAATTACTCATTTAGGTGTTGCGCTTACTATACCGCATTAGGTGATGGGACGGATATCGCCAGAATAACTTTTGTCTCATTAATAGTCGTAGCGCGTGCCCTCAATAGGCACGCGCACGACGGTGGCTCTTTCGAGAATGTCATCAGAAAAGTACTCGAGGTTCGTCGTGGTAATGAAGGTCTGTGCGTTCTTCTCGATGAATGCCGTCAGGGCGTCACGGTGTCTTTCGTCAAGCTCGGACATGACGTCGTCAAGAAGCAAAACGGGCTCGGTTCCCATAATCTCATTGACGAGTTCCACAGACGCAAGTTTCATCACCAACACGATGGTACGTTGCTGGCCCTGGGAGGCAAAGAGACGGGCATTCTTGTCATTGATGAAGAACGCCATCTCGTCCTTATGGGGGCCGACGAGGGAAACACCCCGCCTAAGCTCAACATCGGCCATCTCGTGTGATTGTTCGAGGAGCTTTCTCTGAAGCTCCTCGAGGGTCAACTCAGAAGGGTCTTCACCTGACACGTACTGCGCGATATCGCCTACTTGGCGTTTTTCCTCATCAAACCTGTTCCACGAGGGAATGTAGAGCGCATTGAGTCTTTCCTGCGGAACAACGTCACAGTAAATTGTCGACATATGCGCGAAAAGGCGATCAAAGAGTCTCCATCGCGCAAGGCAGAGACGTGCTCCGTGCACTGCGAAACTCTCATCCCATGAGTCGAAGAGCGAACCTTCGTGTATCCCTTCTTTGATCAGGAGGTTTCGTTGCTTGAGGGCCTGCTGATAATCACCCTTGAGTGACGAGTAGTTTCTGGAAAGCTGTACAGCGAGTGCATCGACGGCGTCACGCCGGCGAGCAGATGACGCTTTGATGAGCTGGAGGTCATCGGGAATAAAGAGGACACAGGGGAGCGTGCCCCGTATGGAACCTGGTGTCTTCTTCTTGCCATTGACCTCGTAGCTACGCTCATTTCCAGAGAACATGACACGTTGCTCGATGCGACGCTTGTCCTCCTCGAGGCAGATGAGGGCATATCCCTGGTCGCGTCCCCAGGAAATAACCTCGGGCCAGGAGGGCTTGCGAAAGGACATGCCGGCGGTGAGAAGCTGGATCGCCTCGATGACGTTGGTCTTTCCCGCCGCGTTTGGCCCGACGATTATGACGAGGTTACCGAGGCCATCAAGGGACAGGTGATCGTAGCCTCTGAGATCATCGAGGAGGATGTTTTTTATCTTGAGTGTCATCGCGCCTGCGTGCGATGAAAACTAGTTAAGGCGAACGGGCATTGCCAAATACAAGAAGTCGTCCTTGTCGACATTCTTCAGAATGCCAGGCTTGAGCGAGGACTGGAGCTCGATGAGCACGTCTCCTTTAATCATGTTAAGTCCGTCGAGGATGTACTGATGATTGAATGCAATCTCCATGCTCGGCCCATCGACCTCTGCAGAAACAACTTCGGAGGCACCGCCGACGTCGGCGGTGTTGGCGGAGATGGTTACATTTTGACTCTCGGCCGAAAACTGAAAACGAATGGGGGTGTGTGATTGGGCGAGAATAGCGACGCGCTTGATTGAGGTAATGAGCGCCTGGGTATCCATTTGGATGGACACCTCGTGATCAGCAGGAATGAGCTGCTTGTAGTTGGGGTAAGTCCCCTCGATCTTGCGGCTCACGAAGATGGTTTCACCAAAAGTGATGATGACCTGATTCTCCGAAAAGCCGATGGAGATGGAATCACTCGAGAGAGCCAAGCGACAAACTTCGTCAAGAGTCTTACCGGGAATGATGGCGGAGAAATCATTGACGTCGGAGTTGGGAACCGGAAGTTCCGCGACCGCGAGTCGATAGGAATCGGTCGCGGCAAGCGTGACGACGCCATCCTTAACGGCGAAGAAAATACCGGTAAGAATAATGCGCGACTCATCTCGCGAGACGGCCTTACCCACGCATCGGACAGCGTCGGCCAGATCTGCCGGCGGAAGCACAATGGTCGTCGACGGATCGACTTGCGGAAAGTACGGAAAGTCCGCGGGGTTGAGCGACGAAAGCGTGAAAGACGAGTCGAGACAGGTGATGTGGGTTTGCTCGTTTTGTGCGTTTATTTCGATAGATGCATCGGGTAGGCTCTTGACGATGTCCGCAAGCAGTTTGCCGGGAATGACGCAGCGGCCAGGCTCTTCGATATTGGCACTCGTGGCATGCTTTATCGAGATTTCGAGGTCGGTCGTTTGGAAGACGAGCTTGCCCTGATCTGTCGTCTCGAGCAAGATTCCCGAGAGAATGGGAAGAGTGGAACGTGATGACATGCCCTTCGAGACGGTGTTGATGGCATTGAGAAGGTCATCTTTTGCGATTTTGAATTTCACGGTTGCTCGCTCCTATTATTTATAGTTCTTTTTATATCTATCTAATAATCTTAATAAGACAGGTGCAATAGTGGAAAACTCCTTTTTTACCAGCTCACACCTTCTTTTTTGTCAGTGTCTTCTGTCGAAAACCGACTTCGTTATCAACAGACATTTTAACGGGTAAAACTTGTTAAGAAACTCTCAACATCCCATTAACTGGTTTTCTACGCCGTTTTCCACGTCAGCAGTGCTCCGTAATCAACAGTCTGAGTTGCTCGAGCTGGTCGTAGAGCTGGCGGTTATCCTTTTGGTCGCGCTCGATCTTGTTGACACTGTGCATGACCGTCGTGTGGTCGCGTCCGCCAAACTTCTTGCCGATTGATTCGAGGGATTCCTCGGTCATGTATCGCGAGAGGTAGATCGCAATGTGCCGTGGGGTCGTTATTCCTTTTGACCTTTTGGACGAGATCATGTCCTCGTGTGTGATATTGAAGAATCGCTCGACCTCGCTCTGAATGAGCGAAATGTCGATCTGTTTGTCTTTGATTGTCGGGAAGAAGTCCTGCAATAGTTCTTGTGCCTCCTCGACGCTGATGCTGTCCTTTTTGAGGAGGGTCATATTGCTCACGAGGCGCGTGATTGCTCCTTCCATCTCCCTGATGTTGGATGTGGCGACCTCTGCGAGATATGACAGGACCTCGTTTGAAATGTTGCCGTAGAAGCTCGTGTGTTGGTTGACGCGCGAGAGATAGTTTTTGAGGATGGCTAGGCGGGTCTCATAATCGGGCGGTTTGATGTCTGCGAGCAGACCCGATATGAAACGTGAGCGCATACGATCATCCATGTCGATGTCTTTCGGCGCGCGATCTGCCGAGAGAACGATCTGCTTGTTTCTGTTGGTCATCTCGTTGAAGATGTTGAACAGCTGGTTGATCGTCTCGTCTTTGCCCTCGAGGTATTGAACGTCATCGACGAGAAGGATGTCCACCTGGTGATATTTGCTGTTGAAGCTTGCCCATTGGTTGCGCTGGGTTGCCTCGACGTAATCGTTGAGGAATTTGTTGGCAGAGACATAACGTGTTGCCATACGCGGGAAGTTTTGCATTGCATAATTTGCAATTGCAACAAGCAGATGAGTCTTTCCCAGTCCCGAATTTCCATAGATGAACAGTGGGTTGTAGGCAATACCCGGCTGTTCTGCGACGGCGAGCGCGGCACCGCGGGCAAACTCGTTCGACTTTCCGACGACGAAGGTATCAAAGGTGCACTTCGAGAACAAAGCTTCGTCTCCGGTCGTGGGAGAAGAAGCATACTCCCCTCCCATTCGTTCTGCTTCCTCTGCAGCCGCCATATTTGGGGAGGGAACCTGATTGGAAAGGGTTGATGGGTCGACAAATTGGTTCATCCACTCTGGCTCTGCTGTCTGCGCCGTCTCTACCGGCGCAGACTGAGGGATCTGCGTATTCGCCGTGGATTGTTGAGGTGCATCCTTTGGTGTGTTCACGCCGAGTCCGACACTAACAGGGGTACCCATAACCTGGAGAAGACGTTCCTGTATCTCCCCCAGGTAGTTTTTGCGTACCCATGATTCCACAGGAGTGCTTTCGGCAAGCAGCACAAACTGATCGCCAAAAACGCCCACAGGCGCGAGCATCTTTAGGAAGACAGTTTTAGGGTCTTCCTCGTCGGTGTCCTCGAGAAGGAGGGCGAGGGTCTTGTTCCAGATTTCGTCTTTATCCATCTCGTGTGCCTATCTGCTTATGAATGCCAGTCCCTTATCGGTCAGCATTCTCTTCTTTCCGCCGTCGGTCTTTTGCAAAAGTCCCATGTCCTCGAGTTTGTTAAGCGCTCGCCATCCTGTTGATCCGGCGATTCCAAGATTTCGCTCGACTTCGGTTGGCCCTATCAGGCCCATTCTTTGGGCCAGAACAAGGATATTGTATTCGCGTTCGGAAAGTTCCTGTTCTGCATTTTTCTCTTGTCGTGGTGTTTCGCGAAAAACGACGGGAGTAGGTTGTGTCATGCTCTGGTCGACCTGGATGGTGACAACCGTTCCCTCTTTTATATTGTCCTCAATGATGAGGCGTCCGTTCGAAAAGCGCAGATATTCTTTTACCGTAGGAAGACCGGAGCCAACGCCACGAATATGTTTGCGCATTTCTGCCGTTGCCGATGTGAAGCCCGGAAGTTGGGCACGTTGTTTATCGGCAATACCAGGACCCTGATCGGTGAACTTGATAGTGTTGCCATTGTCGAGTATCGATATGCAGGGATCCTTGAACTGGGCATGGATGAAGTTCTCGCATACCTCTTTTATGATGGTATAGGGAATAGAGCTGCCCTTCTGCTGAGCGAGTTCATACGTTTTCGCGGCAATCTCCCCAATGTATTGGTCGATATTTGTTGGCTCCACATCTACCGTACGAGGAGCGGCAAGCAGATCGTCGTATACCGCAATTCGCGTGGGCGTGAGTTTAGGGACGTCCATTTCTTCGTTCCCCATGTCTACCTGTTCCTTTTCACTAACAATGAAAATTATTAGTTATCCACAACAAAATACACAGTTGACAAGGGGAACATATGATGGAAAACCCCTTGAAGTTACATCTTTTCCATATGCACTGAAAAACTTTTAACACAGTTTATCAGGTGATTTCATAGTTATCCACATTATTTTCCACCTATGTTGATAAACAAGGAAAAATCCGGGAAAACATATGTGAAAAGTAATGGGAAACATAAAGTCAAGTTGAAAAACGCAGGACAAAGAAAAAGAAACAATAAGTTTTACACGTACATACGTTCTTCTATGTGGAAAACCTTTATCTCATTGAGGAAAGAACAAGACAGGTGTGAAAAACTCCATACGGAAAAAGAAAAAATAAGTGAAAACACCTGAAATGCTGGGGAAAACACCATATAAAGGTGTAAAAATGGGTTAGTTTTCCACAGTTTTAACAAAAGCAAGTACAAAGATTGTGAATAACCTGGGGAATAATCAAACACCCCGTTCAAGGCAAATAATAGACTTTACGTTAGTATCAGAAATAATTCTTGACTCTTATTTCTCCTGCATATTACAATTCTGAAGCTTATCAATAAGTACAAGGGGAGTTTCCCTTAGGAGGAATTGTAATGAAACGTACCTATCAACCCAACAAGCGTAAGCGCGCGAAATGCCATGGCTTTCGTTCCCGTATGGCTACGCGCGGCGGCCGTAATGTCCTCAAGGCACGTCGTGCCAAAGGACGTAAGTGTCTGACGGTCTAGTTTTACGCCCGTCAGCTTATTAATGAGAGCTGACAGCCTATGAAGGGCACAATCAAAAGCAAAGAGGATGTAGAGCGTCTCTTCTCGCAGGGGAGGCGCTCTACTTCGTCTTCGATGACAATTATCGTTGCCAAGGGGAGCAATCCTAATAGAGGTAGATGTGCCTTTATTGCCGGAAAGAAACTTGGTAATGCTCCTTTTAGAAGCAGATGTAAGCGAGTGATGAGAGCGCTTGCAAAAGATCTTGGTGCCCCCTGGAATGGTTATGATGTGATTTTCCTTGCGCGAAGAGGCGTGGCGTTTGGGACGCGTGATGAACTTACTTCGCAGGCACAAAACTTACTTGTAAAGCTGGGAGTCGTTGATGAGCGTGCCTAGACCTGTACAGGTGGTTTTCGCAATTCCCAAACGAATTGCCCTTGGGATGGTTGGTTTTTACCGGAAATATATATCTCCGATGTTTCCACCTTCCTGCCGTTACGTGCCTACATGTTCCGAATACGCTATGATTGCACTTCAACGCTATGGTTTTATCAAGGGATCATGGATGGCGATTAAAAGGATTTGTCGCTGTCACCCTTGGCACCCGGGTGGATATGATCCGGTACCGTAATTTGTAATTACTATCCGTCGAGAGGCTAGTATTTATGTGGGATGGAATACTTAACGGCTGCGCAGCAGCACTGTACGAGCTTGCCAAGCTTGTGGGTGATTGGGGTCTTGCCATTATTATCGTGACCCTTATTATCCGCCTGCTTCTCTTCCCCATTCAAAGGAAGCAGCTCAAGTCGAGTTTTCAAATGCAACAAGTACAGCCAAGAATGCAAGAAATTCAAACGCTGTATGCTGGCGATCAGGTCAAGATTCAGCAAGAAATGCAGAAACTGTACCAGGAGACAGGCTTCAATCCTCTTGCGGGTTGTTTGCCAATGCTCATCCAAATGCCCATCTTCATCATTCTGTTTCAGGTTCTGCGTGACAAGATTGGGCAATATGCCGGAGGAGATCTTTCCGTCAGCTTCTACAACATCTTGCCAAACCTAACTCAAACGGTACCTGATGCTTTTAATCAGAACATCGTATATTCCATTCCATATATAGTCACGATGGTCTTGTTTATTGGACTATCTGTTACTCCCATGATTTTGCAAATGAAGCAGAATCCGCAAAACAAAAATCAGATGGTCATGATGATGGGCATCATGGGTATTATGTTCACCTGGATGGCCTTCATCTCTCCTGCTGGTGTCATGTTGTATTGGGCTCTATCTTCGGGATTCGCTCTCGTCCAGCAGCTTATTACTCAACGCATTCTTAAAAAAGAGGCTGCTGAGAAGGAAGAAATTTCCAGGCCCGTTAAAGTCAATGTAGAGCGCCGCGAGAAGAAGAAGCGTCCCACGAAGAAGCATTAAGTGGAGGAATCATCATGAGTGAGGATTTCGAGAAAGAAGACCTCGAGGTCGAAGACGAAGTTGACATTGTCGAAGAACTCGACGATGAGGAGTCCGAAGAGGAATCCAACAGCGAGGTGAGAAGTGAGGAAGATCTCGATGCGGTTGCAGACACCGCCATCGAAGTTCTTCGCACGATTCTCGCTCATTTTGACGCTGATGGTGCAGAAATTAACGAGTATGAGGGTGACGACCAGGAAATCATCCTTGATGTCGTTGGGGGAGACCTTGCCATTCTGATCGGCCGAAGGGGTCATACACTTGAGGCAATTCAGACGCTTGTTTCTAACATAACCAACCGCAAGCTTGGATATAGGTACCCCGTCACGATTGATGTTGAGAGTTACAAGCACAGACAGCGTCAGAAGATTGAATCTCTCGCCTACTCTGCGGCTTCCCGTGCCGATCGTCAGGATAGGGAAGTGAGCCTACGTCCCATGAACCCATATGAGAGACGTCTCGTTCACATGGCTCTCCGTGATGATGAGCGTGTCGAAACCTATTCCGTTGGCGAAGAACCTAACAGACACGTTGTCGTAGCTCCGGCATGATTCTCGAAACGCTAGATATTGATAAACAAGAGAAGATACGAGCGTATCTCGAATTAGTCATAGAAAAGAATAAAGAGCTCAATCTAACAAGGATTGATACCAAGGAAAAGGGAATGCTTCTTCATATAGAAGATTCCCTTTCCTGTTTAGAAGAGTTTAAACGACAAGAAGGCGAGTTTCTTGACATCGGAACAGGTGGTGGTTTTCCAGGAGTTCCGTTGGCCATTGCCACAGGGCGAACAGGTGTTCTGATTGATTCAGTACAGAAAAAAGCTCGCGCTGTTCAAGAAATGATTGAAAAGCTGGAGTTAGAAAATCAAATACAAGCACGAGGAATCAGGAGTGAAGAGCTTGCCTTAGAAAAGGGAGAAGAATTTACAACTGTTGTTGCTCGTGCCGTTTCATCTCTTCCTGCAGTAATAGAACTTGCCACTCCCCTTCTTGTTCCAGGTGGAGAGTTAATTGCCCTTCGCGGTAAAAAGGATGAAGTTGATTTAGAAGATATTAACCACATTGCAGATAAGCTCGGTCTTGAATTGATCTCCAGAAGACACATATATATTAGTGAGACTTATGAGAGAACGATCTATGTCTTCAAGAAAGTGTCTCAGACAAGTATTAAACTTCCACGAAGAAAAGGAATGGCACAGAAACGACCTCTTTGCTGAGTGCTCCTAAAATGTTTCACGTGAAACATCCAAACAGATAATTCCCGATTTGTTTCACGTGAAACAAAATGAAGTAGTATATATTGTGAAAGGCCAACTTCCTTCAAACGCTACGAGACACCAGATAGAAAGGAACGACGTGGACTACAAGGATGCAAAAAGGAAAGATGCAACCAGGCAGCCGCTCATTCTTGCTGTTATTAATCAAAAGGGTGGAGTAGGCAAGTCTACAACTGCAGTGAATCTTGGTGCTGCGCTGGGTGAGAAAAAATACAAGGTTCTCCTCGTTGACTTAGATGCCCAGGGAAATGCAACGACAGGTGTTGGCTACGATAAGACACAGTGCGAGATAAGCACATATGACTGTCTAGTCGATGATGATGTGAATACTGCAGATGCAATTAATGAAACAAATACAAATAACATGTGGTTGCTTCCTGCCACGATTGATCTTGCGGGTGCCGAAACGAAACTTGTCGACGAGATTGCACGTGAGTTTCGTCTAAGCGATGCTCTGAAAGATGTTAAGGATGACTTCGATTTCATATTGATTGATTGCCCTCCTTCTTTGGGACTTCTAACTGTGAATGCTCTTGCAGCAGCGGACCAGCTCATCATTCCCATCCAGTGCGAGTTCTATGCACTTGAAGGTTTGTCAAAAATCATTGATTCGATGAATATGGTCAAAAAACGCATTAATACGAATCTTGATGTGTTTGGCGTAGTGATTACCATGTACGACAAACGAACCACTCTTTCAAAAGACGTCGCAAATGAAGTTGAGAATGTCTTTGGAGACAAGGTCTTTAAAACACGTATTCCACGAACTGTTCGTATTTCTGAGGCACCTAGTTATGGTGAGCCGATTACAGAGTACGAACCGAATGGAAAAGGCGCAGAAGCATATAGGGATTTAGCAAAAGAAGTCATTAAGCGTTATAAGAAACTTAGCTAAGACGGAGGAGCACATGGCTACGAAAAAAGGCGGACTTGGCAAGGGATTGAGTGCTCTCATTGCGGATGCTTCCATGGAATCTGGAAGTGGAACAACGCAAGAGGAGCTTGCGATAACCCAAATACAGCCGAATCCAGATCAGCCGCGTAAGGCGTTTGATGAGGAAGAGCTCGCAAATCTTGCCGATTCCATTCGCAAAGAGGGGCTTTTGCAAGCAATTATTGTCCGTCCCAAGGATGGCTCTTATCAAATCGTTGCAGGTGAAAGGCGTTGGCAGGCAAGCAAAATTGCGGGTTTAGAATCTGTACCCGTACGTATCATTGAGATGGATGATGAGCAGGCTCTGCGAATCGCGCTTGTTGAGAATCTACAACGCTCTGATCTGAATGCGATAGAAGAGGCACGTGGATATAAGGACCTTATGGCAAAGGGAGGCCTTACGCAAGCCGAACTTGCGGCCGCCGTTTCAAAATCCCGTTCTGCTGTTGCCAACTCACTTCGTTTGCTTGATCTACCACAGCAAATACAGGATTACGTTTATGATGGTGCCCTTACTGCAGGTCACGCACGTGCAATTCTCTCAATTCCTGAGGAAGAAAAACGCACAAATCTCGCAGACAAGATCATTTCCGAGCGCTTAACCGTACGAGAAGCCGAAAACATCGCACGTCTCGTTGCTTCAGGATCTACCGAGCGTCCAAAGCGTGCGCCCATGCCACGTAGTTATAAGCTGGTGGCAAAGGAACTTCGTCGCGAGCTTGATACACAGGTGCGCATCAAGTCTTCACGTGGCAAGAACAAGATTGAAATTGAGTTCAAAGACGAGGACGATTTGCAAAGGATTTTTAATCTGATTCGTTAGAACCAAGTAACATACTATTTCTCAAAACGTTGACGGAGCTGACCACAGGCTCCGTCAATGTCATTTCCACGAGACTTTCTAATAGAGTTCTCGATATTATGAGCACTAAGCTCTTGAGAGATTTCTTCAATTCTATCTGATGGAATCATCATACCATCAGTCTCTTGACCTGGGGTTATGGGGTTTAGGGGAATCAAATTGACGTGGCAGAGCATTCCCTTGCAAAAGTCAACGAGAGCAGTGATGTGCTCATCATCATCGTTGATACCCCTGATGGGGGCATATTCGAAAGAAGGGCGTCGTTTGGTAAGTTCACCATAGTCCTTCACTGCCCCGCGAAGTTCTCCGAGAGAAATGTTTGATACGCCGGGCATGAGTGAGTTGCGCGTTTCCTGGATAGCTGAATGGAGAGAGATAGCAAGTGTGAACTGTTCAGGTTCGTGCGAGAAACGGCGGATGCCCTCGAGAAGTCCACAGGTCGAAACGGTGATGTGGCGCGCTCCAATGCCGAGCCCCGTCTTCGCATTCATGCGACGCAAGGCCTCGAGCACTGCCTCGTAGTTGAGGAAGGGCTCGCCCTGGCCCATACAGACGACGTTGGTGACGCGCATGCCGAAGTCCTCTGACACGAGCTTGACCTGATCGTACATTTCTCCACTTGTGAGGTTACAAGTGAACCCTGCCTTTCCCGTTGCACAAAAGGTGCAGCCCATGGGACAACCTGCTTGCGAGGAGAAGCAGACCGTGAGGTGTTTTTTGTCAGGCGAAGGAATTCCTACGGTCTCGACACATGCTCCGCCGGGAAGCTCGAAAAGATACTTGCGCGTGCCATCTTCGGATGTCTGATGCATGACAAGGTTGAGTGTGCCAACGAAGAACTGTTCATCGAGCGACTCCCGAAGCGTCTTGGGTATATTATCCATTTTTGAGATAATAGAGCAATCACGAAGGTATAGCCACTCCTCGATTTGCTTCACGCGGAAGCGAGGCTGACCGAGCTCCTCGACAAGGGCCTCAAGCTCGGTGTGGCTCAGCGATTTGATGTCGCGTTTCTCTTTCATGAAAACCTCGTCTAGACGCAATGACAACCCTTACGATACCATTTTGCTCGACATATCGCCCGATGCTTCATGAGAGGCCAACCATGATTATCACCAAGCCGTGCGAACCCGCAGTGACCAAGGTCGTTTTGCTTAAGGGAGGCAAGAGCGGCGAACGTGAGATTTCCCTCAAGTCCGGAGCAGCTTGCGCCGAGGCCCTGCGCGAAGAGGGATTTGAGGTCATCGAAATCGATCCTGCCGACGATGGTGCGCTGCAGCAAATTGCCGACGAGAAACCTTCCGTCGTGTTTCTCGCGCTTCATGGCAAGTACGGTGAAGACGGTTGCATACAGGGGTTTTGCGAGCTTCTGGGAGTACCCTATACGGGCTCCGGCGTTCTGGCGAGTGCCCTTGCGATGGATAAGGAGCGCGCCAAGATCATCTATAAGGAAGCTGGCCTCAACACCGCACCATGGGTCGTCATTCATCCCGAGGGCAAGCGCGATGCTGCTTCTATTATCGAGGAGCTGGGTGAGAAGGTCGTCGTGAAGGCGGTCCATCAGGGCTCGTCTCTCGGAGTCTACATCGTCGAAGGGGCCCTCGAACTTGAAGAGGCCATTGCAGACGCATTTACTTTTGATGACACGGTCATCGTCGAAAAGTACATTCAGGGGACCGAGACGACGGTTGCCGTGCTCGGCAACAACGAACCCGAGGCACTTCCCGTCATCGAGATCGTTCCGCAGGGCGAAAGCACTACCTATGACTTCACGGCAAAGTACGCCGCTGGCGGCTCCAAGCACATTATTCCCGCGCGTCTCGACGACCGTGTAACGGCGGCATGTCAAGAAATGGCGCTGCGAGCCCACGCGGCACTTGGTTGTCGCGGCGTGTCGCGTACAGACATCTTCGTCGATGAGCATGGCGTATGCTGGGCAATCGAAACGAACACGCTTCCCGGTATGACCGCTACCTCGCTGCTGCCTGACACGGCGGGGACGGTTGGCATCTCTTTTGGCGCGCTGTGTCGCATGCTGATTGAACTTGCCCTCGAAGAGCACGCGTGAGTTTGCTATACTAGCAAACCGCGCCGTTTGAGCGCGCCTGACGCACTGTGGAGGGATGTCCGAGTGGCTTAAGGAGCACGATTGGAAATCGTGTGTGCCGTTTAGAGCGGTACCTAGGGTTCAAATCCCTATCCCTCCGCCAGCACGAATCGAAAAAGGGGTCGCAATCGCGGCCCCTTTTGTGTCTTCTTCGCTTCTGCAACCAATGTGTCGGGGGTCAGAAAATGTGACAGGGGTCAGGCCCCCGTCACGTCGCGACGTGACGGGGGCTGACCCCTGTCACATTTCCTATACGTTTCCCAGAAGCACGTCGCTCAGATGACCCTGCGCGACTTCGCGAGCTTCCAGGAGCGTCGTGAGGGGTGTCGCGGGGCGGTCTGTGTAGCGATGTTGCGGGAAGAAGCGGGTGAGGTGCAGCGGAATATTCGGGTCGATGCTCGCAAGCCACGCCGCCTCTTCATCGAGTAACTCCATGTCATCATTGAGCCCGGGGATGAGCAGGGTCGTCACCTCGACATGCGCATCTCCGTGCGCCTGCTCGATTGTGCTCTTGACCGTTTCGAGCTTGCCTCCTGTGATGTCGTAAACGTCCTGCGAGAAGCCCTTGAGATCGATGTTGAACGCGTCAATATAAGGAAGGAGTTGAGCGAGCTTGTCGGGGGTAATGAGGCCATTCGTGACAACGACATTCAACATGCCGGCATCGTGGATGGACCGTGCGCATTCGAGTACGTCGTGCCAGCGCATGAGCGGCTCGTTGTAGGTGTAGGCAAGTCCGATGTTTCCCTCATCCACAAGCGCATACGCTTCGCGTACGAGCTCGTCTACGCCCATCTCACGTGTGGGTACGGACGACGGGTCATCCGGCTGTGCGATTGTGTGGTTTTGGCACCAGGGACAGTGCATCGTACAGCCCAGGCTGCCGACTGACAGAATCATCGAGCCAGGATGAAAGCGCGCGAGCGGCTTTTTCTCGATGGGATCAAAGCCAAGTGACGTGACCTTCATAGGACCTCCCGCAGGATGATTGGAGCAAATGAGTTATCCATCTGTCCCAATCGTGATCATTCGTGACGGACAACCTCGAAGCGCTGCAGTGTGGTGCCAGGCTCGCCTGGTGCTATGCCGCCTTTGCGGCAGGCGATGTCGACCTGCTCCTCGATCGTGTCGACGCCGTCGAGCATGGGCAGCAGCAGGCCGCGGCGCATGCCGTTGGTAACAATCACGCCATAGCGTTGCGGATCAAGTTCGCTGATCGAGGCTATATCTTCTGCTTCGCCGAGCACGTCGACACTAATCTCAAGCTGGTCGAGTTCGGCGGGGCGAACGGGATCGAAGCGCGGGTCCTCGCTACACGCCGAGATGCCGTTTCGGATGATCTCGTCGGCGATGCAAGACGTGACGGGGCCGACGGTGCCGATGCAACCACGCAGGCGGCCATGTTCGTGCAGGGACACGAAGACCCCGGCGCGCTGGGTGAGCATTTCCTCGGGCAAGTCTTCGGGGCGGGGAAGCGGTGTACCCTCGCGCACGAAGTGCTCGACGCTTGCCCGCGCCAGCGTGACGTATGGATCCTCGTTCGCTCGTGCTGCCTGTACGCGTGCCCTCTGCTCGTCTTCGAAGCGCGCGGCAAATCGGCGCGTTTCATCATCACCCGTCACGAAGAACGATGCGACAGCGTAGCCCACGCCAAAGGGGCCTTCGTATGAGAGCAATCGTGCATCCACACTCTTGCCGTCCAGAGCGCCGGCCATGATCTGAAACGAACGCAAGCCACATTCGGCGGCCTTGTCGCTAAAACTCTCGTCGAAGTTCAGGATGCGCATGAAGGCGCCTTGCGCCATTGCCTCGGTGATCTGCTCATCAAAGACGGGGCCTTCGGGTGCGAAGCCGTAAGGGCCGTCATGGGTGAGCTTATGCGAGAGGTCGCCGCTCGCGATGAGCACGGCGCGCCTATCAAGCTGATCCACCGCTCGTGCGACGAGCTGACCGAGGTGGTAATGCTCGACGGGGCCGTAGCCCGACAAGCCGATGCGTACGACTTTGTAATCTCGGTAGAACTTGTTCACGAAGTGGAGCGGGATGTAGGTCGCGTGATCGATTGACGGATTACGCTCGCCCTCGGTACCGGCCGGAAAGCCTTCGGCTGCGGCAAGCGACGAGATGCGATTGGCGAGATCGGCGTCGTAGGTGCACGAAAGATCTGTATCGCGTGCATCGAAGCGGCGCATGTCGCCATGGGCGGACGTGCCCGGCGAGATGTGGAAGTAATCGCGGTAGGCTGTCGCGTGCGGCGAGGTCACGATTATGGTCTGAGGCTTAAGGTCGCCAATCTGGCGGGCCACCTCGTCATACGAATCAACGGTCGCCCGAATGAGCTGTTCCTTGCCGTGACCGACGGCAGGGACTATGAGCGGGGGATGCGGAACGATGAAAGCTGCCTGGAGTGCCATGGATACCTCCTCGAGCGTGGTGTGATGGGATTATCCTAGCACGCGAACAGAGAGGTTGTGGCAAAGCGTGGACGAGGGGTTACTTCTGCTCTTCGGCATCTTCCTCGGCATCCGGGGCCTTTGCGTTCACGTTGGTCTCGGAATCCTTCTTGTGGTGCAGCTCGCTTTCGAGCTTCTCGACGAATTTGGGCCGCTTGCGACTCTTCTTGGGCTTGGGAAGCTGGAAAAGGGCACCGTCTTCCGTCGCGATCTTCTTGCCGGTGATGAGCTCGAAGTACGCAATGAAGATGCCCTGAAGCGCACCGATAACGGGAATCGACAGTAGCATGCCAGGGATGCCACCTAAGGCGCTGCCCACGAGAATTGCGATGAGGATGAGGGCAGGGTAGACGTTGACAGAGCTCTTCATGAGCTTGGGCGAGACAATGTTGCCGATGACGTTGTTGATGACCATGTTGACCACGATGGAGATGATGCAAACGAGCGGCGAGACGAAGAGCGCGATGATCGCGACGATAGCGCACGAGACCATCGGGCCGATGTAGGGCACGAAGTACAGGATGCCACACAAGAAGCCCAGGACCACGGAATAGGGAATGCCGAGAATGAGAAAGCACAGCCAGCTGGCAACGCCGGTGATAAGTGCGCACAGCAGCGTCGACTTGGCCCATCCATATACCGCAGTGCCAAAGGCGTTGGTCACGACGTCGATGTCGTCCTGGTACTTGTCGTCCACCAGGCCGCGAACCTCGCGGGAGAGGACGGGGAGATCGAGCAGGATCCAGAAGGAGCAGATGAACGAGATGAAAGTGATGAGAATGATGTTACCGACGCTCACGATACCGCCCATGACGCCGTTTGCTAGACCGCTGGCCAATGCGCCTGCCTGCTGGCGGACAAAGGTTGCGGCCTGCGTGAGCAGCGCGTTGATGCTCTCGCCATCGAGAAGCTGGGTTGAGGAGCTCGCCTTGGTGACGAAGTCCTGAATTTGTGCGAGGTACCTGGGCAGCTGCTGGGTAAACGATGTGAGCTGCGAGACGACGGCCGGGATGAGCACCATGAAGCAGGCGATTATCACGGCGATGATGAGCAAAAACGCAATCGTCGTGCCGCCCCAGCGTGGAATGCCGTGCCGCTCGAGCCGGTTGACGAAGCCGTGCAGCAGGAAGACGAGCAGCGCGGTCACGATGAGGACGGCTACGGCTTGCCAGATGATGCCGGCGATGTAGAGCAAGATGCCGATGATGATGCAAACGCCGACTATTGCCCACGCACGAAATGCCCGCAAGCGCCACTTTGCCTCGACGGTCTCCTTTGGCTTGACGTTGTCTTGCGGCTTTTCCATCTTGGCTTCTAACTGCGAGAAAGATCTGGCGGAGGAGGAGGGATTCGAACCCTCGTACCCGGGGTTACCGGGTAAACGGTTTTCGAGACCGCCGCATTCAACCACTCTGCCACCCCTCCGCTGGGCCCCGTGTGGGTGCGGGGGTGATTATAGCGCAAGAGGCCCGGGGGTGCCCGGAAATTGCGAGGTTGGCTCACATCGCGCCAAAACGTATACTTTCCTTGAATGGAAGTGACGAAAACGCCCCGTATCGCGGCATTCATGCAAGGAGAAATGATGGCAGACCAGGAAAATCTCGAGATGGACGACATCCTCGAGCGCATTACGTTCTATTGTCTCGACGAGGCGCAGGCCAAGCTCGAAGCCGGCGAGGAGCTTACCCCGTTCACGGTTATCGTCGATGGTGACCAGATGTTCGAAGAGACCTTCCCTGGTGATGACGTGGTGAGTTGCCGCCAGGCCGCGGAGGCAAACGTCAAATCGTCGAGTGCGTTCTCGACGCACTACGCGTTTTGCTATGACGGCTTTCTCATGACCGATGATGGCCAGCTCGACGCCGTTATCGTCGAGTGCGCCACGACCGAGATGGAAAGGGCCTACGTTATCGCCCGCCTCTACAAGCAGGAAGGCGATGCGCTTGTCTTCGAGGAGACGCCGGCCTACGTGGACGATGTCGACACGTTCTACGACCTCGCGGCCGTGCGCGCGGCCAAGGCTCGCGCCGAGGTGCTTGCCAAGGAGGGCGACGAGATGGAAGAGATTCAGCAGCGCATCCAGGATCTACTGGGACGCGGCGAATCCAAGAAGTAGCTGCCGACGGAGCGGCGATTGGCGCAGATGAAGACGATCAATACATACATGGACCGCGCGTGGAACGACCTGGCCACAGATGATGACTGGTGGAAGGCCACGCTCGTGCTCGGCTTCATGAACTGCGTTCCTATCATCGGCCAGATAATCATGTTCGGATACCTGTTTGACTGGGCAAAGGAGGCTGCCTGGGGTATGCATACCCCGCTATCGCGTAAGCTTGGTGACCTGGGGCGTTGTGCTCGGTACGGCTTTCTCGCGTGTTGGGTCATGCTTATCTGGATCGTGCCCGTCGTGGTCATCGGGCTTCTGCTGGGACTCATTCCGGTTGTTGGCTCCATCTTGCAGTTCCTTGTCGAGGTTTTCGCAGTTCTCGTGGCGGCGCTTGCGGCCGCTGCGGCATTTCGTAGCATCATTTACGAGCGCGTGCTTCCTGGCCTCCAGATTAAGCGCGTCTTCAGGATGTTCCGCCGGGATCCTGGTGGGTTTGGCCAGTCGTTTTGCGTCATTCTGCTCGTAATACCGCTGCTCGCAGCTGCGCTTTTCATCGTGCTGCTGCCGACCATACCCTTCATTAACGTCATTGTGTCTGCAGCCTCGGCAAAGATGCTGGGCACCGACCTCGTGCCACTCGCGCTGCTCGGCGTAATCACCATCGTCGTGGCGCTCATCGTGTGGATTGCCGGCGCAATCGTGAGCGCGTTTATCTCGGCGCTCTACATGCGTTCGCTCGGTTACTGGATGGAGCAGTTCAGGCCCGACACCTGGCGCTCTCCCTCCGCGCCAATGCCCTTCGAGGTCGAGATGGCTGCCGAGAAGGCAGCCAAGCGCGAGGCCAAAGCAGCGGCGAAAAAGAAAAAAGGTGCAAAGCCGGAGCCGCCGGATGACGAGTTACCCAAAGAGGCACCCGCGGTAGAGATGCAGGAGAACATCGAACAGCAAGCAGAGACGCAGGCCGAGGTAGCCGAGCGAATCGAGGCTGCGGGAGATGACACCGCCAAAGCCGACGATGCTGCAGGTCAGGAGTAGGCATGACGCTCGACATCGATTGGGCCGCCGCCTGGAAGGACGAGCAAAAGCGACGAAATCATCCCGATAGCGCAGAGCGCTGGAACGAGCGTGCGAAAGGCTACGCCAAGGTTGCGGGTACGAGTTCGTATGCGGCGACCTTCATCGAGCGTGCGGGAATCGAATCGGGCGAGACCGTGCTTGACATGGGCTGCGGTTCCGGTACGCTCTCGCTGCCGCTCGCCCGGGCGGGACACGAGGTCTACGCCTGCGATTTCGCGCAAGCCATGCTCGACGCACTCATGGACGAGGCCTTTCGCCAGGGTATTGCCGAGCACATTCACCCCATGCTGATAGCCTGGGACGAGGACTGGACGCATGCGGGCGTTCCTGTGTGCGACATGGCGATCGCATCGCGCTCGATTGCGACGGCAGATATGCAGGCGGCGCTTATCAAGCTCGATGCGCACGCACGTCGACGTGCGTGCATTACGTTGACGACGGGGCTTTCGCCGCGTGTCGACCCTGTATTGCTCGAGGCCATCGGTCGTGAGCAGCCGCGCTATCCCGACTGCGTCTTCGCCTTCAACATCCTGTGGGGCATGGGGATACGCCCGGAGCTTTCCTATATCAACAGTTCGCGAGAGAGTCGCTTCGAGAGCTTCGATGCGGCTATCAAGAAGACGGGCGAGTTGCTCGAGATGACACCCGTCGAACACGAGCGGCTCATGGCGTATTCGCAGGAGCATCTGCAGGAGAAACGAGGTGCCGACGGCAGAGTGTACTGGGAGTACGATCACACACGCGTCACGCCCTGGGCTTTTCTCGCGTGGAATAAGTAGGTGACCAGATAGAAGTTGTTCGGCAGATTTTGTTTGGTTCCGCAGGTCAGAGGGATGACTTATCAATCCCGCTTGCCAATTGCCAGCTTTATGGCATAATGACCAAACCGTTTTGTCCCCATCGTCTAGCGGTTAGGACGTCGGCCCTTCAAGCCGAAGATCGCGGGTTCGAATCCCGCTGGGGGCGCCATTGTATGTACGGGTCCGCCAAGCTGTTGAGCGGGCCCTTTTTCATCTGCGGAATGGGACAAGTGAACAAGTCATTTGCCTCATTTTAAGGAGGCTGGTGTCATGGGGCACATCGCCGAGCACATCATCACGAAACCCAATGTTGACGAGGCGGTGGCATTCGTTTGCGAGCGTGCATCTGTCGAGGAAGGAGCACTCGGACTCGTGCTGGGCAGCGGTCTGGGCGGCCTTGTCGAGGCCATCGAGGATGCCGTCTGCATTGACTATGCCGATATCCCCCACATGGTTGCCTCGACCGCCCCACTTCACGCCGGGCGCTTTGTCATCGGCAGATTGGGAGGTCGACAGGTTATCTGCATGCAGGGGCGTCTGCATGCCTACGAGGGCAATTCGCCCCAGCAGATCGGTTTTCCCATCGTTGTCATGCACGCGCTGGGTGCCAGGGAGCTCGTGGTCACGAACGCCGCCGGTGGCATTAACACCAACTTCAACGTGGGCGATCTCATGCTCATCGAGGATCACATCAACCTATTGGGAGCCAACCCCCTGGCTGCGCCGGATGAACCCGAGCTGTTTTCGCGCTTCTTTGACATGACTCATGCGTATACGCCGGCCCTGCGCGAGCGTGCGCTTGTGGCTGCGGCTTCTTGCGGCATCGAGCTCAAACGCGGCGTTTATATCGCCACCTTGGGGCCGTCGTTCGAGACGCCAGCTGAGATTCGGGCTTTTCGCACGCTGGGTGCCGATGCTGTGGGCATGTCCACCGTATTCGAGGTGACCGTTGCGCGAGCGCTTGGTATGGACGTGCTCGGCATCTCGATGATCTCGAATCCGGCAGCCGGCGTGCTCGACGAGCCGCTGAGCATGGATGATGTCAATAACGCCGCCCGTGAGGCTGCCAAGAAGGTCGAGGAGCTCCTCGTTGCTTTTGTGGGGTGAGTTCCATCTCACGGTTCGGAAACGGGATGGCTACGCGCCATCCAAGTTTCTTGTGGAGGGTTGGTCGAACGGTTATGGTAACGAGGATAAGTTGTCTATAATGAAGGCAAGCCTTTCGAAGGGAGGTGCGCAATGGTACTGGTAAATGTCGAATCGCTCGTCATCGGCCTCCTTCCCATGCCATCTGTCATCACCCTTCGCGTCGCAGAGCATCGTGAGGACATCGCCGAAGACCTCGTGCTTCCCATCTGGATTGGTACCATGGAGGCGACGGCCATTGCCGCCGCGCTCGAGGGAAACGCGACCGAGCGTCCCATCACGCACGCACTCGCCATTGATCTTGTCGGTTCGCTGGGGGGCAACATCAGCCGCGTCGTCATTGACCGTGTCGAGGGCACGACCTTCTATGCAACCATCTATCTGCGCTGCGCAAATGGTATGTTCACGCGCGTGGATGCCCGTCCCAGCGATGCCATTGCCTTGGCAGCTCGTGCAAACGCCCCACTGTTCGTCGAGGAAGACGTCATGCAGTCCGCTGCGTGTCCGCGGGCGCTTACGCCCGGGCAAGACGAGCAGATCGAGCTCGAGGAGTTCGACAAGTTCATCGAGCATATCAAGCCCGAAGACTTCGTCACGCACAACGGCGGTAAGGATTAGTGCCACGACGGGCGGCCTTAGATGCTACCTGGCTCCTGCGTCTTCATAAGACGCGCGATTTCATCAATACTCAAAGCACGGATGTCCGGTGTCGGCATGGCGCGTAGGAATGATTTCGCGTAGTTCTTCGTCAGCAGGCGCGCGTCTGCCAGCACGAGCCATCCGCTATCGGTCGAGTTGCGGATGAGACGTCCCGCTGCTTGCTTGAGATCCATCACAGCCTCGGGAAGCGAATAGCGGCCCCAGGCCGCGCGCCCGTCACGCACCTGTCGCTCGCATGCGATGGGATCATCCGGGCGACTGAAGGGCAAGCGGGCAATGATGACGCAACGCAGGGTATCACCGGGCGCGTCGAAGCCCTCCCAGAACGATTTAAGCGCAAACATCGACAGGTGCTTATCTGACAGGAACCTGTCACGAAGCGACTTCGTGCTGGTCCCACGTGTTTGTGCGATGAGCTCGATCCCCTCGTCTGCAAGACGTGGTTTGAGCTCGCGGTAGAAGGCCTCCATCTCGCGACGGTTGGTGAAGAGCGTGAGGACGGAGCCGCCCATCGCCACATGCGTCTCGTAAAGCAGACGCGCGAAGGCGTCGTGGTGATTGGGCGTGTTGGGCTCGGGCATATCGTTTGGCAGCAGGACGGTCATCTTGTGTTCGTAATCGTAGCCAGAGGCGAAGATGCTTGTGTGCACCGTCTTGTCCGTAACGCGGTCGAGGCCCGTTGCGTGCAGGAAATGCGAGAAAGGCTCTCTTTCGGCGGTGGCAAGCGTGGCCGAGGTGAAGACGAGACTGCGCGTTTGCGGGTATAGGTCGGCAGCAAGTGATTCGCCGATGTCGAGGCGCATGGCTTCGAGCGTTTGCGAGCTGTGGCGTGGGTTGCGATCCAGTTGTAGCGATGAGACATAGTGGTCATCGCTGCCATCTAGGACAAGCTTGAGCGCCTCGACGCCGTTTCTGATGTCGCCCACGATGCCGGAGAGCTCCGCAAGTTGGTTGGCGAACTCTCCCTCGAACTGCTCGATCATGGAGATGAGGTCGGCAAGACGGCCGTTGAGGCCATGGAGCAGCTCGGTGAGCCTTTCGCCGGTCACGCGTAGTTCCTCCCAGGCGCAGCCCTCGCGCACCTCTGCGCTGATCCATATGGTGACGAGACTGTAGCTGCCCTTTTCACGTGTGTGCGGCTCGTCGAGCGCGGAAAGTGCCGTGAAGAACTCGGCTGCCTTCAGCTGAATCTGCCCGACGCGGTTCTCGATGTCTGCCGTAACGCCATAGAGCATGTCACCGCCCTCGAGTCTGTCGGCACGTTTGCGTATGCTCGCCGCGATTCCGCTTTTGGGATTGGCGATGCGTCCGAGCGTCACCTCGAGGTCACGCGATGATATCGAGCTGGATAACTGGCGTCGTGCCTCGCCCTCGACACCATGTGCCTCGTCGACAATCCAATGTCTGATAGGTGGCAGGATGCCGTTGTCGGCTTGCATGTCGCGGAACAACAGGGCGTGGTTGGTGACAACGACATCTGCGCTGGTCGCGATGCGGCGCGTCCCGTGCAAGAAGCAGCGTCGCGGGAAGAAGGGGCAGCGCTTCTTGAGGCAGTCGTTGGCGTTTGCCTGGATATCGGCCCGTGGCAGGCGTGCCCAGCCGATGTTGAGCGCGTCGAGGTCGCCATAGCTCGTCTGTGCCGTAAAGCTCAGAAGCGTGGCGAGCATGTTGATGATGTCGCAGTCGTGTTCCTGGTGGGCGCGTGCCATCTGCTCGAGCTTGCGCAGACACAGGTAATGGTCGTAGCCCTTGAGGGCCACGTAAGATAGCTCACCGCCAAGAGCATCGCGCAGGCGTGGTAACTCATGGTAGACGAGCTGATCCATGAGGGCGTTGGTCTTCGTTGCTATGCCCATCGTGATTTTGTTCTCGCGTGCACCGCAGGAGACGGGAATCAGGTAGGCCATCGACTTGCCAACGCCCGTGCCGGCTTCAATAACGCGGATGTCACCCTCACGTAGGCACGCTGCGACCTCGTGCGCCATGGCAAGCTGCTCGGGCCGCTCCTCGTATCCGGGATACATCGTTCCCAGAATGCCAGTAGGGGAGAATGCCTCGTCAATACAGCTTTCGTCGCAGAACGAAAGCGGGACATCGTCTGCATCTGGACGTGGTGGTAGGCTTGAGGCCTGCGTTCGCTCGCTGCGGTTGCGGCGAAGCGAGAAGTCGGCGCCGGGGTGCTCGAGCGCGGCTTGGGCAAAGTAGGGTCGCAAGGGCCAGTCGGTCTGCGGAGATAACTCGGCGATACGGGCTGCCAGACCAGGGGTCATGGTCTGGAGGCCTGCAAGGAGAATGCGCCACAGCGCACCGAGGCAGACGGTGTCGTCCATTGCGCGGTGCGAAGGTGCGTGCAGGCCGAACGCGGTCGAAAGATCAACGAGGCGGTGCGATTTGAGACGCGGCAGCACGATTTGCGAGAGCGCGAGCGTGTCGATCCATTGCCCCGTGAGCTCGTCAGGGCGCGCTTGACGCATGACGAACCCCTGGTCAAAGCTGGCGTTATGCGCAATCAGATTGCAGTCGCCCGCAAACTTGGCAAGCGCATGGACTGCGTCGCGCGGGCTTGGGGCACCATCAACATTGACTTGCGTTATGCCTGTGAGCTCCGTGATTTCGAGTGGGATGGTGTGGTCGGGGTCGACGAAGGTGTGAAACTCGCCGACGATCTCGTTTCCATGCATGCGAATTGCCGCAATCTCGAGCAACGAGCAACTTGATGGATTGAATCCCGTGGTCTCGGTATCGAGTACGATGACGTCTTCCTCTATAAGCCCGAATTGCAACTCGCGTGCCCGCTCGGGAAGCTGTCGGTACATGCGCGCGACGTCGTCATCTGTTCCCGCGATAAGGAACTCGTCGATTCGTATTTCACGTGAAACGGCCATGGACAAAGCCTATCATGTTGCAGAGACATCTCGTGTGCTCAAATCGGTATACTTGCGAACAGTCGACTGGAGGACGGGCATGTCTGATCCCGAAACTTACTTTGCAACGTATTGTCGTCTCGATGAGGCGAGCGGGGACTCGTGCGTGGTCGTGAACGCCAATGCCGTCACGATTGCCGCCGAGCTTACGGTAACCAAGCAAATTCATGTCACCAAGCGGGGTAAGGAGGTTCCGCGCATTCTCCTGAGCCGCGGCAAGGAGGCCATGGGCTTCTTGCCCGACAAGGTCTTCAAGCAGGTTGACCCCCTTCTCGAGGAAGGGTGGATTTGCCGCGCCTTTGCCTCTGCCGTCATTTTCGACAAGCCCAACGAGACCTATTGGGTCGAGGTCGCGATCATTTGCTACCGTCCAGAGGACGCAACCATCTTCGATCCCTTCGTCACCACCATCGCCAGGCGCATGGCAAAGGGTGACCACCCTGCCATCGCGCTTTCTGCCAAAGAGCTCGAGCATGTCATCGAGAGCGACGGTCAGTGGGCCGACGTCAAATCGCAGCAACTCCCCAAGCTCGATAAGGGAATGGCCTACTACAAGACCAAGCGCATGATGACGGAAAACCTCGCCTATGCAGCCGCCGAGGGCAACAAGGGGTGTTACGTGGGTCTCTTCATCGTCCTGTTCCTCATCATCTTCTGCATTGTCAGCTTCTTCATTTTTAGATAACGAGGTATACCGTGCTTACCGAACGCGTTCTCTCGCAGGCCATGCGCATGATGAATGGTCACTACCTGAATCTCAGAC
This sequence comes from uncultured Coriobacteriaceae bacterium, assembly GCA_964388185.1. GTDB lineage: Bacteria > Actinomycetota > Coriobacteriia > Coriobacteriales > QAMH01 > QAMH01. The sequence goes on from CAYLYJ010000007.1 coordinate 25,551, forward strand.
CACTTGATGAGAGCGAATGGACCCTGCCTGCGCCCAAGCCCGGCAAGCGATACATGCTCTACATGCACATCCCCTTTTGCGAGCGTCTCTGCCCATACTGCTCCTTCAACAGGTTCCCGTTCGAAGAGGGAAAGGCACGCAAGTACTTCGCGAACCTGCGCGCCGAGATGGATATGGTCGCTCGCCTTGGCTATGATTTTGATGCGTTGTATGTGGGCGGGGGCACACCAACCATTCTCATCGACGAGCTCGTCGAGACTATTAACAAGGCTCGCGACATATTCTCAATCGTTGATGTGTCGAGCGAAACGAACCCCAACCACTTGCTCCCGGAGTACATCGAAAAGCTCGACGGAGTCGTCCAACGCCTGTCTGTCGGAGTCCAGAGTTTCAACGATGACTTGCTTAAACAAATGGACAGGTATGAAAAATATGGCAGTGCGGAGCAAATCCTCAACAGGGTCATCGATGTAGCCGATGCAAATGTGTTCAAATCGCTCAACGTCGATATGATCTTTAACTTCCCCGCTCAGGACGAGGCAATGCTCATAAACGACATCGCGGCAATACTCGAATCACACACGAATCAGGCTACGTTCTATCCCCTCATGGCCTCGCCGGCAGTGGAAAAGTCGCTAGCAGCGACCGTCGGCAAAGTTGATTATGTGCGCGAACGTGAGTTCTATGAGCTCATATGCAGCGGACTGACGGGAGGGGATGATCCGGCCTTCACGTTTGGTGACGCATGGACGTTTAATGACGCGAAGAGCTCCATGATAGATGAGTACATCATCGATTATGAAGAGTACCCCGCATTGGGAAGCGGCGGCATGAGCTTCCTCGATAGCAAGCTTTTCGTGAACACGTTTAGCGTGAGGGAATACGATGAGCGCATCGAGAGCGGACACATGTCCGTTGCGCGCATGACGAAGTTCGGCAAGCGTGACCACATGCGCTACCGATTCATGATGCAGCTTTTCGGGCTGAGGCTCGACAAAAAGGCATGGGAGCGTGATTTTGGGTGCAGTGTGGCCGCCGGGCTGCCTGCCGAGTACTCGTTCTTCAAAACGAGCGGCGCAATCGACATCGACGATGATGAGCAAATCACGCTCACACCAAAGGGTCGCTATATGATGGTGGCGATGATGAGGCAGTTCTTCATCGGTGTGAACGGCGTGCGCGATGACGCCCGTGCAGCGTTGCCGGGTGATGAGCGCAATCTTCTCTTTGGGGCTGGCGTACCTATCAAATAGACACTCTAATCATATGCACAATCGTGCATATCTACTGCATACAGCAGGTCATTCGCGTATTTTGTGCAGGCATCCTCGAGTTCTTTGGGCTCAAGCACGAGTGCCTTTCCCATGAGCGAGACGATGTTTCGAACAAGCCATGAACTACCCGTCCAGGGAACGCTCACGACGCAAGCTCCATCAGCATCCGTGTTCGTGACGCGCAGGCCGTGCCATGTGGGGATGGGGCAATCGGCGGAAATCCTGATGCGCGCTCGCGTGCTGGCGTCCATCCCGATGGAGGGATACGGGGCGTCGGTACGGGGTGAGAAGCGCTCGCGGAGAAGTTCCGCTTGCACAACACGGTCGATTCTGAAGGAGCGCCAGCCGTCCGAAGCGCGGCAGTATGCCTGCAAATAACGATGTCCGTCTTCCGAAAAGATGCGCAGGGGCTCGATTTGCCTTTTTCGGGATACCCCATCGTCCGTGCCACGATAGACAATCTCCAGAAGGTGATGATCGAGGTCTTCGCATGCTGTTGCGAGGACTTGGCTTACGTCGGGGGCCGCTGCTTCTGTCACGATGCGCAGGCGCGGTTGGGGTGCGTCATCGGTATCCCCCAAAACGCTCTTGGTGCGTAGCAGCGCGCACACGAGCTCGTCGTCAGATGAGAAACCCGCCGCCGAGAGCGCGTCGACGAGGGCATCTGCCTCCGGAGCGGTGAGGCGCAGCAAGCGGTCGGTGCCGTGCGTCTGAAGTGTTGCATACGAGTCGTGCAGGTCAAGGCGTATCGAAGCAGCGTCATATGCAAAGACGAGAAGCTCCAGGGCATCATATATGCGCTGCTCATCAACACCGAGCAGCGTCGAGAGCTGGGGAATCGAGGCGATCTTCTCGCGCTCGAGCTGTGCCATGATCGCAAGGAGCAGCTGCTTATCCTTCATGACTCGTCTCCTTCGACGCAGCGTGTGCATAGGCTTCAAGGCCCGCGACATATGCCGCGCGCGCGGATTCGGGCTCGATGATGCGCACATCGGGGCCTGTCGCGATACACCACTGCACGAGTGCGCGCATATCGCGACAGGCCACCGTCCATATGAGCCGCCCGTCTTCATGGGTGATCGTGCCCTGGTCCATCGTGAGCTGATAAGCGTTTTGGGCCGCACCGCCGTCAAGCAGAATACGTGCCGTGAATTGCTCGTCGCCAAACTGGAAGGGCAAGCCGTAGAAATCGGTGGCGTTGAAGGGACGTTCCTCGAAATCCGGTGACTTGGGGTTGCTGGTGTTGACGCGCAGTTTGCTCATGCGGTCAAGGCGAAACAGACGCTCGGATCCCACACCTGGGTCGAATGCCGCGACATAGCAGATTCCGTGCAGGAAGAAACATCCCATGGGCTCAACCTCGCGCTGCGATTTTCTGCCAGAGGAGCTTTCATAATTGAAGGACAGGCGCTTGCGTGTGGTGATGGCCTTCTTGACCTTGGCAAAGCCCTGCGGTTCGTAGGCGCGAGTGAGGTCATGCGCCGTGCTATCGGTAAGCTGGGGCAGCATGTCGGGAATCTCGAGCTCGTCACCTAGTTTGACGAGCACCATCCGCAACTCCTCCTTGAAGGGGTAGTCCTTATCCTCGAGCAATGCGCCGCAAAGTAGACGCAAGAGACTGACCTGAGGCTTTGTGAGGCTGAGAGGTGCTGCGAGCGTCTTGGCGGCATCGAGCGCATATCGCTGCTGGTTGTCGATGACAAGAAAGACCCCGCTGTCTTGCAGCGTTTTCTTGTCGCGCTCGAAGCGCCGCCGCGTAGAATCCTCGTTGCCTGCCTCCGCGCCGTACTCGTAGGGTAGGGCGCGGCGAATGGTGGCGAGGTCAACTGGACCGCTCTCGCGTATGAAGAGCATGAGCTTGACGATGCGCTCCGCTTCGCTGATCTGTGTCATAAGGTGGCTCATCTCAGTTCTGTCGTTGGCCGGTCGCGTGTCGGCATGCCGAGTGGCGCGTCTCCTCACATAATATCGCGCTCACGCGAAGCGATGCTATAATTGCCAGAACTGATTGATCCTCGAAAGGTACTCATCGCATGAAAAACGAACCAATGTACAACGCCTTCGTCAACAATCGAGAGCAAACAGGCAACCGTTCCTCAAAGTCCAAGAGCAAGCGCAATCGTGTCAAGAATAACGACCTTCCCGAGTTCGACTACGATCTCGAGGAGCCGGGCACGGGCGATTACGTCCAGGGTCCTGCAGTTGGCGTTGACAGGACGCTGGGAAACTTCGCGGATTATCTTCATCATGATAACGAAGGCCAAGCTCCCGCTGCGTGCGATGGGCCCATCACCAGGGAGCCCTTCGAGTTTGAGGATGGCTGTGTGAGTCTGCCTCACCCGGATGTCTTCAATTCGTATCCCCCCGAGGTCCAGCGCAAGATCATGGAATGGACCGACCGCGACATTCGAGCCCGCCGCGATGACGAGTCCCGTCGCCAAGACGCAGTCCTGCGAGCGAACATCGCGCGAGAGAAGACGAAGATGGCCGTTCCCGTCGCCATCATCATCTTGTCCATTGTGTGCGCGGCCATCACTGGCCTGTACACGCAAAACGCCGTCTTCGTAATCGCGTTTCTGGTTGTTGCGGTTGTCGTCATCGTCGCCATCTTCATGGGTCGTTACATGCAAGGTGGACGCAAGGGTTCTCGCTCGCAATACCCCAAGGTGTAGCTGCCGGCAGTCACTGATAACCGATATCGAAAGCCCTGTTCGAGGGCTTTCCCACGCGCTCTTTTGAGGACGGCCGGCCTCGTCTCCAAACGCCTGCTTGCCCACCACAGTTTCGAAAGATTTGGTACTCTGTCGGATACAAAATCTATTAACCTTCTGAGAGGATAATGAAATGAGCCAGGACATGATTAGCGTCGACGAGGCACGTCGTAGGACGATTGACCTTGCGAGCCAGGAGCGTTTCAGGACGCATGTCGAGGAGGTCGACCTCTTTGCCGCCATCGGTCGTGTTGCTGCTGGCGATCTCACAAGTGATATCGATGTGGCTCCCTTCGACAACACTGCAATGGATGGGTTCGCCGTCGTCTCATCCTCGCTTGATGATGCGAGTGAGGATACTCCTGTCGAGCTCGAGATCGTCGACTGGGTTGGCGCGGGTATCGTAAGCCAGGTCACGCTCGCTCCCGGTCAGGCAATCCGCATCATGACGGGCGGAATCATGCCCGAAGGTGCCGATGCAGTGGTCAAAATTGAGGACACGACCTTCACAGGAGACGGAGGCGTTGGTGAGCGCGTGCGCATCTGCGCGCCCGTGACCAAGACCAATGTGCGCAAGGCGGGCGAGGAGGCCAAGGCGGGCGACGTCGTCGTTCGTAAGGGCGAGGTGATTCGCGCTGCGACCGTAGGTCTGCTCGCGAGTACCGGCAACACGACCGTTCCCGTGTACGCACGACCCAAAGTGGGCATCATCAGCATAGGTACCGAGCTCGTCAAGCCGCCTGCCAAGCCCGAACCGGGCAAGATTCGCGATGCGAACGCATACGTGCTCGGCGCCTATTCTCTCGAACTTGGTTGCGAAGTCGAGCTATATCCGATCGTCGAAGATGATGAGACTGCTATCCGCACACTATTCGAGCGAGCTATCGCCGAGTGCGATTTCGTCGTTTCAAGTGGCGGTGCGAGCAATGGCGACTTCGACTACGCTATCGAGACCGTGCGTGAGCTCGGCGAGGTTCTCTTCGATTGCGTGAGTCTGAGGCCTGGCAAGGCGCAGGCATTTGGATGCGTGGGCAACACGCTCGTTGAGGTACTTTCGGGCAATCCGGCCGCCGCCGCGGTGGGCTTCCAGCTCTTCGGCCGTCCCGCGCTGCGCGCCATGCAGGGATTTGCAGACCTCGATCGTCCCGTGAGCGATGCCATTTTGGCGCAGCCCACGCGAAAGAAGGAGGCTCGCGCATTCTTCCAGAGGGGTCATCTCGAGCTTGGTGAGGATGGCCAGCTGCTTGCCTGCCAGGAGGAGAAGCAGTCCTCCGCTCTGCTGTCGGAAATGAATCGCAGCACCGTGCTCATCGAGCTACCGCAGGGCACCGGTACCTTCGAGGCGGGCACTCCCGTCAAGTGCCTCCATTTGGACATCGACGAGGGAACCGTCATCTAACAATGAGGTAGTTGCTCTGAGACGTTGTCTCATTTTCGGGAGCATGTATGAATGACGAAGCCCTGGGGGCAAAATATGTCGCGTTGCTCGAGCGGCTTCGCGCGTTAGGAAGCGTTGCCGTTGCCTTTTCGGGTGGTGTCGATTCTGCTCTGTTGCTCCATGTCGCCCGCGAAGCGCTTGGCGAACGTGCCATCGCCATCACGACGCAATCTCGCCTCTTTCCGCAGCGCGAACTCGACGAAGCCATCGCCTTTTGCCGCGAGCGTGACATCCCGCAGGTTGTCGTGCCCACACACGAGCTCGAAGACGATGCGTTTCTTCGGAATCCGTCCGACCGTTGCTATCTGTGCAAGAGGGGCCTGCTGCGCACCGTGATCGATGCCGCACGTAGTCGTGGAATTGACCTGATCGTCGAGGGGTCGAACGTCGATGACGAGAGCGATTACCGTCCGGGTTCTCGTGCGATAGCCGAGTTTGGCGTGCTCAGCCCGCTCAAAGATGTGGGCCTCACAAAACGCGATATACGCGAGCTATCACGCGAAAGAGGGCTGCCCACCTGGGACAAGCCGTCGTTCGCGTGTCTTGCCACGCGTTTCGCATTTGGCACCTGCCTGAGCGAAGAGCGTCTAGCCATGATCGATGCTGCAGAGCAGTTTCTCCTTGACCAGGGCTTTCATCAGGTGCGCGTGCGCTATCACGGACCCGTGGCCCGCGTCGAGGTGCGAGCAGACGAGGTCGAGCGACTCGCCCTGCCCGAGAACAAGGAGACGATGGAGCGCAGGTTCAAGGAGCTCGGCTTCGAGTCTGTGTCGATTGACCCTGACGGATACCGCGCAGGTAACATGAACGTGGCAAGCGAGGACATGTAGGCGGTTCTTGCGAGGCAATGCCCTATACTTGAGATTAAAGCCCATCATTTTGCAAAAGGAGAATTCATGAGCGAGTCACGCGCCGGATGGTATCCGGACCCATCGGGAGACCCGTCGAAGCTTCGTTACTGGGATGGCGCCCAGTGGACAGACGACTATGCAGATAGTCCCACGTGTGCCCAGGCCTCGGCAGAGCAAGTCGACCCTGCCGCTGGAGAGGTCGTGTATCAGGCGCAGATCATCGATGATGGGCAGCCCACGTATAGCATGGACTCGCAGGACTCCACGTTGCGCCTCATCGCCTTCGTCTTTTGCGTCATCTCCACTGTGACAGCGGGCTGGATGCTCATTCCGCTTGCCTGGATGGTTCCCATGACCGTGATTGCATGGGGAATCTACAAAGGCAAGAAGAGGAACACGGTGGCGTTCGGCGTCTGCACGCTCATCTTCGTGAGTCTTGTGGGAGGCATCTTGCTGCTCGTTTCCAAGAAGGACGACTAGCGCGAAACGCCCATCCTGCGTAACAAAACGGGGACAGACCCCGCATCTCGCCCGCACTCTATTCAGTTCGGCATATAGTGTGCACGTACGCCACGCAGTGGCCAGCTATTCCGCGCTCATGACGCCGCGCGGACACGAGAGCGGAAGTGGGTTCATCTCATGAAGACCAGCAAGATCAAGAAGGCAGATGGCAAGGTAATCCTCGAGGTCACCGCCACAGCCGATGACGTCAACAAGGCATTTTCGCTTGCGGAGCTCGACTTCGCCAACTCGATGGGCATAAACCCTGAGCCCGGCAAGACGATTGCGCAAATGGCCGAAGAGAAGATGGGGGTCAAGAACCTCGATTCCATCATCGAGGCAAACGCCATCGAGTCGCTCGCGCCCTTCGCGATTGACAAAAGCGGCATCGCCCCCGCGTTTCCTCCCCATCCCACTCCGAGCACGGCAATCAAGCGCAATCAGGAGTTCAGCTTCACGATGGAAGTGACCCCAAAGCCCGACTACGAGCTCACCTCATACGACCCGGTCGAGATCACCCTTCCTCCGTTTGCCATCAACGAAGCCGAGGTCGACGCGCAGATTGCTCAGCTCGCCGAACGTAACACCACCTATACGACCGCTGATCCCAAGCCGCTCGAAAAGGGCGATGCATGTCTCGTGTCCATCAAGTGCTACGAGGACGGCAAGGAGCTCACCGGTCTCACTACCGATGGTCGCACCTATGTCGCGGGGCAGGGCTACATGCCCGCCGATTTCGATGCGCATATCTTTGGCATGGAGCCGGGCGAGACGCGCAAGTTTGTCTTCGAGGGTCCGAGTGTCGATGAAAACTACAACGAGATCATGCAGAAGTATGACTGCGAGGTCACCCTCAAGGAGATTCAGAAGCCCGTCGTCCCCACCGTTGATGACGAATGGCTTGCCACCAACTTACCCATGTACAAAAGCCTCGATGACTTGCGCGGCGATATTCGCAAGAGCATCGAGAAGCGCGATTCCGAGCAATACGAGGAATACAAGCGCCAGATGGTTGCAAGCGCGCTCGGCGCGCGCTTCGAGGGCAAGATTGCCGACGAGGTGTACGAGAACGCACGTGACAATCTTATGAAGAACATCCGCATGGGCCTCAAGCAGCAGGGTATGAGCTGGGAAGATTACGTGCAGCAAAACGGCGGCGAACAACAGATGAGCATGATGCTCATGTTGCAAACGCGCGAGATGGTCGTGCAGGGCTATGCGCTCGACGCGATTTTCCGTCACGAGAATCTCGGTCTTTCCGAGGACGACATCGACGAGGCATGCCGCATGATGGCACCCGGCGCCAATCCTAAGCAGGTTCGTCAGCAGATTGAGGGCGAGGGCAAGAGCTTCGTGCTGCGCGAGTCTGCCGAGCGCCTGAAGGCGAACAAATGGGCAGCCGAGCACGCGAAGGTGACGATTCAGGAGCCGGTGCAGGGGTAGCGGATGATTTAAAAGCCTCGTCGAATGGGGTGGTTGTTTTCGGCAATCCCTATTGCTCTCGCCAGCGCTTCAGCTGGGGGAGCACGGCCCCGAGAAGCGATGCCGCCTCGTCGACGGTCTTGAACGACCCGGATTCGACCATGTATGGGGCGCAACGCTCGATGAGCTCTTCCATGCTCTCCTCGGGATTCGCGATCTTGCCATCCTCCACGCACCACTTGCACCAGTCTGTCTCGGGCGTCCCGTCTGCGGCTTGTGCGCGGTCTTCGTCGTTCGCGAGGTACATTCCACAGCTTTGGCAAAACGTCCCTTCGGGTGGCATATCGAGCAGCTCGGCAATGGGCACGTCGAGCGTCGCGGCGATGAGCTTCGTCATGTCGATGCCCGGCGTGGTCTCGCCGGTTTCCCAGCGCGAGACGGCCTGCCTGGTGATGTAGAGACGCTCGGCGAGCTGCTGTTGGGTCATACCGCGGGCTTCGCGGTGCGCTTTGATGGATTCGCTTATCGACATGGTGATTCCCTTCGTCGGATGTCTAGGTCATTACAACATGACAGCGCACGCGGAGTAAAGAAACGCTCCGTTGCGCTTAATTCTCTATTCCTTTTCGCGAATAAAGCGCTATACTCTGCTCACGCCATGATTTGCC
>CAYLYJ010000008.1:0-29565 GCA_964388185.1 uncultured Coriobacteriaceae bacterium
ACCTACAACAACTCGGTTAACAGCCGAGGGCTCTGCCGTTGAGCTACCGAGGAATCCACGCTTACGCGCAAATCGAGATTATAGACGAAACGAGCAGTGACGCAAGAAGAAACTTGCTAAACGTCCGAATTAGACAAAGCGCGCACTGGATCCATCAGTGCAGCACGAAGCGCGGGGACTACGGCAGCAACGCAGGCAATGCCCAGCGAGGAGACCACAATGAGGAAGAACACGGAAGGACCAAAAACGAAGAGACCGTGTATACCCGTGATATTAGCTACCAAAATATCAAGACCGCCCACCACGAGACCTGCAATTGCGGCACCAATAAGAGCAGCAGCGCAGGCGATGCACAGCGCCTCAAAGATAAACATGATAGTCACCTGCATGCGACTCATGCCCAATGAGCGCAGACAGCCAACCTCGCGCATGCGCTCGGCCGCGAATGTGAACATTGTTGAAGCTATGACAGCGATGATTACAACAAGCGAGATAATGCCAAGAACAAGCAGCACCAATCGCATCACCCGCGTAGCCTGATCGAACATATCAAGCTCAGGTGCAGGTTGCACGTCAATTAGCACTCCGCCAATATCATGCTGAGACGCATTGAAATTCGCAATGAGCTCCTTTGCCTCCTGCCGTGCCTCAAGCGTATCGGTATATATGCGTATGGAATAGACATCCTCGACGGGAGGAAAGTCGAGGTGGCGCATGCGTTGTGCATACCCATCATCAAGAGATGTAGGCGCCAGGCGATCTACCATGCGAACGAACTCGTTATAGGACAATGCCTCAACATCTGCGAGCTCCTGTTGATCAAAAGCATCTGCACCTTTAGTCAGCAGCTCTTCCTCGCTTATGGCGAGAGCCTCAAGGAGGACTAGAACACGTGTATCGGACAAAGACGAAAGGTACTCTACCTTTCTCTCGTCAAATAGCTGGCCATCTACACTCGCGCAGAGCCGAGATGCCAGCTCGTGACTGTCAAATGCCCTCTGGGTCCACACATCGACAAGAGGCGATGCCTCCTGCGCCTCAACAGGAGCCGAAGACGCCGCACACTGCATCGCATAGGCGTTGAAATCAGGGAGGTAGCCAACAAAGCCCGTATCGTACACATCGCGAAGCATATAGCGCGGAGTCACGATACCAACGATATGCACGGGGATTGCAGATGCAAGTGCCGTCTGAAGATACTGCGGCTCATCGCGCGCATCATGCCACCTCTGCCCCTCCCAAACTTGATAGCCCCATCCCTCAAGAACTTTCAGATTCAGTCCCATGAGCGTATCGAGGGGAATATCAATCTTTCCTTGACCAGAGCTATTAGGAGTAAGCTGCGAAATTTCGACCACGCCCACGGCGGAGAGAAACGCATCCGAGAGATTCCCGTTTGGCTGTGTGACAATCACCACTTCATCAGCGGACTGCGGCATACGACCACAACGAAGGGCGTATCGATCTGTCAGGACATCGGAATCATTTGAGAGCAAGGAGCGAAACAGCGAGTCATCCCCAATGTTAGCTTGAGAGAATAAGCCATCGGGAATGGCCCTGCGCCAACCCTCCTTTGTCTCGACATAAAGATCATCAGAGAGGGAGTAGAAAGATTGAACGCTTATCACGTCTTCATTGTCTGAAGCCCAAATGTCAAGCAAAGGCGCGAGTTGATAGAGCGGATAATCGTCTTTACCTGCCTCCTCGTTACCTATGGCAAGAGCTAGGGATCCATCGTTATGCACAAGCCCATCCGCAGCAGCATCGCCCTGTTCTGCATTTATGTCAGGAACAGAAAGTCTTTGTTGCGTGAGCGTAAGCGGCACAGAAGTGAGCAAGCGTTTTTGAAGATCGTCCGCATATGCTCCCATGCCAATGGCAAGCGATATCATAACCCCAAAGCCCAATACGCCAACTGCGCATGCCGCAGCCACGCCAGCGCATCGGAACGCTCGCAGGCGCATATGCAAAAATGCCAAGCGAAACGCCTCACGCATGACGTGCATCCTTTATGGTGCCATCCTCGAGCATGAGCACTTGGTCGGCAAGGCCGGCGAAGAGCTCGACATCGTGCGTCACGACCACGACAGTGCAGCCATTATCAGCACATGCATGAAAACGCATCGCGATATCCGTCGCGTGCTCGGAGTCAAGCGATCCGGTCGGTTCGTCAGCAAGGAGAATCTGCGGGCGTTTGACCATAGCTCGAGCAATCGCCACACGCTGGCGTTCACCTCCGGAAAGCTGACCGGGAAACGCATGCGCTCGTTCGACAAGGCCAACACCCTCGAGCGCAAGCTGCGCGCAATCAAGCGCTTTGTGCGCAGGCATGCCCTGAATTCCGAGCGGCACGGCAACATTACGCACTGCATCAAGGTGTTCGATGAGATTGTGATCTTGAAAGACGAATGCCGCAAGATCGCGGCGATAGTGGTCAAGTTGGGAAGAACGCGCATGATGCAGCTGCATACCGGATGAGTTCACCGTGCCATCAAACTGTGCATCAAGTCCTCCTAGAATGGAGAGCAGGGTGGTCTTTCCACAACCTGATGGACCGACGATAGCCGTCAGAGTGCCCGGGCGACACGAGAAACTGACGCCGTGCAGCACGTTGACGCCGGCATAGTTCTTGCCGACGTCAACACATGTGATGCCATGTTGTGCAACTGCTTGCACGTAAGTGATCTACTTCGATGGGAAGGAGACGGTGCAGGACCTGGTCTTCGAGCCACTATACGGATACGTGATGCGATACGTGTTCTTGGACGCTTCCTCCCAGGTAATGGCGCCACTAGAGCAAGTCACGGAGAGGCCATCTGATGTTTGCGATACGCCAGACCCCGTCGATGATCCATTCGTCTGATAGGTCATAGAGGCGTAATCGTAATTCAGAGCGTCATCGAGCGAAATGGAAACGTCATATCCGTAAAACGCGTACATAGTAATCGTACCGTCCTTGTTCACCTCAACAATGGAGCCGGTAATAGTGTTATGCGAAGAGCCATCGTCAACCTCTATCCCATAAGCCCATGAGCCCGTGATATTTCCATTTGCATATCCATTAGGTAGAGCAATTTTCAAGTTTTCGAGCTTGCTGCCGGTCAAAGTTCCCTTGGAGTTGTATATCCAACCATCCTTATCAACGGTACGGCCATCGGATGATGTTCCTTGCACGTACCTGAAGAGGTTAGACCCCTTCCACGTGCCCGCATACTCGAATTCGCATTGCTCCGTTTCGCCATCCATGGTCATAGCAACCTTATCGCCTTCGCTCACGGTAAGGGTTGACGTATCGCCATCAGCGTTAAGACGGTACACGCCCGTCTGGAGGTGCTTGGGACCAAGACAGTTGACGAGAACCACAGCAACGACGGCTATGATGACAACGGCTATGACCGCAGCAATGATGATCTTCAACTTGTTGTTAGATGCTTTTGGAGCAACTGCAGCCCCTGCAGGTGCCGCGGCGGCAGGCGCAGCAGACCTCTGCATCGGCGTGCCGCAGTTACCGCAAAACACGCTATCGTCTGCAACCGTGTTACCACATTTCGGACAAAACATGTTTCTCCCCTTTCCTTCCCGATATGATCAGGATCTTCATCTTAACGCTCGCGCGCGAGCTCCTCGCACACGGTTGTCGAAATATCGGCCATCATCTTGTTCGCCTCGTACTCGCCCATGTCATTGGTCATGACGGCGATTACCGCAAGCGGGGTGCCATCAACATCGTATAGGATGCCCGCATCGTTGCGTGCATAGGTAAGACTACCCGTCTTGTTGCCAAGCTCGATGCCATTGGAAAGCCCCGCGGCGAGGGCGTCGCGATCGCTTTGCGCCAACAGAAACTCCTGCGCAAGCTGGCTGAGCTCCGGAGAGACGAGATCGCCTTCCGCGATGAGCGCGAGCAGGGTTACCAGGTCGTTCGCACTCGTAAGGTTATCGCGTGCGGGATTGGGAGTCATGAGCCTGTGGTCGAGGTTGGTCTGGGCCAGCCCGAGATCTGAGGCGAACTCGTTCACAGTATCGATGGAGATGAGCGACAGAAGCACGTTGGATGCGGTGTTATCGCTTTCGGCAATCATCAGCTTCGAGAGCTCGCGCACCGTGAGCTCCTCGCCGATACGTATCCCCACGCCGGTTCCGGCGACGACGTCATGCGAGTCGGCAACGAGCGTCTGGTCGAGCGAGACAGTTCCAGCGTCAATCTCCTCAAACAATGCGGCGAGTATGGCGAGCTTGATGGTGCTTGCCGAGGCCATGGGCACATCGCCGGCAATTTGAAATCCGCCGTCTTTCGCACCCACGAACTCGAAGGCAACGGAGACATGCTCCCCTTCGCGCTCGTATGCGGCAACAATATCCCGCACGTTTGCTTCGAGCGCGGAGCAGTCGACTTGTTCAGCAGATGGTGGAGCGCTCGAAACAGCAACGGAGCGTGTGCTAGAGGCAGAACGTGTCTGCGTGGCGTCCTGGCAACCGATAAGGCAGTTTGAGATGAGAAGGGACATCGCCATGACGAGCAGCCATGCGAAGCCACGTGGCCACACGTGCCCGTATGCGCGCCTTTTCCGCATGCAAATGCCCCTCATGTCCGCACTTTGAATTATTTGATTTCCGGATACCACGAATTGCGAGCATGCTCGATCTCGAGGATGGTGGCAGCATTCTCGCTGGGAATACCTTCGAGCTTATAGCTCGTGTTGACCGGGTTATACCACGAGCAGTTCGTAAGGAAGAACTGGGTATTGGGCTCATACTGGAAACGATACCCGCTACGCGCCACGATTTCGTTTCGGGCAATGTAGAGCTCGGCATCGGAAAGGTTCAATGCCTCGATTTCGGCACGTGTGTAGCGGTGCGTCAGGATGTCCTTGATGACGCCCTTGTCCTCGTTGAGTCGAATCGTCTCCGTTACCGTCTGGCCCGTACGCGGATTCTGGACCGTAAGCACGGCCGAAACAGCCGAAGCAGAAGAGCTCGTCGATCCGACTGAAGAGGAGGAGGAACTGCTTGAGGAGGAGCTGCTCGAAGAGGAGCTCGAGGCGACGATGGAAGGCGTGCTCTTTCCGGAGTCGTTCGACCCGGGAAGGCTGATGACACCGGTCGCAAACAGCACGGCAACGCAGGCAATGACTACGACGAGAACGACACCGATGACAATGGGAATGACCGGCACCTTCTTGCGAGGAGTACCGCCATTCGCAGGCACAACAGGAGCTGGATCGTACACCGCGCCTGCAGGGGCCGCCGGTGCCGCGAAGGGATCTGGATGTGAAACGGGGGGCTGCCCGGCGTCATCTCGCGGTGCGCCGCATCCAGTGCAGAACGCATCTTCATCGCTTAGCTGCTTGCCGCATTTCGTGCAAAACGCCATGTCGCATCCTCCAAGTCCGCGTACACCATCTTCGCGGGATTATACAACCCGACACACCCAATCTTAAGGAAAACTTAAGGTCATGGAACAAATGAGCAATGAGCTTTCGGTCAGGTGCGGGCGACGAGCATGAGATGACGATTAGCGCAGATACGGATTGAGTGCGCGCTCACGCCCCATGGTCGACGCGCCCTCATGACCCGGATACACGATGACGTCATCAGGAATGTCGACAAACTTGGTCGAGAGCGTCTCGATCATCTTCTCCATGCTGCCATGCTCGAAATCGGTGCGACCGAAGCGTCCGCCCGAAAACAGCGTGTCGCCCGAGAACAGTACGCTGTCCTCGGCGCAATACAGGCAAATGGAGCCCTCGGAATGGCCCGGCGTCTCGATGACCGTGAAGACCTTGGAACCAAGCGTGAGCTCGTCACCGTCATGCAGGATACGATCGACGTGCGGCGCTCCATGCCCGCGATCGAGGTCATGCCCATCCTGATTGGCCACGCCATCGACGAGTGCGGCGTCAGCCGCCGACATGGCAACAGGTGCGCCCGTAACATCGGCAAGGCCGGAAAGCGAGCCGACATGATCCCAATGGGCATGCGTGACCACGATATGCTCGACGGGACGCGCATGGATATCGGCAACGATCATGGTAAGGTCATCGCCTGGATCGATGACGAGCACCTTACCGCCATCTTCAACGATGTAGCAGTTGGTAAGAATGGGGCCGACCTTGCATGTCTCGACGTTCATAGCGCTTCCCTATTTCTTCTTGACGCTGTCTTTTTGCTTATTGGGCAGCACGCGCGACGCACCGAACACGCCATCGATCTTCTTCACGTCCGACAAGATGCGGTTGACGATGGCTAGGTCGGACACCTCGAAGACGAAGCGCATCTCGACGATATCGTCCTTGTGGGTCGTCGTCGTGCACGACACGATGTTGACACCCGAATCGGCCAAGAACATGACGATGTCTTGCAGCAGGCGCAGCCTGTCGATGGCCTCGATGTAAATCTCGACCTGATAGACGGCCTCGGTCTCACCCTCCCAGGCGACCTCGATGATGCGCTCGGGGTTACGCCGCAGGTCATCGGCATTGGGGCAGTCGGAACGATGCACCGATACGCCACGTCCTCGCGTGATGAAGCCGATGATGTCGTCGCCCGGGAGCGGATTGCAGCAATGCGACAAGCGCACGAAGACGTCGTCGAGCCCCTTGACGATAACGCCGGTCTTGTTGTGTGCAGGCTTCTTGCGACGACGCTTGCCCTCGCCACGTGGCGTGACGTCGGCAAACGAGATGTGCTCGACCGTCGTCTCGATGGGCGGGGCCTCCTCGACGCTTGTCTTGTTGAGGATACGTACCGCGCGATGCATGACCTGCTTGGGAGACAAGTTGCCGGCACCGACCGCGACGTACATCTCGTCGGCGTTCTTGTAGTTGAGCGAAGCTGCAACCTCGGCAAATGCAGGTGCCATCTTCGTGCTCGAGAGCGTGACGCCGTTCTTTCTGGCCTCGCGCACGACATAGTCGCGCCCGCGCTCGAGATCGTCGTTGCGGGTAATCTTGGCGAAATGGGCACGAATCTTGGAGCGTGCGCGGGGCGTGTTGACGATGGAGAGCCAATCGCGCGATGGGGAAGCGTTCTTCTGCGTGAGGATCTCGACGCGGTCGCCCATCTGCAGCGTGTAGGTGAGAGGGACAATCGAACCGTTGACCTTCGCGCCAACGCAGTGGTTTCCGACTTCGGTGTGAATGGCATAGGCAAAGTCGAGTGGGGTGGAGCGTGCGCGCAGGCTAATGACCTCGCCCTTTGGAGTGAAGCAGAAGACCTCGCTCTCGAAGAGATCGACTTTGAGCGACTCCATAAACTCCTGCGGGTCGCTTGTCTCCTGTTGCCAATCGAGCATCTCGCGCAGCCAGGTGAGCTTCTCGTCGAAGCTACGCGCTGCACGGTCTTTGGTGGCCCCCTCCTTGTAACGCCAATGCGCCGCGACGCCGTACTCGTTCATGCGATGCATTTCCTCGGTACGGATCTGAATTTCGAGGGGACGCGCCGCCGGGCCAATGACCGTCGTGTGTAGCGATTGATACATGTTGAACTTCGGCATCGCGATATAGTCCTTGAAGCGCCCCGGAATGGGGTGCCAGAGGTTATGCACCGCACCGAGGCTCGAGTAGCACTCGGGAATGGAATCGACGATGATGCGCAAACCGATGAGGTCGTATATCTCGGAAAAGCCCTTGTCCTTCTTCTTCATCTTTTGGTAGATGGAATAGAGGTGCTTGGGGCGGCCGTATATCTTTGCGTCCTTGAGGCCGACACGGTCGAGCTCGGCACGTAGCGCGTCCATTGCCTGCGCAAGGTACTTCTCACGCGCCTCGCGCGTCTCACTCACCATCTTCTGCACTTGCTGGTACTTGGCAGGCTCGAGATAGAAGAAGGAAAGGTCCTCGAGCTCCCACTTGATCGAGCCCATGCCAAGACGGTTGGCGAGCGGCGCATATATCTCCATCGTCTCACGTGCCTTGAAGATGCGACGATCCTCGCGCAGGGCCATGAGCGTGCGCATATTATGGAGGCGATCGGCGAGCTTGATGACGATGACGCGAATGTCGTTGCTCATAGCCATGAGCATCTTGCGCAAGTTGTTGACCTGAGCATGACTGAGCGACTCGATTTCGAGGCTGTTGATCTTGGTGACGCCATCGACGAGCTCGGCAACCGTATCGCCAAATTTCACGCGTACGTCATCGAGCGTGTATTCGGTATCCTCGACCGTGTCATGCAAGACGGCGGCACGCAGCGTGTCGCTATCCATGCGCAAGTCCGAGAGGATGATCGCGACCTCGACAGGATGCATGATGAAAGGCTCGCCAGACTTGCGAAACTGCCCCTCGTGAGCATCCTTGGCAAAGAGGTACGCCTCCTTGATCGCCTTGCAATCCTCGTCGGCGAGATAGCCGGATGCATTTGCAAGGAGCACGTCGAAGCGATCGGTTGCCGCCTCGTCCGGTGCTTGCAGTGTCATGTCTGTCTGCTCGCTCACGCGAATCACTTCCTATATGCCTGCGACCCGTATCATGCCCCGCCATCAGGCAAGATAGGACGGTTAAACTTCTCGAGCAGCTGTTGCGCGCTCGCCTTGAGCGCCCAGCTTTTGAACGACTTGAAGGTCTCGAGCTCCTCGAGGCCCTCACGATAGCGCACCGACTCCTCGAGCTCCATATGCCCCGGACTGGGAACGAGCGTGATACGGCGCGCGACACTCGCCCCACTCGTCTCGACGAAGCCAAGCTCGCGAAACACCGAGATGCCGCACGATACGCTTGACTCATCTAGCTTATCACGCTTGTCGAGCCTCATGGCGCGCTCGGCGAGCTCGCGGTTGGTGCAGGAAAAGCCCGTTTCGCCACGCTCGGATGCCTCCTGTGCCAGCTCGCGCAAGATGCGATAGAGAACGACGAGGGCATTGCGGGGCGGAGCACCGGACTCGAGGATGTTCTCGTTGATACGGGCATCCCCGTAGCCAAAAAGCAGGTGAATCGTTGCATCACGGCCATCACGGCCAGCACGCCCTGACATCTGGTTGAATTCGATATCGTTGAAAGGCAGATGATAGAGGACGACATGTTCGATATCGGGGATGTCTATGCCCTCGCCAAAGGCACTCGTCGATATGATGCAGCGCAGCTCGCCGCTCCTGAAAGCATCCTCGATTGCCTTGCGGTCTGCCTTGGAAAGGCCCGCATTGTAGAAGCCAACATAGGGAGCGAGACTGGGAAGGCGCTTGCGCAGCATACGCGTGAGCGACAGCGACTGGTCACGAGAGTTGACATAGACGACGCACTTCTCCCCGCTTGCGACGATGCTGGCAAGATACTGTTCGCGACTGCGAATATCGCGATGATCGTCTATGTGGAGGTTCTCGCGCACCGTCGGGTCGAGAATGAGCTCGTCGATGGAGAGTACCGAGCGTATGACCTGACTTTCCTGCGTACCGGCAGTGGCCGTAACCGCAAGCACAAGCGGATTGCCGAGTGCGGCAAACGTGGCATCAAGCGTGGCATACGCGCTACGATTGCCCGCACGGGCCAAGGCGACATGATGTGCCTCGTCCACGACGACAAATCCTATACGCCTAGATTGTGCGAAACGGTCGGCGTGAATCGAGAGGAACTCGGGCGTGGTGAGCACGCAGTTGACACTGCCGTCTGCCAGGCCCGCGTAGACCTTCTTGCGCGTTTCCTCGGAGCTTTCGCCCGTGAGCACGGAGACAACGAGCCCAAACTGCGCAAAGGTCTCCTGCAAGTGGAAGGCCTGATCGGCCACAAGCGCGCGCAACGGGTAAATGAAGACACACGCCTTGCCCTCGAGAAGCGCCATGCGAGCTGCATGCAGATGGAAGATGAGCGACTTGCCGCGCCCCGTTGCCATGATGGCAAGCGTATTGCGCCCCCGGGCAAGCGCGTCGAGTGCATGCGTCTGCGCGTCATGCAACGCATGATTGCCAATGAGCGCCGTGCGCAGGGCATCCTCGAGCTCGCCGGCAGGAACTGATTGCCAGCGTGCCTTTGCCTCGTCAAGATCGCGCCTGACTTGCCCTGCGTCTGCCACGGGATTGGCCATATCCAGATCGACACGGCGCACGATGATGTTGACGCCATAGCTGCGATCGACCACACCTGGGTCACGCACACCCAGAGGGCCTGGCGCACGCACGTCAGCATGTGGGCTTGCAGGGCCACCCGTCACGTCGCTTATGGCTGCGTCATAGGCGATGCCGGAATCCATGGCGGGAGCAAGCTGCTTGGCGAGATGCTTGTTGAGATAACCGATTTGCGTGCCATCGAGCAAGGTCACGGCAATGGCATTGACGTCATACTCGTTCTGGGCATCGCGCCTCAACGCAAGCTCGATGCCGGCTTCGAGCGTCGCGAGCACTTCCTGGCGGTTCTTGTACGTGACGCCCACGACCTTGGTGTTAAAGCGCGCGACTTGCGTGATGCCGGCGTAATCGCCTGTTGCGCAGATCTCGTCTTGCATCGAAAAGAGCTCTTCGATGCGCGCGTCCATGCTCGTGGGCGCGGCGGGCTCCAAATCGAGGAGAATGTCCTTGGTCATGAGCTTGGGGGTCTTGCGGCCACGGTATTCGTCGACATTCGGCTCGAAGACGACATCGCAAATCGTCGTGCAGTCGATGAGGTTCTGTAAGTCATCTGGCCCGAAGAAGATACCCGGTACCTTTGCCGTGCCATCACTTGCATTGAACCTGAAGTGATTGGCTTGCTTTCCCACGGCGCCGCGGTCTTCGAGAAAGACCCCGTGCAACGCGAGGAGCGGGGTTGGGTTGCCGTTGCCGCAGGGCTGCAAAAGCTCGAGCTCGGCAAATTGCTCGACCGTGCACTCCTCGACACGAGCGATGGCATCGACATGCACACCGGCAGCGGGGGCCTCGCTCTGCATGCGTAGCACCTGATCGCAGAGACGCTGCCTAAGCTCGTCGAGCTTGGATGCAGGAAGCGTGATGCCAATAGCCGCCGCATGCCCACCAAACTTCTCGAAGAGATCTGAGCATGAACTAGCGAGCTCGAAGAGATTGATGTCGCCATAGGTGCGCCCCGAACCACGGGCCTGACCGTCTTCGATGGAAAAGATGATGACGGGCTTTTTCCTGGCGCGAGCAATACGTGACGCGACGATACCCTTCACGCCCTCGTGCCAGCCCTCGCCAGCGGCAACGATGAGCGGATCGTTGGCATACGACTCCACAAGCTGCTCTTCGACCTGGGTGTTAAGTTCGCTTTCGGTCTGGCGGCGCAAGTCGTTGATCTCCTCGAGCTGGACAGCGATTCTTTGCGCCTGCTCGACCTCGTCGCACATGAGCAAATCGTAGGCGATGGTCGCCTCCTGCATGCGGCCGGCCGCATTGAGACGAGGAATGAGCGAGAAGGACAGACGCGTCGCAGTCAGCGAATCTGGTTCGACCGCACAGACGGATGCCAACGCCGCCAGGCCAACGCGCGTGACGTTGCGCATGCGGGCAAGGCCATGGGCCACCAGGGCGCGATTCTCACCCAGAAGCGGCATGAGGTCAGCGATGGTGCCGAGAGCGGCCAGATCTGTGAGCTCGAGCCATAGGTCGGGCTTGCCCATGCGCTCACCTAGCAAGCAGAAGAGCTTGAGGGCAACGCCGGCCCCGGCCAAATCGCGCGAGGGACAATCCGGGTCGAGCTTGGGATCGGTGAGAGGAATGCCCACCGGTACCGCGTCACCCGGCTCATGATGGTCGGTGATGCAGACCTCGACACCACGCGCGAGAAGGCCCTCGACCTCGACAGCGCAGGATATGCCACAGTCGACTGTCATGATGAGGTCGGGCTCGTATGCCATACCGCGCTCGATTGCCGCGTCGGAAAGCGCGTATCCCTCATCATAGCGATGCGGAATAAGCCCCTGGGCCTGTGCGCCGAGCGCATGCAGCGCACGTACGGAAATCGCGGTGGCCGTGATGCCATCGACGTCGAAATCGCCGAACACGAGAATGCGCTTGCCCGCCTCGATGGCGGCCTGCAGACAATCGGCAACCTGAAGCATGCCGGGGATGCGCGCAGGATCGACCCAATCGCGCTCAAGAGAGGGTGAGAGAAACGCACGTGCCGCATCCGGCGTGTCGATACCACGGGCGACCAGGACCCGCGAGACGAGAGGCCCGAGATTGCACGCCGTGGCAAGATGAGCCGCCGCTGCTTCGTCAACAGGTGCGACGATGAGACCCGTATGTGTCTTGCACTCGTTCATGAGAAGATTGTTACACAAGGCTGTGACATGGTTTTTGCTCCGGCTCGTTTCTCGATCGGGAGGTGACCCCCACAATCGAAGCGGGCCGCACGTGACGGCCCGCCCTTGGCAATCATGATATCCAAACGCGGATGCGCCCCTTTGCAAAGGCTACTTTCGGGACTCATCCCCGTCGTCAGCATCTCCGTCGTCTGAAACGTACTCGTACGAGAAGCTGGTCGTCGTGATGACATCTTCATCGGAACCCGAGCGCTTCTCGGCCGAATACCTGCCGCTCGTACGACGAGGTTCCTCGATTTCCTCCTCGGCAGTCTCATCGGCTTCTTCTTCGGCAGGCGTATCCTCGACGAGTTCTTGCTCGGAAAACTCGTCTTCCTCAGTCGAAACGTCTGCCTCGAGCTCGAGCTCATCAGGTGTTGCCGCGACATTGGCGAGCGCGTCGTCGTTCGGTTGCTCGTCCTCGCCACCGAATATGTCAGGCGCGATCTGCTCGTCGATAATGGACTCGGCATCCTTCTCGGATTGCTTGGCCTCGGCGATTTGCTCGCGCGCATCGCGCTTGACCTGTTTGGCCTCGCGCACGGCGTCCTTTTCCTCCTGCTTGATCTTGGCGACTTCCTCGCGCTCGGCCTGCTTGGCCTTGGCACGCTCGGCCCTCTCGAGCTTAAGCTTCTCGGCGGTTTCCTTACGTGCCTCGATCATCATCTGCTTGGTGAACGGTGACTGTACGACCTCGTAGGGGTACTTGTTCTCGAGGCGGGCATAGGCCGGATCCTTGGCCTTCCACTTGGTGTAAATCGGAGCCGAGATGGCAAGCGTGGAGTAGACGCCAACGACCATGCCGCAGAACATCGCGAAGGCGAAGTCGACGAGCGTGTCAGTACCGATGATCAGCATGAACAAGACGGGAATAACGGAAGTAATCGACGTATTGATAGTACGTACGATGACCTCGTTGAGGGATTGGTTTGCGCAGGTGAGCAAGCCGCACTTCATCTGTGGCGAGGCGTTGCGGCTGATGCGATGGAACACGACGACCGTGTCATAAAGCGAGTAGCCGATGATGGCGAGCAGGGCGGCGATGACATCGGAAGTGATCTCCATGTGGAAGAAGAGGCCAGCCCAGGCATAAATGCCGAGCACGACGATCATGTCGTGGAACAGGCAGATGAGAGCGACGACACCCATGCGCGGCTCGCGATAGCGAATCGCGATGACGGCGAGGATGCCAATGCACGACAGGAAGAATGCGAGAATCGAGCTCCAGATGACCGATGCGCCCCAGCTCGCACCGATGGTCTCGATCTCGACCGTGCCTTCGTCAAGGCCAAGTGTCTGCTCCACCTTGCCCATAATCTCGCTGGCGTTGGTCGAGACGGTATCGGTCGTCTTGACGATATAGCCATTGCCGCCAGACATGCTGGCCGCTGTTTGAATCGACGAGATCTGCGTCTCGTAGCCAAGCTCGCCCGCGGCACTCTCGAAAGCATCCTTGAGTTGGTCTTCGGTTACGCTACCGGCATCATTAATCTGGATGGAGGTACCGCCCGAGAATTCGGTGCCGAGCGTGAGCGGCGTTCCCGTAAGCACTGTGCTCACGATGAAGCCGATGAGCGCAAGCGCGATGAGGGCACCGGAGAGTCTGAAACCGTACTTCCAGAGCCTGACGAAGTCAATCTTGGTGTGTGGTCTCAACGAGTACATTTACACCGCCTCCTTCGCGATGTATTCGCCCTCGTTGACGTCATCGACGATACCCCAGAATGCAGGATGGCGATCGATGACGCGTGGGCCGAGAATGCGCATGATCGGGCCGCTGAACAGCGCCATGACGACGAGATCGCAGATAATGCCGAGAGCAAGCGTGAGACCGAAGCCACGCACGTCACCCATGGCGAAGAAGTACAGGATGAGCGCCGAGACGAGCGTGACGATATCGGCGTCGAGCGAGGTAAAGATGCCTTCCTTGACGCCTGCGGTCGCCGCCGTCTTGACCGACTTACCCTCACGTATCTGCTCGTGGAAGCATTCCATGATGAGAATCGAGGAGTCAGCGGACATGCCTATGTTGACGATGATGCCCGCGATACCCGGCAAGGTGAGGGAGAACCACCCCACCTGCGAGAGCAGAGCAAGCAGACCAAGGTAGATGACCGACATGAGGAAGATCGAAGCCGCAGGCAGCAGGCCAAGACCCTTGTAGAAGACGAGCATCCAGACGACGACAAGCGCGATGCCGATGAGGGCAGCGAGTATGCCCGACCACAGCGCCTGCTGGCCAAGCGTGGGACCAACCGTGGAGGCCTGCTCGATGGACAGCGAAACCGGAAGCGAACCGGAATCGATGATCGTCTTGAGGGCGTTTGCCTCCTCGACCGTGTAGTTACCGGTAATCTGCACCTGGCCGTTGGTAATGGCGGCCTGTACCGCCGGAGCCGACTCGACGACGCCGTCGAGCAAAATGGCGATCTGGCCCTTGTTGCTTACGAGCTCGCGCGTAACGTTAGCGAACTCGGTTGTACCCGTACCGTCGAGCTGCAAGTTAACGGCGTATTCAGCAGAAGCCTGCGGACGATCGACCGTGACGTTCTCGACATTTTCACCTGTCATGAACGGCGTGTAGGCAACGCCCTCCTTCTTGAGATTCATGCCCGTGAGACCCTGCTGAATGAAGGTGCGTGCGGTCTCGTCCTCGATGGTCTCGACGTTCACGAACTCGAGGACGCCCTGGCTGCTCAAGGTGTCGAGGATGGCCTGCGAGTTCTCGGCAGCGCCGGGAACCTGGACGAGGAACGCATCGCTGCCCTGTTGCTGAATGGTCGCAGCCGCAGCACCCGACGCGTTGACGCGGTTGGAGATGACTTTCTGCGTCTGCTCCATTTGCTCGGCTGAAATGGGCGAGCCATCGGTTGTCGAGGCCTTGAGGTTTACCGAGACGCCACCCTGAATATCGAGACCCTGGGTGATCTTATCTTGCGGTGGGTACAGCGCGATGGCCGAGGCGATGGCGAGGATGACGATGAGCACGAGGCATGCGAGGCTCTTGCTGTTGCGCTTTGCCTTGGAGGAGGTGTTCTTCCTCTGCTTGGCGAGAGCCTGACGACGTTCGAGATCGGCATACTCGCGCTGACGACGTTTGCGCTCGACACTCGAGATGCCCGCGCTCTTCTGCTGCTGATCACGCTCGTCAATCTTGGCCTTGGAGCGTGCAGCTGCAGCCGCACGACGCTCAGAGCGTTTGCGCTGCTTTTCCATCTCACGCTTGCCGCGCTCCTTGAGCTTTTCGGCTTCCTTGCGCTTCTTCTCCTGGTAGACGGGATCGTTTTCCTGGGCTTCTCGCTTGGCGCGCTCATCGGCGGCACGTTTGCGTGCAGCCTCGGCTGCCTTACGATAGCGCTCGGCATCACGCTCCTGGCGTGCCTTGTCCTTCTCGCGCTTCTTGGCGGCCTTCTCGCGCTCCCTCGCGCGCCGTTCCTTCTCGATGTCTGATTCGGCCTTCTTACCCGAGCCGTTACCAGACGACTTGCGTTGCGCCATTAAGAACTCCTGTACGTTGCTTGCAAGTTTCCTCGGTTCACGTTTAGCGCAGGGCGCACACGTATATCGCGCGGCACATGCGCATGACCTGTCATTCTACAACAGAGACTGCTGCTCGGCGAGTATGTTGCCCAGAAAGCTGCGTCGATGGACGGCACACGGCCCCATCGATTTGAGAGCGGCAATATGCGCCGCCGATCCGTAACCCTTGTTGCTCTCGAAACCGTAGGCGGGATGCTCATTGGCAAGATCGACCATCAGGTTGTCGCGAGTGACTTTGGCAACGATGCTTGCCGCGGCAATGCAGGCAAGCTTTCCATCGCCCTTGACGACGCAGATCTCGCGCTCGTGCACGTGAACGGGATTACCATCGATGAGTACGCCAGCGATATCTTCGACGTACCCGCGTTTGACAAGGTCATGCTCGCATGCCGTAAGGGCTCGTTTCATCGCGACATGCAAGCTTGCGGCCATGCCACAGGCATCGATTTCGTCAGGTTCAACACGTGCAATGCCCACACCAAGAGCCACTTCGTCAATCTGCTCTGCCAGCTCGGCACGACGCTTGGGCGAAAGCTTCTTGGAGTCATCGAGCCCGATGACTTGCGGATCGTCCGGCAGCGCCACGCAGGCAACCATGAGCGGACCGGCCAACGCTCCCCTGCCCACCTCGTCGATGCCGACGACGATGCCCTCGGGCACAATCTCGCGCATATACGAATAGAGCTCCGCGGTATGTACCCTGCGGAGCTCTTCGCGTTCTTTCTTGGTTAGGCCGATTAGAAGCCCTTTTCGCGCAGACGGGCGGCCTTGCCAACCTTGTCACGCAGGTAGTAGAGCTTGGCGCGACGCACGGCACCGTGGCGCACGACCTCGATCTTCTCGATCTTGGGGGAATGAACGGGGAAGGTACGCTCGACGCCCACGCCGAAGGAAACCTTGCGAACCGTGAAGGTCTCGCGGCTAGAGGAGCCATGACGACGGATGACGTCGCCCTCGAACACCTGAATGCGCTCGCGGTTACCCTCTTTGATGCGGTAGTGAACCTTTACATGGGAACCCGGGAAGAACTCGGGGATCTCCTTGATCTGCTGCTGCTCGATTGCGCGGATGTAGTCCATTGTCTGATCCTTTTCCTATCGTGCCATTCGTTTCGCGTGCGGGCCTATCCCCACGGAGGAAACGACGCGAAGAGACAGGATACAGGAACGAATCGCATCGGGCAATCAAAATTATTGCGATAAGACGGAATAAGCCAAAAATGTGACAGGGGTCAGGCCCCTGTCACATTGACGTCGACGGCGATGCGCACCTCGGCATTTGGTTTGCGCGCCTTGAGGACGAGCTCTAGATGTGACAGGGGCCTGACCCCTGTCACATTTTTGACCTCTGTCACATTCCTGCGCGCAAAAGCA
This sequence comes from uncultured Coriobacteriaceae bacterium, assembly GCA_964388185.1. Lineage (GTDB taxonomy): Bacteria > Actinomycetota > Coriobacteriia > Coriobacteriales > QAMH01 > QAMH01. The sequence goes on from CAYLYJ010000008.1 coordinate 17,139, forward strand.
AGACAGCAGACTAGAACAGGTTGTCGGGATCGACGTCGACGGCGATGCGCACCTCGGCATTTGGCTTGCGCACCTTGAGGACGGGCTCTATGACGGCAGAGACATCAGCGCAGGTGGGTGCCTTGATGAGCGTATGCCAGCGATACAAGCCGCGCAGACGTGAAAGCAGACACGGAGCTGGACCAAGCACCTCCCATTCATAACCTGTCGAAATCATAGACGAGTTGATGGCGAGCGTGACCTCGGTGATGGCCTGGCGCACCGCTTCGTCGTTATTACCCCAAGCAAGCACGTTCACGAGGCGCACGTAAGGCGGATAGCCAAGCTCGTCACGCACGGGAAGCTCGGTTTCGAGGAAGAGCTCTCGATCGTGGGCGGCTGCCGCACGTATGGCGGGATGCTCAGGCCAATAGGTCTGCACGATGACGCGTCCGGGCTTTTCGGCACGACCAGCTCGGCCACTCACCTGCTCGAGCAGCTGAAAGGTGCGCTCGGGTGCGCGAAAGTCGGGAAGCTTGAGCGTCGTATCCGCGTTGATGACACCGACGAGCGTGACATCGGGAAAATCGAGCCCCTTCGCGATCATCTGCGTGCCGAGCAAGATGCCGCCGTGCGCCGAGGAGAACTCCTCGAGCAGCCGCTCATGCGAGCCCTTCTTTCTCGTCGTGTCTGCATCCATGCGAATGATTGGCATATCGACAGGCACGATCTGACGAAGCTCGGCCTCCACGCGCTCGGTCCCCGCACCGAACTTGCGCAGATAGGGGCTGCCGCACTGAGGACAGGTAGCGGGCATGGGCTCGACATGGTCGCAATGGTGGCAGACGAGCTCGCCTGTCGCATCGTGAAAGGTGAGCGATGTCGAGCAATGCGGACATTCGGGTACGAAACCGCATTCGCGGCATAACACGAATGAGGCAAATCCACGCCTGTTAAGCAGGAGCACAGCCTTCTCGTCACGCTCGTGAACGCCGAGTAACGCATCGACGAGCGCCTGGGAGAACATGGAGCGCGAACCACCCTTGAACTCGGCAGCCATGTCGACGATCTGCACGTCGGGCAAGGGCTGACCACTCGGACGCTCAAGAAGCATGACGTGCTGCCAGGCGCGTTCGCCAAGCGCTCCGCCCTCGCATGACGCAAGCGTGTCGATGCTCGGCGTCGCCGAGCCCAGCACAAGCGTCGCACCCCGCATGCGCGTCAACTCGTAGGCCGCGGCACGGGCATCGTAACGAGGCGAACTATCCTGTTTGTAGGACGAGTCGTGTTCCTCGTCGATGATGACGAGCCCCAGATCGGACACAGGGGCGAACAGCGCGCTACGGGTGCCAACCACGACATGCGCCTCGCCCTGTCGCACGAGGTCCCATTGGTCGAAGCGCTCGCCTATCGAAAGGCGCGAATGCAACACGGCAACATCATCGCCGAAGCGCGACCTGAAACGCCCGACCGTCTGGGGCGTGAGCGAGATTTCGGGAACGAGCACGATGGCGGATTCACCCGCCTCCAATACCCGTGCGATGGAGCGCAAGTAGACCTCTGTCTTGCCCGAACCGGTGATACCATCCACCACCACGACGTTGGATGCAGACTCTCCTGCCAACGTCGTGCAAATTGTATCGAGCGCGATTTGCTGACTACTCGTGAGATGCGAGACGCTCGAGCATGCACCCGTGATCGTTGGCATGGCCTCGCGTATGCGCCTACGATGCTCGATGCGGATGACGCCGCGTTTCTCGAGGGCAGTTAGCACGGGACTGATGTTTCCGAGAATCGCGTTGAGCTCGACGACGCGCATGCCGCCGCATGAGAGTGCCTCGAGAAGGCGTTGCTGCTTGACGGCGTTCTTGGCAGGCACGAAACTTGCGGCCGCCTCGGTCGGAATAACCCAGCGATCATCAACCGGGCCAACGCCGGAAAACACGAGCTCCCAGCTCCCGTCGACACGCTTGACTTTGGGCGACCCACCCGGTGGCGTGAACAACCGCAGGGCATCGGGCAAGGTGCACAGGTACTCGTGTGCAATCCAGGCAGCAAGCTGTGCGGAAATCCTGTCGAAATACGGCTCGGAGAGCACGCCGAGCAAAGGCTTGAGTTTGGAGAGTTCGCAGATGGACTCCTCGATCTCGCCCTCGTCCATCTCGAGTACGTCGATGACATAGCCCACGGCCGGGCGATTGGCAAAATCAACACTTACGGCGCATCCCACCCGCACGCCTGCCGCGAGCTCGGGCGAGACGAGGTAGAAGAAGGGCCTATCGACCGCCCGCGCACTTACATCGACTATGACCGATGCGACGAGCATGTAGCCCGCTAGTCAAGACCGCATGCGGCCCTGAGCTCATCGACGCGATCGGTCTGCTCCCAGGGGAACTCGGCACGGCCGAAATGACCGTATGCAGCGGTCTGGCGATAGATGGGACGTTGCAAGTCGAGGTCGCGCAGAATCGCGCCGGGGCGCAGGTCGAAGACCTGTCCGACGGCCTTCTCGATGAGATCGGCATCGACGTGCTCAGTGCCGAAGGTCTCGACCATGAGGCTCAAAGGACGTGCAACGCCGATGGCATAGGCAACCTGAACCTCGCACTTGTCCGCAAGGCCCGCCGCGACGACGTTCTTGGCGACCCATCGCGCCGCATAGGCACCGCTGCGATCGACCTTCGTGGGATCCTTGCCCGAAAACGCACCACCGCCGTGACGGCCCATGCCGCCATAGGTGTCGACGATAATCTTGCGTCCGGTGAGACCAGCGTCGCCCATCGGGCCGCCGATGACGAAGCGTCCCGTGGGATTCACGTAGATCTCGGCATCCTCGTACGCGATGCCCTCCTCGTCGAACACGGGTTTGATGACATGCTCGACCATGTCGGCATAGATCTGTCTCTGCTCGACATCATCGGAATGCTGTGTCGAGATGAGTATCTTCTCGACGGCGACGGGCTTGTCATCGACATAGCGTACCGACACCTGCGTCTTGCCGTCCGGTCGCAGGTATTCGAGCGTGCCATCCTTGCGCACCTTGGTGAGACGCTCGGACAGGCGATGCGCGAGATAGATGGGCATGGGCATGAGCTGGGAGGTCTCGTTGCAGGCAAACCCGAACATCATGCCCTGGTCGCCGGCGCCGAAAACGTCAAGCTCGTCCGCACCGTCTTCCTTGAACTCGGAACTCGCATCGACACCCTGGGCGATGTCGGGGCTCTGCTCGTGTATCGCGTTGACGACGCCGCAGGTGTTGCCGTCAAAGCCGAACTTGGCGCGCGTGTAGCCGATCTCGCGAATGGTCTCGCGCACAATCTGGTCGACGTCGATGTAGGCCTGCGTGCGGATCTCGCCCGTGACCATGACCAGACCCGTGCTCGTCACGGTCTCGCAGGCAACGCGGGCGTTCTTGGGGTCGGCGGGCATGCCGTTGGGGGCAACGTAGCCCGCCTCGGCGAGCTGGATTTCCTTGGCAAGTACCGCGTCGAGAATGGCGTCGGAGATCTGATCGCAGATTTTATCGGGATGGCCTTCGGTCACGGATTCCGAAGTGAAGAGATACGATTTCTTGCTCATTACCAGCAGCTCCTAGCAAAACGACCGCGCACGGTCTCAAACATATACGCGATAGGGTATCACAACGTTACTCCGGAACGGATAATGCCACCGAGTTGAAACACTCCGCCTGACAAGCATCCGCTTGCATGTCCCGAATCGAACGGGTATTCTGTTTTCGAACATTTGTTTGTGTCAAAGGAATGCAGATGGAATCGCAGATCATCATGGGCATCGATCCGGGCCTGGCCAACACCGGCTGGGGCATCATACGCTGCTCGGGTGCGCAGGTAAGCCCCATCGCATATGGTTGCATCACCACGACCAAGAGCCACAATCTGCCCATGCGCCTGGCCATCATCCACGATAACCTTCTCGAGATCATCGACCGCTACCTCCCCGCAGAGCTTTCGGTCGAGGGCATCTACTTCGGCAATAACGCTAAGTCGGCCATTCCCACGGCACAGGCGCGCGGCGCCGCACTCGTGGCCTGCGCCTATAAGGGGCTCGAATACGGCGAATACACCCCCATGCAAATCAAGCAGGCGCTCGTGGGCACTGGCTCGGCAGACAAGCGGCAGGTTCAATACATGGTGCGCGCGGTGCTCAAGCTCGATCACGATCCGCGCCCCGACCACGCTGCAGATGCCCTGGCTGCCGCCATTACGCATGCGCGTCTGCGCACGGCACGGATCATAGAACAGCAAGCCGGGCAGCGCTCGTAGGTACATCTCATAGCAAGGAGTTCTAGCTTGATCGCTTTCATCAAGGGCATAGTCGCCTACAAGGATGCAGAGGGCGTCATTATCGAGACCGGCGGCATCGGCTATGAGCTTGCCATGTCCGTCCATGCGCTCGCATCGCTTCCCGCTTGCGGCGAGCCCGCCCAGGTCTGGACCTACCTCGCGGTCAAGGAAGATGACATCTCCCTTTTCGGCTTTTCCGAGCCAGCAGAGCGCGAGCTCTTCGAGAAGCTCATTGCCGTAAGCGGCATCGGGCCGAAGATGGCGATCTCCGCACTTTCTACCTTCAAGCCAACCGACTTCGTCGCGGCCATCGCCGCGGGAGATGTCACCGCCATCTCGACCATTCCCGGCGTCGGCAAGAAGATTGCCCAGCGCATGATCCTCGAGTTGCAAGGCGTGCTCAAGACGAGCGAGAGCATCGACACGCTCGCCGCCATCGAAGGCAACCGCTCGATGCAAGACGCCGCAAGCGCGCTCGAGGGCATGGGATTTAGCGCCGAAGAAGTTTCGATTGCCCTCAAGGGCTGCACGGAGTCCGAGCCAAGCGCCATCATCCGCTATGCGCTCAAGCACATTGGGGGTGTGGCATGATCTGGGAGGCTCCCGACTTCGAAGAGGCCCAGCGCATCGTGGATACGCGCGAGCAGCCCGAGGACGCGCGCGCGGAGCAGAGCCTGCGTCCCAAGTCGCTCGATGATTACCTGGGCCAAGGCCGCATCAAGGACAACCTCTCCGTGCTCATAGAGGCCGCGCGCTTGCGTGGCGAAGCGCTCGACCACCTGCTCTTCTCGGGTCCTCCGGGCCTGGGCAAGACGACGCTTGCCAGCGTCGTGGCAAACGAGATGGGCGTGAGCATCCGCACCACATCCGGCCCGGCCATCGACCGTGCGGGCGACCTCGCCGCCATCCTCACTAACCTCGAGGAAGGCGACATTCTCTTCATCGACGAGATTCATCGCCTCAACCGCGCCGTCGAGGAGGTCCTTTACCCCGCCATGGAAGACTACGCCATCGACATCGTCATCGGACAAGGTCCTGCGGCGCGCTCCATACGCCTCGATATCCCCCGCTTCACGCTCGTCGCCGCCACCACGCGCACGGGCATGCTCACCGGTCCTCTGCGCGACCGCTTTGGCGCAGCATTTCACATGGACTACTACTCGCATAACGAGCTCAAGAACATCGTCATTCGCTCGGCCAGCATACTCGACATCGATATCGACGATACAGGCGCCTTCGAAATCGCATCACGATCCCGTGCCACGCCGCGCCTGGCAAACCGCCTGCTCAAGCGCGTGCGCGACTTCTCGCAAGTACGTTGCGGTGGCTTCATCGACGCGAATGTCGCGCGCGAAGCACTCGCCTTCTTCGAAGTCGACGAGCTCGGCCTCGATCCCATGGACAATCGCATACTCGATATGCTCGTAAACACCTTCGAAGGCCGTCCCGTCGGCCTCTCGGCATTGGCAAGCGCACTCGGCGAGGAGCCCGATTCCATCGAGGACGTCTACGAGCCCTTCCTGCTCAAGCAGGGCCTCGTCAACCGCACGCCCAAGGGACGCCAGGCCACCCGCAAGGCCTTCGAACATCTGGGAAGACCATTCCCCACGGCATAGACCGTCACATGTGCAAAAGGGCCTGACCCTTTTGCACATTCCGAGCTGTATCCGGAATCACCCCGATCTTGCTCCGAACACACTCCGAAAACGTACAGGTTCTCGGGGTGGTTCGCTCGCATGCATGCGCGATAGCCTTTCCGTCACTTCGCATAGATGCATTCAGGCATCGGCGATGAGACGTATCCGCTTTGCTCGAAAGGACATTCGCATGAAAACATGCAGATACTTGTTTCAATCGCGTTGGCGCGACACTGCTGTCGTCCTCGCAGTTCTCATGTTCGTCGTTTTCTTCTACCTGCCCACCATCTCGATTGCCCAGTCCTCGGCAAGCGACGAGGGCAATATCAGTCTCAGCTATGCAAGCGAGCTTGCGAGCCTGAGCGATTCCAACACGCTCTACTCTCTTGCCGATGCCCACTTCGGCATCTATTCGGATTATCAATGCACGCAAAGGGCTGGGGAGCTCGTTACCGACGAGGATGGTCATGCGACTTCCTCTCCCCTTCCCGCCGGGCGATACTTCATCAAGGAAGAACTTGCCTCACCGGGCTTTGCACTATCGGCCCAGCTCTACCAGGTCGATGTGGCAATTGGCGCAAGCGCGACTGTCGAGACAAGCGCAACGCCCGACTTTAGCGCCCCTGATGTGATCATCCGCGAGATCAACGCCGAGACAGGCAATCCCGCCGGTGTCGCCGGCGCACATCTGGGCGGAGCGAGCTACACGCTCTCGCACTTCGACAGCTTCGATGACAACAAGATCATCGCGGGTCCCACGCGTACGTGGACCTTCGAATCGGACGACAACGGCGAGGTTCGCCTCTCCGACGAGTACCTTGTCAGCGGGTCGTCGCTTTATGAGGGACCACATGGCCTACATGTCTTGCCGCTCGGCCACTATACACTCACCGTAAACGAGACACCCACGGGATTTAACGCCGTCAATGGCGTCTTGAGCTGCGACGTGTCACAGCGCACACGCGAAGACATCGAGCCCCTACAGGATTTCGAGCCCTTCGAGGAGACCTTTGACGTGATACGTGGCGATGTCATGTTCAGGAAGACGGATGAGAACGGCACAACGCTTGCGGGCATACCGTTTCTCCTTTCGTATGCCAATGGCGAAGACCCCGAACGCGCAGAGAGCCACGTCATCGTCACGAACGAATACGGCGATTACACGTCAAGCGCCGAGCGCATCGCGCATGATGCAAACGTCAACGGCAACGATGCTGCGATACTCGCACACGTTGACGGTGTCTATAAGATTGATGAGGAGAAGCTTGCGACCGATACGGGTATCTGGTTCTCGGCGGATTCGGATGGCATGCGCTGCAATCCCGACAACGCGCGCGGAGCTCTACCATATGGATCCTACGTGCTTCAGGAGCTTCCCTGCAGCGCCAACGAGAAGATGAATCTCGTCACGACCCAGTTCTCCATCAACCGCGATGGTTTCACCGTCAAGCTGGATAACATCGTCGATACGTGTCCCACGATTACCGGCAGCGTCGTTGATGCTGCGGACGGCGATAGGCTCGTTCGTCCCGTACAAGATGCAAACGCCGTCGAGACGGTGAGCTATCGTAACCTCATCGTCGGAAAATGTTATCGCCTCAACTGCAGCGCGCTGGTCCAGAGCACGGGCGAAAACGTACCAGGCGCGGACGGAACTCCGGCTTTTTCGTCCATGGAACTCGTACCATTGCAGTCGAGCGGCAAAGTCGAAATGCCCATCGAGCTCAATACCACCGAACTCGCGGGTGAGCGCATTGCAATACGCATCGAGCTTATCGACGAGAACGGCATGTCCATAGAGCAAAACGATGCCGACAACACCAACCAGGTGCTTGACGTCGAACCCATCATCATCGCGACGGCTTGCGATGCGGCGGATTACGATGGCTACATCATGGGACCGGATGCCATCGTCAAGGAAAGCATCAGCTACGACGGCCTGAAGCCTGGACATGTATACACGGCAAGCTGCACACTCAACGACAAGGCGACAGGAAACACGTTAAGGGATGCCCAGGGCAAGGTCATCTCGGCTTGCGTAGAGTTCACGCCCGATAACACCGTGGGTTGCGTCGACATGGAGCTTCCCGTTGACACAACCGCCATCGCGGGGCACGACATCGTCGCTTTCGACAGGATGAGCGACGTAGACGGGCACATCATCGCCAGCCATCAAGACATGGAAGACGAGCTGCAGACCATCAAGACCGTGAAGCTCAGCTCGAACGCAACCGACAAGGTCGATGGTGACAAGGTCTTCGACGCGAGCTCTTCCAACGTCACGATCACCGACACGGTAAGCTACGCCAACCTCGTTCCCGGCGAGCAGTACTACCTCAAGGGCGTGCTCATGGACAAGGAGACGGGTTGCGCACTGACTGCAAACGGGGCACCCATAAACGCCGAGGTGCCGTTCGTACCGCAAGAGGTCTCGGGGACGACCGACGTCGAATACAACTTCAACGCGAACGCGCAGTCGAGCCAGGTTCTCGTCGCCTTCGAGACACTCGAGCATGAGGGCAACGTGGTCGCCGAACATACCGACCTCGAGGATGTCGCCCAGACGGTAACGAGCAGCGAGGTTGATCCGGACGCCGCTCCTAGTGGGCAGGCATACCCATCATCGGCAGACGGCAAGGGAGCGATGACGCTTACCGGTGACTTATGGGCACGCATCGTGCTCATGGCGCTTGTCACGATTGCGGGCATATGCGCATGCGCTGCCTACGCAATTCATCGGCGCAGGAGAACGCTCGAGGCAATCGCGCATAGCGACGAGCCGTTCAAGTAACGAAAAAGGCCCCGTGCGTAATGCGCACGGGGCCTCATCATGTCCATGCAAGAGAGCGCTAGTCCTCGTCGAGAGCTGCGGCAATCTCGTCGGTGATGTCCATCGTGCTATAGACGTTCTGGACATCATCGAACTCCTCGAGCTTGTCGATGAGACGCTGTACCTTCTTGGCATCGGCAACGGAGACAGCCGTGGGGTTATTGGGTTCGAAGATGAGCTCGGCGCCCTTAACCTCGATGCCCTGCTCCTCGAGAGCGCTGCGCACGGCCATGAGGTCGCTGGGCTCGGTAAAGACGACCCACTCGTCATCGGCCTCTTCGTAATCATCCGCGCCAGCCTCGATGACGGCCATCTCGAACTCGTCGGAATCGGCAGCGGCGCCATTGGGGGCGGTCGGATTCTTCTTGTCGCCCGTCTCAATCTCCTTCAAGACGGTAATCTGGCCCTTGCGGTCGAACATATAGGCGACGGAGCCGTTAGCGCCAAGGTTGCCACCTGAGTGCGAGAAGGCGCTGCGCACATCGGCTGCGGTACGATTGCGGTTATCCGTCAGGCACTCGACATACACGCCAATGCCGGCAGGGCCATAGCCCTCGTAGGTAACTTCCTCGAAATTGGCCGCATCGGCACCGGATCCGAAGGCCTTATCGATTGCAACCTTGATCTTATCCTTGGGCATGGAATAGCCCTTGGCCTTGGCGATGGCAGCTGCCAAGGAAGCATTGTTCTCGGGATTGGGGTCGCCGCCGGTCTTCGCTGCGACGGTGATGATACGGCTGAGCTTGGAGAACATCGCCGAGCGCTTGGAGTCCTGCGCCGCCTTGCGATGCTTGGTGGTTGCCCACTTGGAATGTCCGGACATGAATGAATCCTCCCGTGCTATTGGATTGACCGCAGTATTCTAACACTCCCGCATGGGTTCGTGTAGCAAGGTACCTATACGCGGTGAGCGGGCATGCCCCGTTGCGGAAGCTTGCGCACGCAGCTCCACACGATCAGGCAAATGCCAATGATGACCATGGGAAGCGAGAGCAGCTGACCCATCGTTCCCCAGGTACCGAAGAAATAGCCAATCTGCACGTCAGGAAGCCTGACGAATTCGATGAGGATACGAAAGATTCCGTAGAGCATGAGGAAGGTGCCGAGGAAAAACCCGCGCGGACGCGGGGGGTTCGCCTTGCGCGATAGGGCAAAGAGCGCGAGAAAGATGACGAGGCCCTCGAGGAGCGCCTCGTAGAGCTGCGAGGGATGGTACATGATGCCCGATCCCGTGAAATCGACACCAACGGGCAAGTCCGTCGGGGCGCCATAGAGCTCGCCATTCACGAAGTTCGCACAGCGACCGAAGAAAAGCCCAAGGGGTACACCACAGGAGACGAGATCGGCCAGGGTGAGGAAGGGGACGTTATAGACCTGCGCGTAGATGAGGCCCGCGATGACTATGCCGACGAGACCCCCATGAAAGGACATGCCTCCGTTGGAAAGGGCGAAGATCTCGAGGGGATTGGCGAGGTAATAGCCATCCCCGTAGACAAGGCAATAGCCGAGTCTCGCCCCGATGATGATGCCAAAAGCGCAGTAGCAGACGAAGACGAGCGTGTCGTAACCGGAAAAGCGCAGCTTCCAGTGCTTGGCGTAGAAATACACGACGAGTCCCGCACAGAGAAAGCCCACGACATAGGCAAGCCCATACCATCGCACGGAAAGCGGCCCGATGGCAAAGAGAACCGGATCAATCGAATGGTAAAACTCGTTAAGCATGTCAGGCATACTAGCATGAAAGCGCCATTCGCTCATACGAGCTTGCTAATGAGTTCCATCTGCTCGACGACAGTGGCACCCCATGACGGAGAGGAACAATAGACGGCCCCCAAGGCGCTTACGGACGCAGCTGTCGCAAGCCCGCTTGTAGACGACGCCATCCCCTCGTGCCATGCCTCAATTGCCTCTTCAAACGAGCCCCATTCAGCGGCGAGCCCATAGGGGTCGCTGTCAGCTGCACCCCATCCCCAAGCATTGCATGGCCTGATGCAGTTCTGGCCACCGCTTGACTCCGCCATGCTCACCGCAGCACACAGGCGCGGGTCGATCTTGTGTTGGTATGCCGAGGCGGCCATCATTCGCCCATAACCTTGCAGCGGCATGGAGCCTGTCGTCTTTGCGCATGACTCAAAGTACTCGTCGATAGCGCGACCCCACGTCTCGACGAACTCCTCCTCACGAATCGCGAAGTTCATGCCCTCGCCAAACGAAATGGCATTCGACACTCCCGCACGCGCGTCAAGCTCGTCATACCAAGACCCAATCGCGCGTTCGATATCCTTGACGATAGATAGGGCGGCCTCTGTCGCTACAAGCATATCTGCCCTCGTCTCGGCGAGCACCGCATCGCCATCCTGCATGCCCTCGGCTGCAAGCTGGATATCCCTTGTGTATTGCCGCACCTTGGAGCAGCTTTTCTCCACCTCATATGCGGCATCGTTTACCGGTCGTGCGGAAGCTCGCAGTTCCCGTCGTGCATGAGATGAACTCACCTCATCGAGCGCGATAGCCACGCGCAGGCGACGTTGGTCACCTAGTAACTTGCGTACCTGACTACTCTCGGCAATCATGAGACGCTCGAGCATCTCTTGCCTTAACTCGACGTCTGCGGGAGTCGAGGAACCCGTGACAATCGCGAAGGCACCATAGTCCCCGCTTTGCATGAGTTCATCTTGAATCGTCTTGACGAGCACGAGAGCATCACGTTTGGCACGCTCGATCTCATCGAAGCGCTTTTGCGTATCATCCCTGGTATCCGAGACAAAATCGCATGCAAACGCCCCTTTTGCCATCGTACTGCGTGCGGTATCGAATGCAACAGCGTCCGTCGCTAGCTCGTCAAGCGCTTCGTCAAGACGCACACGCAACGATACAAGGCCATCGATGATACCGCGTTCCTCATCATTCAGCTCTCCTGCTTCCGACACATCCGCAGACACAGGCGTCCAATGGGCAGACGCACAGTCATCACCTGTGTTATCTTCGTCTGCTCCGCTGTCCTCATCTCGCTCGTCATCAATCATCTCGCTGGCTGGCTGTTCTACCGATTCATCACTCCACGCCACTGTCGCCATGACACCTGCAGGCGCCATATATGCGAGAAAAGCGATTGCAAGCGCTGCCGAAAGCAGCATTCCCCCGCCCCTTGCACGCATAAGTGTGCACGTCCTCATCGTGAAACCATTGCCCTCCTCTGCATCTTTCGAGCACTTAGTCGACGGACGTAATTGTGCAATGGAGCGAACCGAGCCAACCACCCCGAGAACCTGAACGAAACCAGACCGATTTCGGAGCCAATTTGGAGTGAAGGCGAAGTGAATTCGGACTCGCGAGCACTTCAATGCCGGTTCGCTTTCATGGTATATTGAGTGTTGTACATACAACACGAGGAGTAATCATGGCAGATGCAATGGTCACGGGAAGAATGTCTCAGGCAAAGAAGCAGGCAGGCGGCCGCGTGCTCAAGTCGCTTGGCATGAGTGCGTCACAAGCCATCAACCAGCTCTACGACTACCTCATCACGCATGACGCATCTCCTTTTGATTCTATGGCGGACAAGCCTGCCGAGACCGCACAGCTCGAAGAAGCGCTCACCTTTGCTCGTAGCCTACCCCGCAAAAATCAGTTTTCGCACATGAGCGATGCGGAGATAAAGCGCAGCAAGCTCGCCGCAA
>CAYLYJ010000009.1:0-27910 GCA_964388185.1 uncultured Coriobacteriaceae bacterium
CTTCAACATGGCCTTCACGATGCCCGTTCCCGCACAGGATCTCGCGGTGGAGTACCTCGAAACCGTCGCCAACCAGACGCACCTACCCGAAAGGCTCTACGTTGTCGGCCATTCCAAGGGTGGCAACCTCGCCGAATACGCGGCGCTTCGCTGCTCGCCCGCCGTCCAGGAGCGCATCGAGCGCGTCTATAACCTCGATGGCCCCGGATTCAAGGCCGGCACCTTCACGACCGACGATTACGATCCGCTGGAAGGCAAGCTCGTCAAGGTCGTGCCCGAGGAGTCGCTTGTCGGCATCATGCTCGAATCGGAGGCGCCCGTCTACGTCGCGATGAGCAGCGCAAGCGGTCTTGACCAACACAGCGCGTTCACCTGGGAGGTTGACGAGGAGCTTGCGGATTTCGTCTATCTGCCCAATCTCCCCGAGGCGACGAAGGCAACCGCCAGGACATTGCACGCATGGCTCTCGGGATACGATGACGCTGAGCGCGAGGAAATCGTCGACGCGTTCTTCCAGGCCATCGAGGTCTCGCACGCGCAAAACCCCATCGACATCCTCAACGGAGGCCCCAGGGGGCTGTCGCTCATACTCGAGGCGTCGCGCAAGATCGATCGTCCCACGCGCAAGATCCTCGTTTCCGCGGCACGCTCCTTCGTCAAGGCCCTGTCGGAAAACACGGATGGCTCGCTCGGTGCCGCGGCAAGCGCGGTTACCAACCTGGCAAACAGGCTCGCCCCCGAATAAAACGCTTGCCCAGAGACGTCATCATCTATTACGCGCAGTTCGACCATATCACCAAGTGCGTTACACTTACCAGCATCCGTTTGCCACATACCAGGAGTTGCCCGTGCTGACAAGAAACCAATTCCTCGTCCTCAATACGTTGAGGACTCATGACGCGATTACGGCGCAGTCGCAAATCGCTGAGTTCGTCGGCCTTTCGGTGGGAACGGTCAATTCCGTGATACGTGGCCTGCGCGAACGACGCTGGGTTGAGGACAGAAGCTTCGAGCTCACGCCAGCAGGACTCGATCAGCTCGAACCCTATCGTGTCGATAACGCCATCATCCTGGCAGCAGGCTTCTCGAGTCATTTTGCTCCTGTATCTTACGAACGCCCCAAGGGCCTGCTCACCGTACGCGGAGAAGTTCTCATTGAGCGACAAATCAGGCAACTCCATGAAGCCGGCATCGAGGACATCACAGTCGTCGTCGGATACATGAAGGAACTTTTCTTCTACCTGGGCGAAAAGTATGGAGTCAACATCGTCATAAACGAAAACTACGCGACACGGGACAATCACAGTTCGCTGTACCTCGTACGAGACAAACTTGCCCGAACCTTCATCTGCTCGTCAGATAACTACTTCGCCGAAAACGTCTTCGAGCCCTACGTGTACGAGGCGTATTATGCTGCTGTCTATTCCGAGGGATATACCGAGGAGTGGTGCATGGAGGTCAGGGCTCATGACGTCATAGACAAAATCACCATCGGCGGATCGGATTCCTGGTACATGCTCGGCCATGTCTTCTATGACGAAGCCTTCTCCCAGACGATGCGCATGATTCTCGAAAAGGAATACGACCTGCCCGCAACCCGCACCAAGCTTTGGGAGCACCTGTTCATCGATCACATTTCCGAACTGCGCATGGTCATGAGACGTTATCCGGATGGGATCATATACGAGTTCGACTCGCTTGCCGACATGCATCTGTTCGATCCGACATTCATCGACAACGTCGACTCTCGCATCTTGGATAACATATCGACGATCCTTGGTTGCGCACGAAGCGATATCAGGGATATCGATCCCATCAAACTCGGCGGTACCAATCTCTCATGCCGCTTTCGCGTGGGAGACATCTGGTACGTATATCGCCATCCCGGCGCCAATACGTCCGAGTTCATCAATCGAGAAAGTGAAGCGTTTTCGGAAAACGTTGCCCGTGACCTCGACCTCGATGCCACATTCATCTACGAGGACCCGCAATCGGGGTGGAAGCTCTCGTATTACATCGACGACTGCGAACCGTTCGACTATCACAACCCAGATCACGTGGCAAAGGCCATGGAAATGGCCCGCACGCTCCATGGGTGCGAAACGCATTCACCTTGGAGCGCCGACCTGCACGAAAGCGTCCACAAGACCGTCGCGCTTCTCGATAAGTATGACCGTGCCTCGTTCTCCGACTTCGTGGCACTACACGAGCAGTTCGAGCACCTGTACGAGCTCGTCCAGGACGATGATGTGCCGCCATGCCTCTGCCATAATGACTTTTTCGCCACCAACTACCTTGTTCACGACGGTCGCATGGACCTCATCGACTGGGAGTACTCGGGTATGAGCGATTACGCTGCCGACCTTGGTGCGTTCATATGCTGCTGTGCGGATTATGAATACGAGGACGTCCTCGCCGTGCTGCGTTCCTACTTTGGACGTGAGCCCGATGACAGAGAGCTACGACACTGCATCTCCTATATCTCGCTTGCGGGATTTCGCTGGTATGCATGGGCCCTGTACAAGGATGTGTGCGGAACCCCTATAGGGGAGCTCCTCTATACATGGTACCGCTATGCCAAGGAGTACGGACAGCGTGCCCTGGAGCTGTACGAGGACGTGCCGGCGCAATAGGAGCAGAAAGCGGGAACAGCCACCATACGCGCATCCTAGTCGGATACGATTGGCCACTTCCTACCGGTCTTCTCCCAGTTGTCGAAATCTCGCACGTCCCCGGTGATGGCCCACTCCTTAACAAAGGTGTAGACGTGATCATCCCCTTCGACAGAGGTCGCATCGTAATGACGCGTCCTCGGCCGTGGCGGTATGTCGAACACCGATCTGCCCGAACCGAACCCCGACGTATCCGCGCCAACGGCCTCGAGAAGTGTCGCGGGCATGTCGATGTGTCCCGTCGGAACATCCGATATCCTGAGCGGAGCCGCAGCCTCGCGAGGGGTCTCGGCAGGCTTTACGAGTAGAATGGGACTCGAAGGCTTATCAATGTCGGCCGACAAATCCCATTTGCCATGATCAGCGGTGATGATGACGGTCGCCTGATCATAGACACCGAGCTTCTTCATCTGATCCAAGTACTCGGCCACAATACGCAAGGAACCCACGCCTTGCCGATACATGTCGGTATCATCCTCGTCCACACGCTGGATCTTTTCGTTCATCGTTATCGGATAGTGCATGCCATCCATATGAATGAACTTGAACTTTCCGCGCTCCTCCGGCTTGCGAGCCCTGTCGGGCTTGTCTCTTTCGCCTGGATTGCCCTTTTCGTGTCGCTCATCTGAGTCGATCCGGAGACCTTCCCTGCACAGGCTCTCGTAATATGCGACATCGTCATTCATGTAAGGTGTCAGAGCCGGGTCGCTACTTGCGGCGTCAAACGAGATGGCCGTGTTGACATCACCGGTGTAGAACCAGAACGGCGCCTTGAGAATCCATGGCATATCCCGATAGAGTGCGCATTTCCACAGCTGGCTTACTGCCGTCGGAATCGAGGTCTGAAAATCGATGCGCCTCACGTTATCCGCCTTCTGAAGCAATGGGATGAGGCCATTGACGGCCTCGGTGGTATAGACATCGACCTCGTATCCCTGCTCGCCTATCAGATCGAGCATGTTCTCCTGCGCATACCACTCGCGAATGAGGGTGTTGGAAAAAGCCGGGTCATCATGGGAAAGCGTCCTTCCCGTCAACAAACTCGACACGGCGTATCTGGACGGAATCATGTTTCCCGTCGAGTTCCGGAACCACGTGAAGCCCGTAAAGGGCGCGAGAACATCCGGATAGTCCTCGGCAATCTTGTCCATGTAGTCGTTGTCGATAGTGTCGAGAACGAAAACGACCACGTTCTTCTCAGGGGACACCTCCATGAGTCCATCTCTTGTGACGAGGGGTTTCCCCGAGATCACATCGTAGCCATCTGCCGAACTCTGGGGATTGGCAAACAGGGTGACAAGACCTATGGACTGCACCACGATCAGCACCACGCAGACAATGACCGAGCAGCTCTTGAGAAGCGATCCTCTCCTCCGCGCGAGGAAGATGGCCGCGACAAAGACCAGGAGCCAGACAAGGCTCGTGAGAAACATCATGGGCGCAAATTCTCCCCAGTTGACCGGCGTGCCGTCAGCAACCGGAAGCCCCGTGTTCATGAACGCCCCCTGGATGTACATGCACAGTCCGAGCGCCATGATCACGGCAAGGAGCACGTTGAAGGCGCGGCCTCGTACCAGGGAAATGCCCACGGCGAGAACGAGTGCGACTGCGAGGGCAAAGATGACAAGTGGCACCCACACGTTGCCCACGCCGAAGACGAGGCTTTCGTAACTGCTCGCGACCATCTCGAGAGGAGCGACAACGCCTATCGTGTAGACAAGAAATATGCTCGCCAGCAACGCGAGCACGAAGCGGAAGGACCAACGTTGATTCTGGGGACGTTTGCTACCAACCAGCGCCATCTTCGTTGCGGCAAGTTCATCTGCCTTTCTGCGCGCATGCTTGCCCTGCACGCTGTCCGGATTGATGCGATGAACCGGCCCCTCCTTTATCTTGCCGGCATTCTCATCGATATTGAAGCGCCGATATATGGCCTTGCTCATGCGTCGCCATGCCACGCCCAGAACAGCCGACAGTGCAACGGCGACACCCGCGAGCGCTTGAATCGTGTACGTCATGATAGACGGGTCGACGTAGGCAAGCGCAAGGCGCGGGCACGCCATGACGATGACAAGAGCAAGTGCGTAAGCAAATGCAAGGTCGAGCACGGCTAGGACGCATATGTTCCTAAGCTTCGCCATGCGCGCGCACCTCCTTTGCATCCTGGCGTTTCAAGAGCGCATCGAGGATGTACGCGCCGGCCATTTCCGAACCGGACCCCAAATTGTAGATAAAGCCCTCGCGCACTGCGAGGATGCGCTCTTTCCACGCGTCGGCATGGACAAGCATGTCCTCGATTACGGCAGGCAAAGCGGCGAGCTCGTCGACCGACAGCGAACGGCCTATCTGATCGCGCAATGTGATATCGGTCGGATCCATTCCAAACGCCTTCCAGTCGGGATTTCCCACCTTCATCGGCGTATCGATGAATATGCAAGGACGATGGGTCGCAAACGAGAACTCGCAGGGAATAGATGACCAGTCGGTGATGAGCACGTCGGAGTCGAAAATGGCATCGGAGGTCGAGAAGTCGTGCTCGAAATACAAATCCTCCTCGGATGCTTGCCCGTAGCGCTCGAGCAACGCCTCCCAACGTGCACGATAGCGCTTCGTGTACTCGGGATGAGGCCTGACGATGACACGATATCCGTGACCGAGCAGGGCATCGAGCATTTCATCGATGCAGACATCCAAAATGGACTCTTCCTGCCATGATGGGGCGATGAGCACGACAGGTCTGTCAGCGCCCTTCTCTCCGACATCTCGTCCGCTTGTGCGCTGGTCGTATTCGGCGATCTGATCGTCAATCAAGGGATAGCCGCATTCGATGAGCCTTGGCTGCTCCATGTCCTGCATGTCAAAGTAATGGGCGAGCTCCCGCGTCTGGTGCGGACCTGCGCAGAGTATCGTCTCGTAGTGGGCATAGGCATGGGGATCACCGCAGAGAAACATCGAAGTCATGTGATGGGGCATGAACACGTACTCGATGTCTTGATCGATGTAAGAGCGTTTGATATAGAAGTTGTCGAGGTCCTCGAGCGTCATGACGCAAACGTCGCATTCGAGCTTCATCATCAGGGTGATGAGACGCTTCTCGTCCACATAATACGGAATCAGACGAGGTTCTCGCTCGTGCAGCTCAAACACCTGGTCAGCTGGATCACTTGTAACATAGTGAATGCAGACGTCGGAATGAGCCAAGAGCCATTCGATGACACCCTTGAAATACTTGTAGAAGCCGTTTTTCTCGGAATAGAAGACGAGATGCTTGCCGATTACATCCTTGAAACGTTCGATATCCTCGCGCTCACGTGCGGCTAACTTGCGTTTCTCGAAGAATCCCGCATCCGACTTGGAGAGCCTGTCGAGTTTCTCGAGTTCGGCACGGGTGCTGGCCAACGCCGCATAATCAATGCTCTTCGACGGCTTGATGATCACGTTGCAGAGCAGCTGAACGATGATGGAGAGTAGATTCGAGCATATCCAGTAGAAGGCCATGCCCGCAGACACCATTACGCCAAGGAAAAGCGAAAGGCAGATCGACAGCCAGTTTGTCGTATTCTTCTCGATTTTCGATTGCTCCTTTTGCAGCGGATGGATGCGATTTTGCGCTTCGCCCATAATCCAAGCGGAAAGGCCTGCGAGCACGGGCATAACCCAAGACACGCCCCCATCTTCGAGTGGCACCATCCCGAGGAATTCCGTTCCCGGTGTTGCACTCGTTGCAATCGAGCGAATGACCTCGATGAGGCCAAAGAGAATGAGGATCTGCACCGCAAGGGGCACGAGACTCAGCAGGGGATGGTAATGGTATTCCTTATAGAGCTCAGTCTGCCGCTCCCCGATCGCCTCTTTGTCACCAAAGAATCTCACCTTGATGCGGTTGAGGTCAGGCATGAGCTTGACCATGAGAATCGAGTTCTTCTGACACCACAGTGACAGCGGCATCAGGATTACCTTCGTGATGAGCGTGAAGAGAAAGATGGTGACCCACCAGTTACCGGTGAGCGCGTAAAGTGGATTCGTAATGTACGAGAAAAGCTGGGCGAGCATTTCCAACATCAAAATTCCCGAGACCCCATGATTCGGATAATGTCCCAAATAGTAGACATTATGGGAGAGCGACATATCCGGAGAACAGGATGGGCGGGTATCTACAAAGACGAAAGGCCTAAAGAGCCAGTTGAGAGGTTTGTATTCAATTTTCTATATTGAAATTATTTTTGAATATTGTATAGTCGCAATCACGTGAAACCCAAATATTAAGAGGATTCATGACGGCACACGCAGAGCACGCGACGATCATACGCGACATTCTCTCCACGCACCTGGCGTGCACCGAGCCCTTCGAAACAGAACGGCTCGGCGGTCTTACCAACTTCAACTATCTTGTCACGGCCGGCGACCTGGAAGTCGTCTTTCGTCTTCCCGGTGAAGGCACCGAAGACTTGGTCGACCGTACGGTTGAGTGCGCAATTGCGCGCGCGGCAAGTGCCATTGGCGTTGACAGCGAGCTTTTGTACTTTGACCAGGCAACGGGCGTAAAGGCCGTCAGGCTCATCGCCGACGCCGAGACCATGAGTCCCGAATCGATGCAGGCTCCAGAAAACACCGTGCTTGCAGCGCAGCTCTTGCGCAAATTGCACGACGAGGGAACTCCCGTAGACTTCCGCTTTGACGTCTTCGAGATGATTCCCCAATACGAGCGAGCCATTCGGCAGAACGAGGAAATCAACTGGGATGGGTACGAGGAGCTGCGCGCCGCGCTTTTTGCTCTTCGCGACAGGATGGACCAAGGCGAGGTGGCCTTATGCCACTGCGACCCGCTCTGCGAGAACTTCGTGAAGGACGCGGGCACAAAACGCATGTACCTCATCGACTGGGAGTACGGCGGCATGAACGATCCGCTTTGGGATGTTGCCGACGTCATCATCGAAGCCGGATTCGACCGCGAGCAGCGCGACCTGTTCCAGGACAGTTACTTTGGTCGCCCCGCCACTCCGGACGAGGATGAGCGAATCAGCATCAACATCGTTCTCATCGATTTTCTCTGGGCGCTGTGGGGCAAACAGCGCAGCTACTATGACCATTCCTTGGACGAGTACGGACCCGAGCGTTTTGCCCGGGCGCAGCAGAACTTCGCAACGCTCAATCGCTAGATAATCGCGGGCCGCGTGCCCATAAGGAGGAGACCAGTCATGCCATACGCCTTCGGAGCAGCTCTCACCTGGGCATTTGACACCGTTATCTTGTCAATCGCGCTTTCCCATACCATTTTCTCGGCGGGCGAGGCATTGCTGCTCGCATCGTTCATTAGTACTTTCCTGCACGATGCGACCTCGACGGTGTTCATGTGGCTCTACATGGGCGTCAAGCGACAACTTGCCGCCTGCTGGCGCGCGCTGCGCTCCAAGAGCGGCAAGTGGATGATCTTCGCATCGATTATGGGCGCTCCCATCGGCATGAGCGGCTACGTGATGGCCATTAACAACATCGGCCCTGCGTACACCGCCGCAATCTCGGCGTTCTTCCCCGCTGTCGGTGCGGTGCTCTCGTATTTCGTGATGAAGGAGAAGCTCAAGGTCTACCAGTGGTGCGGCCTGCTCGTCAGCCTCATCGCCATCGCCGTCTTGGGCTGGACGCCTGACAGCAGCGCTCCCGGCAATTGGGGCCTGGGCATCTTCGGTGCCCTCCTGACCGTCGTGGGATGGGGCTCCGAGGCCGTCATCATGGCTTACGGCATGAAAGAACCCGGCGTCTCGGATGAACACGCGCTGCTCATACGCCAGACGACGTCAGCGCTTTCCTACGCCCTCGTCCTGCTTCCACTCATGGGCGGTTGGGTCGCGACGATCGAGGTCTTCTCGAGCGGCGCCATGCCCATCGTCGCAATTGCGGCAATCTTCGGTACGGTCTCCTACCTGTTCTATTACAAGGCTATCGTCCGCATTGGGCCCGCACGCGCCATGGCGGTCAATATCACCTACTCCGCCTGGGCCATCCCCGTGGGGTTCGTGCTGCTGGGCTCCATTCCCTCTCCAATTGGCATATTCTGCGCATTTGCAATTATCATTGGTTCGATCACCTGCGCAGCCGACCTTAAGCAGCTCTTCGGCATCAAGGGAAAGCCCCAGCTCAAAATCGAGCCGGAAACCGAAACGGAAGCGGAATAGGGCCGCATCCCTTAAGGCTCACGTGTGTTCTCCCTGCTCATACCATGGCAGGGCCATATCCAGATACTGCTTGGCATAGCGATAGTAGATGTAGAGCCATTCGCCCACGATGTCGCCTTCGGCTTCCTTCATAAGGGACCATACGTACCAGCACCAACCGGCAAGTGCAACGTACGCGAAGTTGTGTCGCAATTCCTCGAACGTGGGTTCCCGGTCAAAGTAGTACGCCAGCGTCTCTTGCGCTTCCTCGACCGAGAGCTCGCAGCACACGGTATATGTGCCAAAATCGCTCGCATAATCCGACATGCCTGCATATTCCCAATCAATGAGCGAGATCTCATCATCTGCTCCTATGAGGAAATTCAGGGAAAAGAAGTCGTTATGGCAAAGGCACGTGTGGCTATCATCACCTTCGACGAACTCGTGCAGACGCCGTACGCGCGCAGCCATCTCGTTATAGCCGGGAACGTCAATCGTGCCATAACGATCACGAAGCAACCTCTCGTACCGCATGGATTCTGCATAGAAATCGAACTCCCGCTCGAGCACCGCGTCCGACTCGTGCAAAGCGCGGGCCATTTGCATCGCACGACGGGCCTGATTGCCATCGTGCGGATCAAGCGGTCTACTGTTGGCTATGAAGCGGGAGAGCTTCCATCCCGTTTCCGGATCACCGGTGATGAACGTGTTGTCGAGGCCGAGATCACGCGCGATGGTAAGTCCGGCGAACTCAGCACGGCGGTCGACGAGGCTCTCGGTTCCCACGCCGGGATGCCGGTACACGTACTCGGCATCACCCACGCGCACATGGCATGAGAGATTCGTCAAACCCTGCTTAAGGGGATAGACATCGCAGATGTCGGCTTTCTCGCACCCGAGTGCGGCCACGATGTTATCGAAGGCGAGCGAGTCGACATTCTCGATGAAATGCGAATCGAACTCGCGTAGCTCGTCAAGCGTATCAAACTCGTGAACCATCTCGGCGGGATAAGGCCGGGCAACCATGTAGAGCTCGTCAACGTGCTCGATAAACAGGCTCTCCCATAGTTTGTCCTTCGTCGCAGGGAGACTCCACTCGTCGCGAACAATCTGGGCCATGCGTCGCGAAAACGGTTCGTCAAAGAAAACGTGGCCAAGCATGACCTGCGAGTCCTTACCACCAACAGTCGCGCCCACGATACGGTTCCTGCTGCCCAAACGCACGCACCACTCATCCGTCGCGTCCTGCGCGTACTGCGTCGCGTAATAGGCGCCATAAACGTGAGACTCGAAGGGATTCTCGACAAAGTAATTGTCCGACGAGCAGATGTAGGTGCGTTTGAGCCTGTCGAGCACGACCATAAGAGACGAGTGGTTATTCCTCGTCGCATAATGTTCGTTCACAACGATATCGACGCCGAAAAGCTCCTCAAGATAGAAGAAGTACTCCTTCTTGTAACCAACAACGACGGTAATGTCATCGATGCCAGCTTCCTTGAGCTGGCGAATCTGGCGCTCGATGAGAACCTCATCACGGACGCGTAAGAGACCCTTTGGCTTTTCGTAGGAGATCGGGGCAAAGCGCGTAGAGAGGCCGGCCGCGAGAATGATCGCGTTATCGACTCGATATGGCTCGAGCGCTGCGTTGCCCCGCCCCGTCACTCGCAAGCCTGCGGAACCCGCCTTCTTCAGGTCTCCCCGCCCGATAAGCTGGCGCACCGCAGCATTCACCGTTCCCACGGAAAGCCCCGTGCGCTCAGCAATTGAGCGCTGAGACGTAAGCGGTTTCTGCGTGAGGTTTTGCAAAACGGAGAACTGGCTACATGTCAGATCTCCTGCATTTTCCGCATCTGATGTCACCGTACGTCCTCTCAGATTTCACATGTGCACTTCACCCGAATAGCGATGGTATCAGAGTAATATTCAATTTCATATTATTAGTTATGTAATTGAATATAAAGACAGGAAGCAACTAACCTGCGCTGTATTTCACGCAATGTGACAGGGGTCAGGCCCCTGTCACATCGGGCCCTGCCACGTTACGTGTGACGGATAAATGTGACAGGGGCCTGACCCCTGTCACATTGGGCCCCTGTCACATTTTTTCGCGCCTTCATGCGACCACTCAGCTTGTGATTGACCGCGCTCGCCGCTTGATAATGTGACGTATAAACAATTCGTAACACTGAAATCGCACTTGTGGTAACCTCAATTCTCAATTCGTAACACTAGAATTGGATGAGAGGAACACGCATGAAAACCGGAAAGACACTCGCCACCATTCTGGCATCCTGCCTCCTGATGCTCACGCTTGCCGGCTGCTCGGGCGCTTCGAGCTCCGACTCCACCCAGACACGCACCATCACCGACGTCTACGGGCGCACGGTAACAATCCCCGCCGATGTCCAGACCTGCGCCACGGTCGGGAGCGCCGCGCGTTTCGTCGTCTACGCCGGAGGTGCCGACAAGCTCGTCGCCGTGACGGAGATGGACAAGCCCGCCACGACCACACGCCCCTATACCGTTGCCTGCGAGCAGGTCTTCGCCGACCTGCCCACAACCTCCAACGGCAATCACCTCATGGAGACGAGCGTCGATGGCGAGGCCCTGCTCGAGCTTGAGCCCGACGTAATCATCTCGAGCCGCTCGGCACAAGAATGCGACGAGCTCCAGGCCCAAATTAACATTCCCGTCATTGGCATTAGCTACCAAGACCAGATATTCACCGAAGACGTCTTCGATTCCATCGAGGTCGTTGGTGACGTGCTCGGGACCACCGATCACGCGAAACAGGTCATCGACAAGATGAACGGCTGGCAGGCAGACCTGGACAGCCGCACCTCGGGCATTCCCGATGCAGACAAGCCTACCTGCTATGCTGGTGCCGTGAACTACAAGGGCGCCAAGAGTTTCGGCGGTACCTATGCGCAGTATCCTCCCTTCACGGTCGTGCATATCGATAACGTCGCCGACGAGGCTACGCAGTCCGGATCCATCGAGGTCACGCTCGAGCAGCTCGGCGAGTGGAACCCCGACTTCATGTTCCTCAACGCAGGTAACATGGAGCTGCTACAGAAGGACTATGGCTCCAATCAGGCGTTCTTCAATAACCTCAAGGCGTTTCAGACCGGCAATCTCTACACCCAGCCCTCGTACAACATGAACGGAACCAACATCGAGATCGCCATCTGCGATGCTTACTTCAACGGTGCGACCGTGTATCCGGATGCCTTTGCGGGTGTCGACTTGGAAAGTACCTACCGCGAGATCCTAACGACCATGCTCGACGTGGATTGCTATGACCAGCTTCACGCCGGGGGTCTCAATTTTGGCAAGATTTCCTTCTAGATGCCCGGATTTAGCGCCAGGAGATCGTAACGATGAACCCCGAAGACATGAGGACAGCGCACGCTGCGCCCGCGCCATCCTCATACAGAGAGCAATATCGAGCTTATACGAAATACAAGCACCTGGTCATCACCGTGCTCGTATTGCTCCTTCTCGCCCTCGTCGTTGTCTCCATCATGCTCGGCACAGCCGATCTCTCCCCCCTCGACGTGCTTGCGGCGCTCGTGGGCCAAGGGAGCACGCATGATCTGATCGTGGTGTGGAACCTGCGCATGCCACGCGTGCTCACCGCAATCGTGGGCGGCATCGCACTCGCGCTCGCCGGCTGCGCGTTTCAGAGCGTGCTGCGCAATCCGCTTGCCTCGGCAAGCACCCTGGGCATATCGCAGGGGGCGGCATTCGGTGCCTCGATTGCCATCATCGTCTTGGGAATGGGCTCGTCTGCCGCAGCATACGAGGGCCTGGGAGCGAGCAATCCCTATCTCACCGTCATCTGCGCATTTGTCGGAGCCATCACCTCGACGCTCATCATCCTCGCGCTCTCGCGCTTTCGCGACATGACACCCGAGAGCATCGTGCTCGCAGGCGTCGCGCTATCCGCACTCTTCACAGGCGCAACCGCCCTCATCCAGTACTTCGCAACGGACACGCAGGTTGCTGCCGTCGTATTCTGGACCTTCGGCGACCTCGGGCGCACTTCGTATCGCGAAATCGCTATCATGGCCATCATTGCGCTGGCGGCATTCGTCTTCTTCTGCTTTAACCGTTGGAACTTCAACGCCATGGAGTCCGGCGAGGGCACCGCACACGGGCTCGGGCTCAACGTCAAACGTACGCGTCTGCTCAATATGATCGTCGGAGCATTCGCCTCCTCGGCGGTCATCGCATTTTGCGGAACGATTAACTTCATCGGTCTGGTCGCACCGCACATCATGCGCCGTTTCATCGGTAACGACTACCGATACCTCCTCCCCTCCTCTGCGCTTGCGGGTGCGGCCATCCTGCTGCTCTCCGACATAATCGCGCGCATGGCAGTTGCCTCCGTCGTCTTGCCGATCAGCGCGATCACGTCATTCGTGGGTGCGCCCCTCTTCTTGTACCTACTCATGCGAGGAGCACATCGATGAGCCGCGCCCTTGAGCAAATTTCCGGAACCGCTCTCGAAGCTCGCGATATCGCCTATGCGTACCGCGGATCGGGACAGATCCTCGAAAAGGTGAGCGCGCAGATCGTGCCAGGTTCCTTCCTGGCCATTCTCGGCGTCAACGGCTGCGGCAAATCGACGCTGCTCTCCTGTCTCGATGACATCATCCGTCCCCAACGGGGTGTGGTCACACTCGCCGGCAAGGACATCGCCGCCTACACGCGCGAGGAGCGGGCACGACAGATCGCACTCGTTGCCCAGCATTCCCATGCGCATGGCGTCACCGTCTATGACGCGCTCCTGCTCGGTAGGAAGCCCTATATCAAGGCAGCGCCCACCGACGAGGATTTCGCCATCGTTGATCGCGTCATTGACGAGCTGGGCCTCGGACCGCTTGCCATGCGCTATCTTGACGAGCTCTCCGGCGGTGAGCACCAGAAGGTCGTGATCGGCCGTGCGCTCGTGCAGGAAACCGACGTGCTGCTTCTTGACGAGCCCACGAACAACCTCGACATGGCAAACCAAATCGAAGTCATGGAGCTGATAAGCGAGGCTGCCCACGAGCACGGCATCGCCTGCGCGGCCGTCTTGCATGACATCAACCTCGCCCTGCGTTACTGCGACCGTTTCCTCATGCTCAAGGACGGGTTGGTACGCGCAAGTGGAGGGCGTGAGGTCGTGACCAAGGAGACCATCGAAGACGTCTACGACGTCTCCATCGACCTCATTGCCTATGAGGACGGCTTCCTCGTAATACCGAAAAAAGACAAATGAGAAAGGACCTGCGATGAGCATCGGGGAAATTGGATCCTACTTTGACGAACGGGCTGCAAACTGGAACGAGCAGGCCGAACCTGCCGGTCCCAAACACCTCATGGTCGCGCAGCTCGCTGGCGTGCACAAGGGCTTGCGCGTGCTCGACGTCGGCTGCGGAACGGGAATCATGGAGCGCGCCTACCTCGAGCTGGAGGCCGCATCCATCATCGCTCTCGACCTCTCAGAGGAGATGCTTGCTCGTGCACGCACCGACTTCGCGGATGTCGATCCCGAACGCTTGTGCTTCGAATGTCGCGACATCCTCGACTTCACGAGTGACGAGCCCTTCGACGTCGTGGTCATCTACAACGCCTATCCCCATATCCTCGACAAGAAAGCGCTCGTCAAGGCGACCGCGTCTCTGCTCGTGCCCGGTGGAAGGTTCCTCGTCGCACATGGCATGAGCCGCACGACGCTTAACGCGCACCATGCGAACGTGCCGGCAGATATCACGAGCGACCTGCTTCCCGCACAAGAAGCCGCGCTTGATTGGCAGAATGCGTTCGATATCGACATGATCGCCGACACGCCGTTCACGTATTTCTTCGGAGGATCGAAACGGTAATTACTTCGCCGGCGCAGGACGGACATCCGAACGGCATCTCGAACAGATCCGCGGTGGGCGCGATGCGATCTTGCGAGGACTGTTTGAGCGCGCGAAATGTGCGCGCGAGTTCCGCAGCGGCATCGCGCTCACCGCGGATCGGGTGTGAGAGCAAGCCCGTTCGGATGTCCGTCCTGCGCTACCTCCTCCAGCGCAGCAACACGACAACGGCAACGGCCGCCAAGGCGACCGAAAGCAGCATGGGAAACACCCACGAATCGCTCATGGGCAAAAGGTTGGTGTTCATACCGTAGAAGCTGAACACCACGGTCGGAATCGACAGCAGAAGCGTGATGGTGGTGAGCACGCCCATGGAGGCATTGACGTTGTTGCTGACGACTCCCGAGAAGGCATCCATCGCCCTGGTGATGACATCCGTGTAGATCGAGCACATCTCGGACGCCTGCCGATACTCGACGATCACGTCATTGAGCAGTTCTTCGTCCTCCTCGAAGAGTTTTACGAACTGCCCGTTCTTGATGGCCTGGAGCGTCGGAGCGGAGCTCTTGAGCGACGTCGACATGTAGAGCAGCGACTTCTCGATGCCCAGCATGCTCATGAGCCCCTCGTTGTTCTGCTTCTTTCGCATCTTGCGTTCGAGGGCCATGGTCTGCTTCTCGAGTACGCGCAGAGCATCGATGTAGCTTTGCGACACCTCGAGAAGAACGTCAAGCAGAAAGCGCGTGCGTTTGCCCGTGGCGATGGATAATTTCCTATCACTCTTGAGCTTTTCCACGATGGAGCACGGGGCATTGGTCAAAGTGACCACGACACTCGGATTCTCGATGAGGAGAATGGAGATGGGCTGGGTATCGAACTGCTCGAGACTCGGATTCGCCTTGTCATCCAAATCCTCGGCAGCGGGATAGTCAACGACGACAAGTGCCTGGCTGGCATCCTCGTTCTTATCGATACGCGAAATCTCGTCGCGGTCAAGCATGGCATCGATGAAATCGTTATCTATGCCCAGATTATCGGAGAGCCATTTGACCTCCTGGCTGCTGGGAACGCACGCATTGACCCAACAACCCGACTCGACTGCATCAAGGTGCTTGAGCGCGCCATCGTCTGTCTTCAGTATCTCGATCATGACACGCTCCTTTCCCTCGCGCCTGCCTTACAGGTTCTGTTTCTCGAGACCGAGGTCGTCAATCCACTGACGCACCTCATCGCTGTTTACGCCGGACGGAAAGCGCATGCCGCCCATCCACTCTCCACCGTTCGCGAGCTCGGAGAGATGCTCGGCACTTTGTCCCATGTCAGATGATGCCGACGTGCAAAACGGAATGACGGTCTTGCCGGTGAAGTCATTGGCCTTCACGAAGCTCGCCACGGGATATGCCGCCTCACCCCACCAGATGGGATAGCCGATGAGGACGGTATCGTAGGAAGTCCAATTGTCAGGCGTGTCCTGGTCAAGCGCAACGTCTTGCAAGGCTGGATCGGCGTGCTCTTTCGAGACGCGGCTGCTCGAGTTGTTGTAGTCGAGATCCTCGCTCGTGTAAGGTTGTGCGGGCTGGATGGCGAAGCTCGTTGCACCGGTCTCGTTGACGATGTCCTGGACGACGGCCTCGGTATTGCCGGTAGCCGAGAAATAGACCACGAGCGTCTCACCTGCTTCGGAAGCGGCACTCGACGATGAGGCCACCGAGCTCGTGGCCGACGATGATGCCTGCTGTCCCCCACATCCGGCAATGCACAGTGTTGCACACAGCACAAACGCCATGCTCAGTAAAAGGACGAGGCTTCTCCTCACAGACTTCATGGACACTCCCTTGGTTCATGTTCACTTGCAGACGAACCGTATCACGTTTCAAGAAGTTGCGAAACGAAAAAATGGCGATTGCCGTGCGGGCTCATTGAGGCACGGATAGCCGAGTCCGACGAATATGCCCGTCATGCGAAGGGTTGGATCCAACCTAGATGCAGAAACCGGGAGCTATACCATATAGATTGCTGGCAACGTTCCTATGGCTGGGATTGCCATCGGCATATACGTCGCAGAAGCTATCCGACCGACTCGGGTCAGGAGAGCGCATCCACCATGGAATTGATGTGCCCCTGAAGCTCTTTACGAGAAACGCGTTGAGCTCCGTAGGGCGCACGCTCATGTCATGGAAAAGCTTATACTCGCTTCCTTCGGCATTGAAGATGTCGTTGTATATTGCATCACTTCCCGAATACCGGCTGATTGTGCCGCAGACCTCGACAGGAGAGAGGAGCCACAGCGCATCCGAGGTCTTCGTCACCGATGAGACGCTATTGGCTTGGCCCGTGTTGTTGGTCAGCTTTTCGACAGGTACGATTACCGCCTTCAAATCATCTGGCATAAGCTTCATGACATCAGAAGCGAGATATGAACGCATCGACGAGTTTTCCCAACCTCCCGTATTGGTACTCCTCGGGTTCATCGCATGCCACTCGACGCAATCTTTGAATGCGAAGGTGATACCAGCCTTACCGCCAGATGTCTTGTCGTCATGAGAGAAGCCTGCGATCTGCACCGTCGCAGTTTCGCCATTCGTAAGAGTCAAGGTCTTTGTTTGTGTTCCATCGAGCTTGCCGTCCTTGGTAACAAGGTTGTATTTCTTGGCCACTTCGATTGCCGCGCTCTCGTCAGCGGCGTCGCCAATCTCCTTCGAGATTTCGGAGAGCTCGCTCCAGGTATAGGCCTCGACGGCGTCCTTGGGGGTTATCGCGTTGCTAGTTTCAGATGAGACACCAGAAGATGTCACACTGCCCACTTCCGCGGATCCCTCAGAAGGCGTCATGCCGTGGTTAGTACACATCGTAAGACGTATTGTGACCGCGGCAATCGCGATAACGACAAGCGCAATGAGGAGAATGATGAGAGGAGCTTTGCCCTTCTTCTTTTTAGATGATGTGCCTGTGGCGATATCGCTCGCACCGGAATAATCGTCTGGCGACGACGGACTGGGATTCGCCGCAGTCGAAACGCCCCCATCAAGGGGTGCTCCACAATTACCGCAAAAGGCCGTGCCCTCTGCAACTTCGCAACCGCATGTTGAACAGAACATTTACCCGCGCGCCTACCTTTCTGCTTTAGGTGATTCGGGGATGACGAACAAAGGCTAGCCTATATGCAGAAACCGGGAACCACGCCAAGCTCGGAGTCAGACGAGGCCGCTTCGTCACACCAACCGGCCGAGTTCACGGCCTCAAAACCTGTGCTGGCATGTGGATTCGGCGAGCGATTCCACCAAGAAGCAACCGTCCCGCCGTTTCTTTTCACCAGAAATGCACTGGCACCACCTGGTCTAATGTTCATGTCACGAAAGAGCTTGTATTTATTGCCCTCGGCGTTGAGAACATCATTGTCGCTCTTTGTGACAGACCAATCATAGCTTCCGGCAAGCTCCTTGACAGAGAACAGCCAAAGCGAGTCAGAAGTCTTCGTTACCGATGAAGTGCTCGTTGCCTTACCGCTATTATTGGTGAGTTTGTCTACGGAAACGACAACCTCTTTGAGATCGCCGGGCAAAAGAGCCATGCCATCAGTCGAAAGCCATGAACGCATCTGAGAATCTTCCCAGCCGCCATTGTTGATACTCCAGCCACTACTGCTTTCGGGATTCATAATATGATTTCCAATGCAGTCCCGGAAAATGAACGTGATACCCGCTTTGCCTCCGCCAGTCTTGTCGTCATGAATAAATCCGGCGATCTGGACCGCAGTCTGAGTGCCATCCGATAGCACAACCGATTTTACCTGGGTACCATCGAGCTTTCCTTCGGGCGAGCACAAATTGTACCGTTTGGCCACCTCGATCGCCGCGTTCTCGTCAGAAGCCCCCGCAATCTCGTTCGAAATTTTTGAGAGCTCCTCCCAGGTGTAGGCTTCCGTAGAGTCCTTTACCGTAACCCCGCTAGCGTCACCAGGACGTCCCGCTGTCGCACTTTCTGCGCCGCCAAGACCTCGTTCCCCTATTTCGTTTCCGCTATCTGGGGCGCTAAGGCCACCTACGATACTGACGCAGATAATCGTGAGGACAGCGATGGCGACAACCACGATGGCGATGATAAACGGTGCCTTGCGTTTACCTGATTTGGGCCTTTTCGTTGTAGATGCGTCATCCGCATACGAGGGATAACTCGGCGGTGTGCCAGAATTCATCGCGACCGAAGCATTGCGGTTAAGCGATGCACCGCAATTCCCGCAAAAGACCGCATCATCCGCAGCCTTGCTCCCACATTTCGGGCAAAACACTGCCTGCCCCCTCTTTCTCAAATGCGACTTTCGGACGATCGTCGATGGGCCACGCAATCCCCTATGAATGCGTCTCCACAATTCGGCAATGCCAGAATAGCAGAACTAGTCTTCCTTTTTGCAACATCGCCCTATCAGAACTCCGTTTCCGGGCGTGGTTGTGCTCATGTTCAATCTGCAGGCTTGACCTCGGCAGCTTCGTACGTTTCGGCAACTTTTACAGGCTCCGCACCTTTGCCTTCACTTGCACTGCCAATCTTGCCGACGAGCCAAGTCCCCACGAGGAAGACCGCAAGCGCAACACCAAGAGGCAGCAGCATAC
Organism: uncultured Coriobacteriaceae bacterium; assembly: GCA_964388185.1. Taxonomy (GTDB): domain Bacteria; phylum Actinomycetota; class Coriobacteriia; order Coriobacteriales; family QAMH01; genus QAMH01. The sequence continues at coordinate 19,287 of CAYLYJ010000009.1, forward strand.
TCGCCCACTCGAAAAAGTTGGGAATATAGCCCTGCGCGATCTCGAAGGCGTTGCCCGTGTGATCGTACAGGCCCGTCGAGGCAGGCAGCGGCCAGCTCGGCGAGGGCTCGTTGGAGAGCGAAACGTAAAGCGTCGGGTTGGCAAATGCCGGGTATAGCAGCATGAGACGGTGGAAGAACATGCCGATAACAACCAGCACGCCGCCAATGAGCATGTTCTTGGTCGGCTCGTTCTTGCCCCGAAGCAGCACGAAGACTGCCGCCAAGGGCAATCCGAGCTCGAGCACGTAGAACAACCAAACGCTGCCCAATGCCGCAAGCGCTCCGCCATCTGCCGCGCTCCCGCCGAAGCAGACAATCAGCAGCTCGATGACGGCGAGTACCAGGTGGACAATGATAGCCACCGCGAGCAGAAAGCTCAGATCGTGCAGCGCTTCGGGCTTGAACTCGTCCTTCTTGAGTGCGCAGACAATGACCGCGATGGCAAGACCACACACTATGGCGACGACGATGAAATCAACAGGCATGATGAAACTATGCCACCAGACGCGCGCTTCCATGAGCGCGAAGAGCAAGCCCTCGACAAGCTGCAGTGCAAAGGCACTGATAAGCCCCAGCGCCATCCAGAACTTGAGCAGCTTGCTGTTTCGCGCCACGGCAATGAGATTGATGATCGCGATGACGATGAATACCGACAGCGCAATCATGTCCCAGGTAAGCGCAGATGTGGGATTCGGTCCCATGAGCATGGCCATGACGTGCGCCGGATGTCCCAGGTCAATGAGGATCGCCACGCCCGCGCTGATGGCGCCCGCAAGGGCCACAACTTGCGCGATCTTGACGTAGGGCATGAGGTCCTTGCGGTTGGCGAGCACGATATAGGACGCAACAAACTGGCTACCGGCTCCGAAGCCGACCAAAAAGGCGAAGACCGCAATCATGAGACCCCATGCGAAGGTATTGCTCATGCCCGACCCCACGAGCAGGCCCATCGTGAGCTGGCAGATCCACGCCGCACACCCTATCGCGATGAAGACCACGGTCAAGATAATAGGCCATTTCCTTGTTTTCTGAATTTGCTCCGTCATGGCTACTCCCCCTCTCCACGCTTGGAAGGCAGGTAGTACACCTTTGGCTTGGTGCCATGCGACTCGCCGATAACGAGCCACTCACGCCCGGAAAGGTACTTCGATACCTCGGACTCGGGATCCTCGATGTCGCCGAATATGCGAGCATTGGCCGGGCAGCCCGTGCAGCATGCGGGGATGCCGCCCTGATTGGTGTACTGGACGCAAAACGTGCACTTCTCGACTACGCCCTCGGGACGCACTGGCGTATAGACGAGCCGTCCGTCCTGACGATAGTCCTCGGGATAGCCCCAACGGTACTCGCCGTCGACGCCCTCGATGCCCTCGGGCTTGCCCCAATTGAACTGGCGCACTTCGTAGGGACATGCCGTAATGCAGTAGCGGCAGCCAATGCACTTCTCGTAGTCGACAAGCACGGTACCCGTGTCATCGGTGTAGGTGGCGCCTGTCGGGCATACTTGCTGGCACGGCGCGTTCTCGCAGTGCTGGCAACTGATGGGCAGAAACTCCATGCGCGGCATGCCATCCACGATCACCGACGTGCCGTATTCGGGCGCGCCCGGTGCGAAGACGCGGTTCCACCAGATGCCACGAGGCTCGGCGTTATGGTCCTTGCATATGACCGCGCAGGTTCTGCACCCTATGCAGCGGTCAAGGTCGATGGCCATTGCGTATCTCATTGCATGACCTCCTTACGCGCACCGCCCTTTTGCAGTAGACGGACATTGCATGCGCACTCGTTCCACGCCATGTTGGGCGACCACACGCCCGAGAGGTAATACACCTCATTGGTGGGGTTGATCCACGGATAGATGAGCGAGTTGTAGCTGTCGCCATCCATGTACTCGCTCCACCATCCCTGGTCGAAGATCGCCTGTCCGGGATACATGCCCGGATCGAGCACGAGGCCGCCCTGGCACTTGCCGCGCCCGTTGTAGGCCTCGACCAAATCGCCTGCCTCCAGGCCACGCTCCTTGGCATCGTCGGGATTCATGAAGATCTTGGGCATGCTGTTCTGCAGCTCGAGCATGAAGGGGTTGTTTACGTACGTGGAGTGCACGCGATACGTGCTGTTACGCGTGATGAACGCGAGCGGGTACTTGGTACGTGCCTCGGGATCGTCCTTGTACTCCGTATCCTCGAAGGCGGGCTTGTAGCACGGAAGCTGCTCCCCGAGCTCGAGGAACTCGTCTTCGTCACGGTAGAACTGGATGCGCCCGGACCTGACAAAGGGCGCCGTCACGTCAATTGCGTTGGGGAGCGACTGACTGGGAAACGGCGCGCCCTCGTGAATCTGGCTCCAAAACGGAATGCGCTTCTCTCCGGGATTGGCGTGCCAGAGCTTGCCCGGGCCCTCGCGCAACTGTTCGGCCGTGAGCTGGTTGACATAAGGGCCGCCGTTGGCCAAAAGCGTGCGTAGTACCTCGTCAGCGACCTGCTCGGCCTGCGATTCGTCGAAGACCGGCCACTGGTCCGCATACGAGGAATCGATATGCGTGGCGAGCTCCTTGCAAATCCATATCTCGGGCCGTGCCTCGCCTGGCGGATCGACCATCTGCTGTTGGAGCTGCACCCAGGGATGCAGCGGCGTCGTGGTGAGCTCGAGCTTCTCGTACCAGCTGGGTGCCGGCAGGGCCACGTCGCTCATATCGACTGTGGTAGTGCGCTGGAAGTCGAGCGTGACAAGGCATTCGAGTTCGCCACTCTCCTTCGCGCTTCGCAGCCAGTTGGCCACGTTGTGCTGGTCCATCGGATTGCCCCAGCCCACGACGAGCGCCTTGAGGCCATTGGGGGGAAACGCGTTTTGCTGCATCGTCTCGGTGCGTCCGGTGACGGCGTACTGGAAAGACATTGAATGCTTGTTCATGCGCGGCGGGTTGAACCACGAAGCGGGAATGAAACGCGTCTTGTACTGGCCGACGTAGGTCGAGATGCCACCGCCGAGTTGACCGATATTGCCCGTAAGTGCCGCGATAAGCGCGAGCGAGCGCCCCTTGAGGTCGCCGTGATACCACTGCGTGCCCGCACCGCCGAAGATGATGTGCATGGGTTTGATGGTGGCACACTCCTGCGCGATGCGCTCGATGGTCTCGACGGGAATGCTCGTGGTATCACTCGCCCACTGCGCCGTCTTGCCCACGAGGCTTTCGCGCAGCAACCTGAAGCCGCTCTTGGCATGCACGGTCGTGCCGTCCTTGAGCCGTATGTCGCCCGTGTACTCGAGCGTGCAGTCCTCCATACCGCCCAGCCGCTCGGGGTTAACCGCGAAGGGAGCGCCCGCGGCGTTGATGGCCACGTAGGTGCTGCGGTATGCCGGCGCGGAAAACGCCGAGAGCCCGACCACGTTGGCGGCCTCGATGCGCTTGCCCGTAGCCGTATCCACGAGCAGCGGCATGTCGGTGAAATTCTTGCAGAACGCCTCATCGTAGAGGCCATCGTCGATGATGATCTTGGCGACTGCTAGCGCGAAGGCCGCATCGGTGTCAGGCTTGAGACGCACCCACTCGGTCGACTTCTCGGACGTGGCCGAGTAGTTTGGATCGAAATTAACGACCTTACCGCCATTTTCGCGCGAGATGTTGAGAAAGTGTGCGTCAGGCAGACGCGTGACCATGACGTTCGAACCGAAAATCATCGTGTATTTGGAGTCTTCCCAACAGTACGACTCGAGCTCCTCGCTCTGCACGCCAAAGGTCTCGGGCCAGAACATGGGAAGATCGCCGTTCATCTCGTAACAACCGATGGCCGACCAGCCCATCATGTTAGACAGGCGGATGATCGAGCCCTTCTGAATATGACCAGTGCCCTGCACCTGCCATATCACGCCCACGGACTCTGGTCCGTACTTGTCCATGACGGCGCGAAGCTTAGCGGCTGCCGCATCGAGCGCCGTGTCCCAGTCGGCCTCCTCCATCTTGCCCGTATCGTCGTTCTTGACAAGCGGCGTCGTGAGCCGATGTGGGCCGTAGAGCATTGTGTTGATGGACAGGCCCTTGAGACATCCGCGCGGATTGTATTGCTCGAATGGGTAGTCAGATGCCTGCGAAATCATCTTGATCTGCCCCTCGTGGACGAATCCCTTGAGACCGCACGCTCCCGTGCAGTTGGGCGAACAGGTGGTCCTCACCCATTCGCCAGCGGGATCGACGTTTCCCGCCAGGGCCTTTGCCGCGGGCACGGCGGCGTTCACGCCCAGACATGCAGCCGTCGCAGTCACTGCCGTGCCGGCTAGAAACGACCGACGGCTCAGGTTCCTCTCGCTCATGTGCCCCTCCTCTCTCAGCGTTACACTGACATGGTGTCTCGATCTGCCTCGCTAGACGAGCGCCCTCTCGCTTTCGGTGATCTCGCGCAGCTTGCGATCCATTTCCTCGTCGCGCTCGGCGATACTGCGCGGGTCACGCTCCTCGTCAAAAGCGCTGCGGACGACACGACCGTCGCGCTCGAACTTCTTGAGATCCGACGTGGCCTGTCCTAAATCGTTGCGATGACGCTCTGAGGCGCGCTCGTCGTTTTCGTCAGTCCAGATGCGCTCGGCAACCGGCGCCCACCTCTGCGCCATGGGGCGCGTCTTCGCGGTGAGCTCGTAGACTGATTCCTCCTCGACAAGATCTGTCGAATGCGCCCCCGATTCCTCGACGAGCTTCTCGATGCATTCGGGATTCTCGAGCATCGGACAAGGACGCAGGTGATTGTCGTTGAAGGGCTGGCCATGGTAGTAGCCCATGAACAACGGCGAACGCAGTGCATCGAGCAGGCTCACGTCATGGATGTTGACGTTAGAATAGTGAATGAACACACAAGGCTCCACGTCTCCATTGGCGTTGATGTGCAAGTAGCGCCTGCCACCGGCAATGCATCCGCCGACGAACTCACCGTCGTTCTGGAAATCGAGGGTCAGGAGCGGCTTCTCGTGACGCATCCTGTGATTGAAGTCGTAGAGCATCTCGCGCTGCGCGGGCGTGGGCATGAGCTCGGCAGGCGAATCCTTGCCAACGGGCATGTAGGTGAAGATCCAGGCGAAGAAGGCACCCTTGTCGATGAGCCAGTCGTAATACTCCTCGGTGCAAACCGCCTCGGCGTTCTGACTCGTATAGCAAATTGAGACGCCGAAGGGAACGCCGCGTGCCTTGAGCAGATCCATGGCCTTGTCAATCTTCTGGTAGACCCCCTCACCACGACGGGCATCCGTGGTCTGCTCGCTGCCCTCTGCCGAGATGATCGGCACGAAGTTCTTCACGCGGGCGACCTCCTCGACGAACGCCTGATCGATGAGCGTGGCATTGGTGAAGCAAAGGAAGGCAGAGTCCGGATGTGCCTCGCAGAGCTTGATGAGGTCAGCCTTGCGCACGAGCGGCTCCCCGCCCGTATAGATGAAGACATGTGTACCGAGCTCGTTTGCCTGATTGATGATGGAGTCGATCTCGTCATAGCTCAGGTTGAGCTTGTGGCCATACTCCGCCGCCCAGCAACCCGTGCAATGCAGGTTGCAGGCGCTCGTAGGGTCAAGCAGCACGGCCCAGGGAATGTTGCACTGGTATTTCTCGCGTGACTTTTCCTGCTTGTCCCAGGCAACGAGGTTTGCCTCGGTCAAAAAGCACTTGAGCAGGCCCGTGGCAACGTCTGGGTCAAGATCGGCAACGCGGCAGATGAGTTGATACCAGTTGTTGCGCTCCTCGATTGCCTGGTTGAAGGCCTTGCGCTGTGACGGAAAGAGCGCATCGGGAAGCATCTTGTTGACAGTGGCCATCATGCTCTCGATGCGCGGGACGGGGTCTTCCATAAAGTAATCGATGGCCTTGTTAGCCGCCGTACGCTTGGCAAATTCCATTGGTCTCATGGTGCTCCTCCTACTGTACTTCCTGCAGCAAGCTACATTCCTTGATGACTTCCTCGACGTGCTGGGTATCCGCCCCCATCGACATGGCAAAGGGGACGAAGGAAAGACGCATGACATATTCGGGCGTGATGGCGCGATCTTCGAGCGAAGCGATGGAGAGAAGGCCGTATGCCCCATTGAGCGCAACGACGAGAGAATCGCCCACGGCTCGATGATCGAAACTATCCGGCAAGCGCTCGATGAGCCAGTCACGCTCGCGCATGACCAGACCCTCGATGAACGTTCGGAAGCTCAGAAGATCCCGAATGAGCGGAGAGCCCTTCTCGTCCGCGAGAAGCTTGCCAAAGTGAATGAAGAGCATCATGCATAGCATCTGCATGATGTCGGCATGGGGTGGAGAGAGCTTGCACGCCGTCTCGCGCACCCAATCGAAATGCTTGTCCAGGAAAAGGGCGAGAAGCATCTCCTTGCGGGGATAGTAATGCTGGACGACGGACTTGCTCGTATCGCAGGCGTCGGCAATGTCCTGATAGGACGTGGCAACATAGCCCTTCTCACCAAACAGCCTCATGGCCGCGGCGTAGAGGCGTGCACGCTCCTCGTCGTTCCTTGGTGCCGCCATGCTTCCTCCCCAGATGCGTAAGATGCAGGAGAAATCCCTCTATTGCGATACGCGTATATCCTACGCGTACAATCTACTCCACTGGAGATAGAAGTCAACAGCATATTATTGTGTTTTTGAAAAGTTTTTTGACGCGAGCGGGTCTAATTTTCCGATGAACGCTGCTTTATATCCTCGTCTTGACCGCTCGCGGCCATATTCGCCGCGCTTGCGGAGCTTGCTTTTGCAGCTGCCGCGTCTGCATGCCTTTGCGCGAGTTCCTTGCGTACCTCATAGATGAGGCCGTGCCCGTAGTAGCCGTAATCCCAATTGCCCATGACGGCGCATATCACGATGATGGCGAGGAAGGGAGCGATGGCCCAGCCAAAGACCTCGCAACCGAGAAAGAAGCCAGCGATGGGACAGCGCGACATGCCCACGTAGAAGCCAATGACGCCGAGTGCGCTCATGAAGGCAGGGTCGATGCCCATGAGCTGGCCGAGCGTGCAACCAAGCAGGCCACCAATGGCAAGGGTGGGCATGATCTCGCCGCCCTTGAAGCCAAAGGCCAGGGCAAGAAACACAAGTCCGGCCTTGATGGCGAAATCATACGTGCCGATGGAGCCGTCAAGCGCTCGCTCGAGCAGATTCATGCCCGAGCCCTCGAAGGCACGCAAATCGAGGAAGTACACGAGGCACACGATGACGAGACCCGAGATAACGACCGTGATATAGGGCTTCTTGACGTGCGTGTTGAGCACCTTGCGCGTGAAGCGTAGCGCCCGACCGAAGATGCCACCGAACACGCCACATACCATACCGGCGATAATGGTGTAAAACGCGAGCTCGCCCGTGATCGTCGGGATAGTGACGCGCGGGATGATATCGCCGATGCCGAAGGGATAGGCGATGGAAGCGGCAATGGCAGCCGAGGCAATCATGGCGATGAAGCGTGGCAGGCTGAGCTTCCTGAAACGCGTAAGTTCGAGCACCATGAACACGGCTCCCAACGGCGCGAAGAACAGAGCCGAAAACGTTGCGCTCATGCCCATGAGCGCCGCGTATCCGTACAGCTCCCTATCCTGTTTGTCGACGAAGCAGTTCTTGAGCTTGAAAGCCCTGCCCAGAGTCTCGCTCACCGATGCACCTGCCTGAAAGGCGCTCGATTCCTTGCCGACGGCACCGCCGCCCAGAATGGTGAGACACGTGCCCACGATAATGCCTGGCGCAAGCATGGGCGAAACCACATCGTCATTGCGCATTTGCTCGACAAGCGTGTCGGTCGAGTAGCTATAGGGCAACTTGAAGGCCTTGTAGAGGACAAGTGACAAGACGCCCAGTAGCGGCAAGAAGAAGAGCGTCCAGGCGAAGGTCTGGTTGACGTGGTAGGCGAAGTTGACGCAAAGACACAGGATGATGGACGTGAGGGCCGACACGATGCCGACGCAGACGATGAAAACGACATGCTTCAGAAGCTCCATCTTGTCGATTTTGCGCAGCATGCCACCCACCTCCTTCGTGCATCTTCCATGATACGCCGGTTGGTTATCTTTTTCGCAGACTATTCGCACATTCTCATAAAGTAGTTTGATGTTTCATCCACATTTTCCAGCGCTTTCTTACACCTGCGTAAGATTCCGCGCTTTGCCGTCTTTCACCCCCGCCTGCGGCTAAAATGGAGCTACCATATCCAAGCGAACGGGGCTCCATCATGGCCATCGTCTACATCGTCGAAGATGACACGACCCTGCGCGACGAGCTCGCGCATCTCCTCGAGCTAGACGGTTACGAAACACATGCCTGCAACAACTTCGAGACCGCCGCGCATGACATCGTCAATGTCAATCCCGATTGCGTCATCTTGGACCTCGGCCTTCCCGGGGCAGACGGGCAATCCATCTGCCGTGATGTGCGCGGGCAAAGTGATGTTCCCATCATCGTCCTCACGGCAAAAAGCGATGAGTTCACCGAGGTCATGTCACTCAACCTGGGCGCGCACGATTTCGTCGCCAAACCGTATCGCCCAGCGGTGCTCCTCGCGCGCATCGCCTCGCTCGTCAAGCGCCATGCGTCGGCATCGGCCGAGGCAAGCACCA
>CAYLYJ010000010.1:0-26975 GCA_964388185.1 uncultured Coriobacteriaceae bacterium
GTGGCGTGGGCAAGCTCGAGCACTTCGCGCAGGGCATCATCGAGGGCGAGGCCGACGCCGTGCTCGCAGCCAGCGTCTTTCACTTCGGCGAGCTCACAGTGCGCCAGGTGAAGGAGTACATGGCCAAGCAAGGAATACCCGTGCGGCTATAGGGCTAGGAGCATTGGGGCACGTGCCTCGGCTCCAAGACCAAAGTCGCCTCGGTCACGCGCCCCAATGCTCTTGGGCACTCTTCTTCGCACGCCCATGCCCTGCGGCTGCAATGTGACAGGGGTCAGGCCCCTGTCACGTAAGAGAATGTGACAGGGGCCTGACCCCTGTCACACGTGCTGTCACATGGGCGCGTCATTGTGTAGAGGATAAGGATGTGCACGTTGCCGCTTCGTCATGGGGACATGATGGGGTATTGTTCTTCTCATCGTATATATCGAAAGGATGGTTTCATATGATACTGGAAGGCAAGAACGCCGTCGTGACCGGCGGAACGCGTGGAATTGGCCTGGCCATCGTGCGCACCATGCTCGACACGGGCGCCAACGTGGCCGTCGCCGGCTCGCGCATGGAGACGGCCGAGGCAGCGGTTGCCAAGCTCATCGAGGAGGATCCGGCACTGGCCGACCGCCTGATTGCCATCGCGCCCAACCTCAACGACCCCGATGCGGTCGCGGCGGCATTTGATGAGGTCGTGAGTGCCTTTGGGAGCCTTGACATCCTGTGCAACAACGCGGGCGTGAGCTCACGCACGCCGCTTGTGGACTACACGGTCGAGGAGTTCGAGCGCATCGTCGACCTCAACCTCAACGCGGTGTTCGTCTGCTCTCAGGCCGCGGCGCGCATCATGATCGAGCAGGGTGGTGGCGCCATCGTCAACACGAGCTCGATGGTGGGGCGCGACGGGCAGCCCGCCGGTTGCGCGTATCCGGCGACGAAGTTCGCCGTCAATGGCCTCACGCTCTCGCTTGCGCGCGAGCTCGCCGGCAAGGGCATCCGCGTGAATGCGGTGGCTCCGGGCGTGACGCACACCGACATGGTCGATGCGCTACCCGACGAGGTCATCAAGCCACTCATCGCGACGATTCCGCTCGGCCGCATGGGCGAGCCCGAGGACATCGCCGATGGCGTCGTGTTCCTCGCAAGCGACATGGCGAGCTACATTTCCGGCGTCGTGCTTCCCATCGACGGCCTGGCCCGCACGTAGGGCGGAAACAGCAAGGTTGACAATGACAGAGCGGGACAAGCGGACAGGTCGTTTGTCCCGCTCAACTAGCGCACGGTGACACCGGCGAAGCGCTCGGCGTTGCGCCAGAGCATGGCGTCGAACTCCTCGTCGGTGAAATCGAGGGCACGAAACGCCTCGTATTCGCTGATGGGGCTCCACATCGGGTGGTCGCTTCCCCACATGACGCGATCGGCGCCCCACATGCGTACGAGTTCGGCGGTGTGACGGTCGCCCATGATCGGCTGCGAGCTCGAGGTATCGATGAAGAGGTTCTCGTATTTCCCCAGGTGGTCATATCCCTGGTCGTAGATGGACCAGCCGCCGAAGTGCGCGGCATCGACCACGAGCGCAGGAAAGGCGTCGAGCACGCGTGCGAGCCTGCGCGGATGTGAGAAGTCGTGCCGGTAGTCGCCGGTGTGGATGGTGATGGGCAGGCGACCGGCGATGATCTCGTAGAACTCCATGAGACGTGGGTCATCGGTGTCGACCATCTGCGTGTCGGGATGGATTTTGAATCCGTGTAGGCCAAGCTCGATAGCGCGATTGACCTCGGATTCCTTATCCTCGAAATCAGGGTGCATGGTGCCGAAGCCGATAAACTCGGGATGCCGGCGTGCCTGCTCGGCGATGAAGTCGTTGATGCTGGTCACGGCGTGCGGCGTCGTGGCGACCGAATGGACGATGAAGTGCGTGATGGGCGATTTGCTTGCGCAGGCGAGCAGCGCCTCGGGCGTACCGGGGCTGCAGCCCCCGCCATCGTACATGTCGACGCCGTAAAATGCGCCGACGGCATCGACTGCCTTGCTCGCGATCTTCTCCGGATAAATGTGCGCATGCGCATCGATGACTGCCATGATTCCTCCTCTAGCGCTTGCCATCCTACCCCAATTTGGGAGTTTGGGGAAGATAAAAGGGGAAAAGTCGAGAAAAGGAAGCGTCAGACAGGTGACTATTTTAGACATGGTGACTAGAATACAACCAGACAATTGTTGCCGATCACCTTTATCTTGTTTCGATCATTTGCTCCATAGTCAGACAAAAATGCCCAGGCAGGTTTTGTCTGGTTTACACTGAGCTCATGGAGCGGACGCATCACATACATGAAATCGAGCCGGTGTTCGATGAGTACTCGCGGGTTTTGCTGCTGGGAACCTTTCCATCGCCCAAGTCGCGCGAGACGGGCTTTTTCTACGGTCATCCGCATAATCGCATGTGGAAGGTGCTGGCTGCCGTATACGGTGAGGATGTGCCACAGGTGGTCGAGGAGCGCCGGGCGTTTCTGCTGCGTAACCGCATCGCGATGTGGGACGTGCTCGCGAGCTGCGCCATTAAGGGCGCCTCGGACGCGAGCATCCGCGACGCCATGCCCAATGACCTTTCGCGCATCCTCGACGTCGCACCCATCGAACGCATATTCGCGACTGGCGCGAAGGCACACGAGTTGTACCGGCGCTATCTGGAGCCCGCGTACGGGAGAGAATGTACGCGGCTTCCCTCGACGAGTCCGGCGAATGCGGCGGTGGGGCTCGACGAGCTCATCGAGGCGTATGTGGTGCTGCGGGAGTAGAAACGCGGCAGGGGCCAAAATGTGACAGGGGCCTGACCCCTGTCACATTGTCACGTGAGCATGTCGAGGGCCCACTGGGCGGCGATGGCCGCGCCGGGTGCAAGCACGCTTTCGTCGACCGTGTAGTAGCAGCTGTGTTGCGGATGCGTGGCGCCGATATCGGGGTTGTTGATGCCGGCGAAGACGAAGACGCCGGGCACGTGCTGCAAGTATTCGGCGAAGTCCTCGCCCGAAAGCGTGCCGTGATACGACGCGAGGGCTTCCTCGCCCAGCGTCTTGTCGATGGCCTGTGCCGCGACGCGGGTCACGTCCTCGTCGTTTACCACGGCGGGGTTGCCGGGCGTGTACTCGATTTGGATGCTCGCGCCATATGCGCTGCCGATGCGGCCGCCCATCTGCGAGAGTCTCTCGGCGATGAAGTCGCGTGTCTTCTTGTTCCACGTGCGCACGGTTCCGGTGATGTATGCGCTGCCGGCCATGATGTTGCGGGCCGTACCGCCATGAATCTCGCCGACGGTGACGACGACGGGCTCGAATGGCGATGAGCGGCGGCTCACGAGCAGCTGCAGCGCGTCGACGATCTCGCAGGCGACGACGATGGCGTCCAGGCCCTTGTGGGGCATCGAACCATGGGCGCTCACGCCCTCGATGTCGATGCGGAACCAATCGGTGTTGCCCATGCGGCTGCCCGGCTCGGCGGAAAACGTCCCAGCATCGACCTCGCTCCAGACGTGCTGGCCGAAGATGGCGTCCACACCGTCGAGTGCGCCGGCGGCAATCATGTCGCGTGCGCCAATGGAGATTTCCTCGGCAGGCTGAAAGATGAGGCGTACCTCACCACGCAACTGGTTGCGCATATCCATGAGAATACGGGCGGCCCCAAGCTGCATGGCCATGTGGCAATCGTGGCCGCAGGCGTGCATGACCCCGTCGTTTTGCGAGGCAAAGGGCAGTTCGGTCTTCTCGGTGACGGGAAGCGCGTCCATGTCGCAGCGGAGCGCGACGCGCTTGGCGGGATTGCCCTCATCGTCGTAGGCGGCGGGTGCCTCGCCGCGTATGGTCGCGATGATGCCGGTGCCGATGAACTCGTCGCGCTCCTCGCGCTTATCGGCAGGACGCGGGCCGGTCACGAGCTTGTAGGGGATGCCAAGCTCGTCGAGGTAGCCGCAGATGTAGGCGCTTGTCTCGTGCTCCTTGGCCGAGAGCTCGGGGTGCTGGTGAAAGTGGCGACGCAGGACGATGATGTCGTCGGCATAGCGCTCGCCGAGCTCGCGGGTCCGTTGCGATGTGTCGTGTGTATCGGGCATGATGGCTCCTTGGTTGCGGGTGTCGCGACCATGATACTCCGAATGCCGACGGGGTGCGGGGGGGGGTAGCAACGGGGGTGCGGAGTGCGGGGGCGGGGGAGATTTCTCCGCTTCGGCGCCTCCGGTCGAAATGACAAGGATTGCGGGCAGCTGACCACCAGATGGCAAGAATTACGGTCAGTGACCGCATGTTTTGGCAAAAACGTCGAATTGGGCGCTTCTTTTGGTCAGTACCCGCAATTCTTGGCAGAAGACGCTATGAGATGGTCAGCGAACCGTACATTTTGACAGCAGGCTCGTGAGCTTTCCGTTGGCGATGAGCGTGACCTTGCGCGTCGCGCGCGAGATCGCGGTGTAGAGGCGATGGCGTGCGAGCGTCTCGTCGGGATAGGTGCGTTGCTGGACGTCGGGCACGATGACCTGGTCGAACTCGAGACCCTTGGCGAGCCTGATGTCGAGCAGTAGCACGCCGCGCTCGCCAATCGCCTCCTTGCGGGCGGGGGTGACGATGGGCAAGCCCTCGAGCATCGTCTCGAACTTGGTCATGCGACGAGCGTCTGGCGCGATGATGGCCGCCAGGCACTCCGCCTCGAGCGCCTCTTCGACTGCCATGCGCAGCTGTGCCTCGTAATCGACGTCGTCGGCGCATTCGATGATGACCGGGCTTATGCCCGCTGGCTGCACGGACTCGACGCGCACGCGCTCCTCGTCGTCGAGCAGGCTCGTGAACAGTGCCGTTATCTCCGGAGACGAGCGGTAGCTCGTCATGAGCTCGCAGGTTTCGACCGAACCGCAAGCGCGCTCGAAGACTTCACGCACCTGCGCGAAGCTCGCCGTGCCCTCGCGGATGGCCTGGTTCTCGTCGCCCAGCAGCATGAAATGCGCCTTGCCGAAGTAGCGCGCCAGGCACATGAGTTGCGCGGTGCTGTAATCCTGCACCTCGTCGATCATCACGTAGCGCGCATGGCGCATGCCGCCGCCGACGAGTGCGAGCTTGAGGTACAGCCATTCGATCGCGCTTAGGTTCTCCGAGCCGGTCAGGCGCATGCCAATCGCGTCCAGGCGCAGCCAACGGCCATCCTCGATCTCATCTTCCACGCCCGCGTAGCGCCAGCGCAGGAAGCGCTCGGTGTAGCTCGCGAGCTCGGCTTCGTCCATATCGCCGATGAAGACGTTCTCGCCGAAGCATTCGATTTGCTCGGCATCGGAAAGGTCGCTGATCATGTCCTGGTACTTCTCGGATTTGGCTAGACGCTTGATGCGCTGCTCGAGGCGGCCGAGCAAGTCGTCGATGACCAGCGAACTTTTGTGTGCGCCGGTGGGTAGGTTTTTGAGTTTGCACCATGCGCCATGCGCCTGAGCGGCCGTGATGACGGCCTCGCCCTCGATGCGAATGTCGGCGAAGTCGCCTTGTCTGAGCGCGAAGCCGGGTAGCTGCTCGTCGATGGCACGCAGCGCATCGGCGCTCACCTCGCGCCCCAGATCGCGACTGCCGAGCCCGAGGCCGCACATGAGCGCCTCGAAGGTGATCGACGAGGGGTTGCTCTCGCCCATCTCGGGCAGGACGTTCTCGATGTAGCGCTGGAACACCGGGTTGGGGGTGATGAGGAACACGTCGCTCGGCTTGAGTGTGTCGCGGTGCCGGTAGAAGAGATAGGCAATACGTTGCAAAAGTACCGAGGTCTTGCCGGATCCCGCGATGCCGCTGACGAGCAGCGCCGGTACGTCCTCGTGGCGGATGACTTCGTTTTGCTCCTTCTGGATGGTGGCCGTAATGGCCGATAGGCGTGACGAGCGGTCTTTGGCCAGCGCGGCGAGCAGCAGCTCGTCCTGGATGGCGACCGTCGTGTCGAAGAGCGCCTTGAGCTGATCGCGTTCGATGTCGAACTGGCGGCGCAGCATGAGTTCGCAATCGATGGTGCGGCCGTTGGCCTCGTAGCTTGTCTTGCCGTTTTGCTGGTTGTAGTAGACCTCGGCGATGGGGCTGCGCCAGTCGACGATGAAGTGGCGGTAGTCGTCGTCGGTCATGCCGACGTTGCCGATATAGATGTCCTTGGGCTCGCTGCCGGGTCTAAACTGCAGCGTGACCTTGGCGAAGTAGGGCTGCTTGAGTAGGAGCTGTGCGCGGTGCAGGCGCTCGGTCGTGACGTCGGCGGCGAGGTTGTACGTGTCGATGATGCGGTTGACGGCCTCGAGTTCGGCCATGGTCTCGACATGGATGTCGGTATCGAAATCGAAGCTGAGCTCGTCGGCGATGAGGTCTTTGTCAGCGGCGACTTCGTCGAAGATGCTCGAGAGCTGGTCCTGCAGATCATGCTCGATGCTCTGGAGCTTCGCGTATGTCGTGCTCAGGTGCTCTTGTTCGGCTTCGAATGTCTTGTCCATGCTGCTCCTTTGGTGTTGCGTGTGGTGTGTGTCGGGAGCCGGTGTACCAGAAAATGTGACAGGGGCCTGGCCCCTGTCACATTGATGTGCCGGGTCGAAAGCGTGACAGGGGCCAGGCCCCTGTCACGCTCAATTGTACTCGACCGCGACGGATGTGACCATGCCAAGATGCTACTATGTGCGCATGGATCTGACGCTAGCCATAGTGACGTGTTTGGTGCTTGCTGCTGTAATCGTGGCTGCGGTGGTCGCAGTCGTGTTGGTGCGCCGCTATCGGCGTTCGCGCGAGATCTTTCTCAAGTTCGATACCATGGCCGGACCGTGCAAGGTATTCACCATCGAGCGCAAGGACGGCCTCGTGCGCGTGATGAACGTGGCGGGAACCATGCAATCGGCCACGTATTTGGACGATGACACGTACTGTGACCTGGCCTATTCGTACACACGTGACTACGACTGCATGTTTCTTGCCGGTGTGCCGGTGCACGACGTGCTCGTCTTGGGCGGGGGCGGTTACTCGTATCCCAAGCATCTCATCGCACATTGCCCCGAGGCCTTCGTGACCTGCGTCGAGATCGACCCCGTAATCACGGCGATTGCGCGACGCTACTTCTTCCTCGACCGGCTGTTCGAGGAATACGACCTGGACGAGACCGGGCGTTTGCGACTCATCGAGGGCGATGCGCGCGCGTTTCTCGAGGACAGCGACGAGCGCTACGACGCGATTGTGAACGACTGCTTCAGCGGCATGAGTCTTGTCGAGAGCCTGGTGACATGCGAGGCGGTGCAGCTCTATCATGAGCACCTGCGCGAGGGCGGGGTCTATCTGTCCAACGTGATTGGCGCGGTGGAAGGTCCACGTTCGCGCCCGATGCGCCGCATCATGCGCACACTCGCGAGTGAGTTCGCGCACGTCTACGTGCTACCAGGGCAGCCATCGATGCTCTCCAACTGCGATAACAACGTCGTCATCGCCACTGATGGCGATTGGCGCTTTTCCGGTGCGATCGAGCTCGAGGCATGGGAACTCGCGAGCGCTGAGCTGCTACTCGATGCGACTGCCGCCGATGAGGATTGGACCGTGCCGACGGCGTAGCGCAACTGTGTCCTAAGCTTGAGACTTGTGTGGAGGGACCGCTGCAAGGAAATTGCGTTTTCCTAGGTTTTCCGGACCTGGCGTGTCGAAAACCCACGTTTTCCTAGTCAAAGTGGATGTTTTTCGCTAGGAAAACGCAAAAAAGGCACAGACATCGGCTGGTCATGCTAGGAAAACGCAAAAAAGGCGCAGGTGAGCCTGCAAAAGCGGCAAACGCTTCTCGAGGGGCGGCTACAAGCGTGTGGCCACCGCCTCGATGAAGCCCTCGGTGCTGAGCACGGTGGGGTTGGGAAGCGATGTGATGCGCGCAAGGTCGCCGGTCATCTGACCGTCCTCGATGCAGGATAACGTCGCATGTTCGAGCTTGTCGGCGAAGGCCATGAGCTCGGCGTTGCCGTCGAGCTCACCGCGCTTGCGCAGCGCGCCGCTCCACGCGAATATCGTCGCGACGGAGTTCGTCGAGGTCGGAAGGCCCTCGAGGTGCTTGTAGTAATGGCGCTGCACGGTGCCGTGCGCGGCCTCGTACTCGTAGTAGCCGTGGGGACTGACGAGTACGCTCGTCATCATCGCGAGGCTGCCGAAGGCGCTCGAGACCATGTCGCTCATCACGTCGCCGTCATAGTTCTTGCAGGCCCAGATGAAGCCGCCCTCGGATTTCATGACGCGCGCGACCGCGTCGTCGATGAGCGTGTAGAAGTACTCGATGCCGGCCTGCTCGAAGCGCTCGCGGTACTCGGCATCGAAGATCTCGGCGAAGATGTCCTTGAAGCGGTGGTCGTAGATCTTCGAGATCGTGTCCTTGGTCGAGAACCACAGGTCCTGGTTGGTCGACAGCGCGTACTCGAAGCAACTGCGTGCGAAGCTCTCGATGGAGGAGTCGAGGTTGTGCTGGCCTTGCACGACGCCGGGACCGGCGAACTCGTGCACCAGGGTGCGCATCTGCTCGCCGCCGTCGGAGGGAGTGAAGACGAGCTCGACCGTGCCGGGGCCGTCGATGCGCATCTCGGCGTTCTTGTAGACGTCGCCGTAGGCATGACGCGCGAGTGTGATGGGCTTTTTCCAGCAGCTCACGCAGGGTTCGATGCCCTTGACGACGATGGGCGCGCGAAAGACCGTGCCGTCGAGCAGCGCGCGGATCGTGCCGTTGGGGCTCTTCCACATCTGCTTGAGGTTGTATTCCTCGACGCGTGCGGCGTTCGGGGTGATGGTCGCGCACTTGACGGCGACGCCCAGGCGCTTGGTCGCCTCGGATGCGTCGATGGTGACCTGGTCGTTCGTCGCATCGCGATGCTCGAGGCCGAGGTCGTAGTACTCCGTCCTGAGGTCGATGTGCGGGATGAGCAGCTCCGATTTGATCAGTTGCCAGATGATGCGGGTCATCTCGTCGCCGTCCATCTCGACAAGCGGGGTCTTCATCTCGATCTTGCTCATGGGTCCTCCGGTACTTGATTGCGTAATGTGGCAAGGGCAATGTGACAGGGGTCAGGCCCCTGTCACAGGTTTTGGTCATTGTAGCAATGTGACAGGGGCCTGACCCCTGTCACATTTAGGTTATGATGCGAGTTATGGAAATCTTCGGCGATACCCTCATGTTCGGTAGCGTGCGCTCTGCACCCGATGACATCGACCTCGGCGACCTGGAAGTCAAGACGGGGCAGGATGCGATTTTCGCGATTGCAGAGGTCATGGACCGACAGCGACGCGAGGTTGCGGAGCGCCGCGCGCGCGAGGACGGGCGTTGCAGCGAGTTGCGGCACGAGGCGACCGGCGATGGTGTGAGCTGGGAGTTCGTGGTCGTGGACGGCCAGTTCGCGCGCATAGTGGGCTGCGAGCTGCCCGAGGAGGCGCCGTGCGTGCTGGCGGTACCGGGTGAACTGGGCGGTCTTGCGGTGCTCGAGTTAGGGCCCGGCGCTTGCGCGTCACTTGCGGGCGTGGAGGAGATCGTCTGCGCCGACTGCATCGAGGCCATCGGCCCTTCGGCGTTTCGCATGTGCCGTGACCTGCGACGACTCGTGCTGCCACGTGCAACGACGAGCTTCGATTCGAGTTGGGTGAACCAGTGCCGCAAGCTGGAGGAGCTCGTGCTCCCCGGTATGCTCGAGCGCGTGGGGCTCGAGGTGGTTGGGGTCGATGGTCTCAAGCGGCTCACGATCGGCGTGGGCACAAGTGCGGTGGAGCCCGGCGCGTTCGCGAACAGCAGTCTTGCGGAACTGCGCGTCGCGGCGGGAAATCCATTTTTGGCAACCGATTGCATAAGTGTGTTCGAGCGAGCGCACGTGGGCGAGGACGACGGTCAGATGCGTTTGGCGGCAGTCGCGGTGCCGGTCGAGGAATACGAAGTCCCGGCTAGCTGCGTCGAGATCGGCGCCAAGGCGTTCGCGTGCTGCCCCGGGTTGCGCAGTGTCACGCTTCCGGACGGCGTGCAGTCGATTGGCGCGCACGCGTTTGCTCGCACGGCGCTACGGGAGTTTGCAGCGCCGGTGAGTCTGCGTCGCATCGAGAAGCGCGCGTTCTTTCGCTGTCGCGAGCTTGCGAGCGTCATACTCGACGAGGGACTTGTCGAAATTGGTGACGAGGCATTCGCGGAAAGCGGCATCGTCGAGCTGCACGTGCCCGCGAGCGTACGGCAGCTAGCCTGCGATTGCGTGGCGCGTACGGGCGTGGCCTGCAGCGGAGGCAACGCGACGCTTGTCATCGAGGACGATGGGACGCTCCACCTCGATGAGCACGGCGTGCTGTACGCGAACGGAACGCAGGTGCTCATGGGCGCGATGGAGCCCGAGCTCGTGGAGTACGCCGTTGCTCCCGGTTGTGAGGTCATCTGCGGGCGCGCGTTTGCGAACATGCCACGGTTGCAACAGGTGACGTTACCGGAGGGGCTTGCCGAGATCGGTGACGGCGCCTTTCGCGGTTGTCGTAGCTTGCGACGCGTGCACTTTCCGGAGTCGTTGCGCTCGATTGGCGACGAGGCCTTTCTCGACACGGCGCTCGAGGGCATCTACCTGCCCGCCGGTTTCGAGCATCTGGGCAAGCTCGCGCTCGTCACCGCTGGCGCACGCGGCATCGGCGGCAGACCCTCGCTCGTAAACGTGCGGGTCAATCCCAACTGCGTGCGTTTCTATCACACGGGTGGCCTGCTCTGTGAGCGCACGGACGAAGGGACGTCGCGTGTCGTGCTCTACGACGAGAGCCGCGCTGATGTCACCATTCCGCACGAGGTCGATACGCTCACGCCGTTCGCGTTTGGCAACGCGACGCAGCTCTCCGCGCTCACCATCGGCACGAACGTGCGCCACATCCAGGACCGCGCCCTCAACGTGAACTGCCTCATCGAGCATATTCGCGTCGACTTCGTCGAGCCCATACAGGGGCATGACTTTGTTGACCTGCACTTTCCCGTCACTTTCCGCAGTCTCAACGAGATTGTGCGCGGCTTCAACTCGATGACTTACCTCAATCCCGAGGCCCTGCTCGCGCGCTATGACGCATGCGTCGTCAACATGCACGATTACGATGCGAAAAGCATGGCGCCCATCGACCTGTACGGCCAGCTCACGCGTATCATCGGGCGGCTACGCGATCCACTGTTCCTGAGTGAGAACACGCGGCGCATGTACGGGCAGATTCTGCGCGACAACCTCGTCGAGATGTGTGTCGCAGCCGCGCGGCACGACGATCGCGAAAGCATCGATGCGCTGGTGGAGCTGGGATATCTCGACCGCGAGACGCTGCTACCGGTGATCGAGGCGGTCGGTGCGTTGCAAGATGCGGCGATGACGGGATACCTGCTCGAGCTGCAGCGCTCGCTCGCGGGTCGCGGGGTCGATTTCGAGCTGTGAGGCGGCCGGCGCACGGGATTGCAGTCGAGCTCGGTATTGGCGACTGGCGGCGTGCACGTTTTTTGCGATTTTCTAGCGCTCGGGCCCTCAGTTGCAGTTGCGCGTGTCGAAAAACCACGTTTCCCTAGCCTGTTTGAGGCTACAACGCAGAGAAATTACGTTTTCCTAGGGTTTTCAATCGAATAATCCTAGGAAAACGTGAAAAGTCAGCACTCGATTCCAATTAGCCCTAGGAAAACGTGAAAAACGCGCAGATACCGCGTTCGTCGGCGATGTCACCGACGGTGTGGGTAGTACAATGGGGCGAACTACGAACGCAAGCGCATGAAGACGAAGCGAGGAGTCACGTGTACGACAACTTGGAAAGCCCCGGTCGCAATGATGAGTGCTGGTGCGGAAGCGGCAAGAAGTACAAGAAATGCCATCTCGAGTTCGACCGCCACTTGCAGGAGCTAAGCGATGCGGGCGAAATCGTCCTGGGCCGCGATTTGCTCAAGACGCCCGAGGAAATCGAGGGCATCAAGGCATCGGCCAAGGTCAACATCGGGGCGCTCGATTATGTCGCCGAGCATATCGGCGTGGGCACGAGCACCGAGGAGATTGACCGCTGGGTACACGATTACTGCATCGAGCATGGCGCCATTCCCGCTGACCTCGACTACGAGGGCTTTCCCAAGAGCGTGTGCACATCAATCAACGAGGTTGTCTGCCACGGCATTCCGAGCGAGGACGACATGCTCAAGAGCGGCGACATCGTCAACGTCGATATGTCGACGATTCTCGATGGGTATTTCTCGGATTCGTCGCGCATGTTCTGCATCGGCGACGTCGATGACGAATGGCGGCGACTCGTCGAGGTCACGCGCGAGTCCGTGGATGCGGGTCTGGCGGCGGTGAAGCCGTGGGCGCATCTGGGTGACGTGAGCGCGGCGGTCAACAAGGTCGCGACGGATGCGGGGTTCTCGGTCGTCGCGGAGTTTGGCGGTCACGGCATTGGGTTGGAGTTCCACGAGGATCCGTTCGTGAGCTTCGTCGCGCAGGCGGGGACGGGCCCTCTTCTCGTGCCCGGCATGTGCTTCACGATCGAGCCGATGGTCAACATGGGCAAGGCCAAGATTGACATGAACGACCCGAATGGATGGACGGTGCGCACGGCCGATGGTTCGCCGTCGGCGCAGTGGGAGGTGCAGATCGTCGTCACCGACGATGGCTACGAACTGCTGTGCTGGTGAAATGCGGCAGGGGATGCGAGGGATGTGACAGGGGCCAAATGTGACAGGGGCCTGACCCCAAATGTGACAGGGGCCTGACCCCTGTCACATTAAAAAGGGACCCCGGAGGGTCCCTTTCTTGTTGCTATGAAGCCGTGCCTATGCGCCGATGGCGGCGATGAGGAAGAAGCAGGCGATCACGGCGATCGAGGCGATGTAACCTGCGGTCGTGGTGAGGATGACCTCCTTGAAGCCACGCTTCTTGGGCGTGACGGGGGAGCCGAACTCTGCCTGCATTGCGGACCTCTCCAGGGCCTTTTCCGGGTTGAGTAGCATTGTCTCATCCTTCTCTCTAAGCGACCGCGACGGCCGGATTTCACACTTCCTGCGATGATAAAGCTTCGTGTGAGGGTGCGCAAGGGCGCATCGGGTGGATGCGCGCATGTGCAAACGTGCAATGTGCAAAAGGGCCTGACCCTTTTGCACATTGAACGCTAGTCGAGGAGCTGCTGGGCGATGCGGACGGAAGCGGCGGCGTCGGCGACATAGTGGTCGGCCCCGATGCGACGTGCGTAGTCCTCGGTGAGGACGGCGCCGCCTACCATGATCGTGACCTGCGGCGCCTGCTCTCGCAGTAGGGCGATAGTGCGCTCCATCGCGGGCAGCGTCGTGGTCATGAGCGCAGAGAGGCCGACGAGCGGGGCATCGTGCGTGCGCACGGCATCGACGATGGCCTGCGGCGCGACATCGCGCCCGAGGTCGATGACCGTGAAGCCGTAGTTTTCGAGCAGCATCTTGGCGATGTTCTTGCCGATGTCGTGGATATCGCCTTCGACGGTGGCGATGACAATAGGCAATGAGTTGCTTGACTGATGTGCGGTGGGAGAGCTTGCGCTTGCCTCGCTCAGCACGTCGAAAGCTGCCTTCGCGGCTTCGGCTGATGCCATGAGCTGGGGAAGGAAGTAGGTTCCCTCGTCGTAACGCACGCCGACCTCGTCGAGGGCGGGCGCGAGGACGCTACCCGCGATGGTGGCGACGTCGCTGGTGGCGAGCAGGCTGTGAGCAGCTGCGGTGGCTGCGTCGCGCTGACCGGTGAGGACGGTGTCGTGGAGGGTGGCGGCGGGATCGACATCCGCCTCGCCCGGGGCGGCAGGTGGATTGGCCGCACCTTGCGCATGTCCTTGCAATTCTGCGACATAGCCCAGGCAGCCGGCATCCTGACCGTTGATGACCTTAAAGGCGGCGACGGCCTCGCGATAGCGCGGCTCGAGCGGGTTGATGATGGGCAGGTCAAGCCCGGATGCGAGCGCGGCCGTGAGGAAGCTCGCGTTGAGGACGGGGCGCGTGGGCAGGCCGAAGCTTACGTTGGAGACGCCGAGCACGCAGCGTACGCCGAGGCGCTCCTTGCATAGGCGCACGGCCGCAAGGAGCTCGGGGATCTCGGGCTGGTTAGTGACTGCGGCCATGACGAGGCAGTCGATCGCGATGTCTTCGAGGCGCAAACCGGCTTCGAGCGCAGCCTCGAGAATGCGCTCGGCGATTGCGAGGCGTTCTGCGGCCGTGGCTGGGATGCCGTCTTCGTCGAGCGTGAGACCGACGACCGTAGCGCCGTAGCGTGCGGCGATGGGTAGCACGGTTGCGAGACTCTCTGCCTTGCCGTTGACGGAGTTGATGAGCGGGCGACCCGCGTAACTGCGGCAGGCTGTCTCGAGCGCGACCGGACTGGATGAGTCGAGCTGCAAAGGCGCCGGCAGCGTGGCCTGCAAGCGCTCGGTTACCGCGCGTAGCACGGCCGGCTCGTCGATGCCTGGTACGCCCACGTTGACGTCGAGTATGCTCGCGCCGGCCTCGACCTGCGCGACCGCCTCGGAAATGACGAGGTCATAATCGCCGCTGACCAGCGCGTCCTTGAGCCGCGGCTTGCCCGTGGGGTTGATGCGCTCGCCGATAATGGCGATTTTTGCCTCGTCGAAAGCGAGCTCCACCGCGGCTTGTGCGCTCGTGACGATAAAGGAGGGGCGGTAGCTTTGCAACGAGTTATGTAACCAGTTGCCTTCATCGAGCAGGCGGCGCAGGGCTGCGATGTGCTCGGGCGTCGTGCCGCAGCAGCCGCCGACGATGCGAGCGCCGGCATCGAGGATACCCGCCATGGCCTGCGCAAACGCTTGTGGCCCCACATCGTAGACGGTCGAGCCGTCACCGGCCACGCGGGGTAGGCCGGCGTTGGGCTGCACCATGAGGGGACAGCGGGCCAAGGGTGCCATCTGCGCGACGAGCGGCGCTGTCTCGGCCGGACCGAGCGAGCAGTTGATGCCGACAGCCGAGGCGCCGAGCGCGGAAAGCGTGGTGGCGGCGATAGCCGGGGTCGTGCC
The DNA here is from genome assembly GCA_964388185.1 of uncultured Coriobacteriaceae bacterium. Lineage (GTDB taxonomy): Bacteria > Actinomycetota > Coriobacteriia > Coriobacteriales > QAMH01 > QAMH01. The sequence continues at coordinate 14,997 of CAYLYJ010000010.1, forward strand.
CATGAAGCTGCGGCCATCCTCGCCGAAGGTCATCGTCGCGAAAACCGGCAAAGGCGTGTTCTCGAGGCAGGCAAGCAGTGCCGCCTTGGCTTCGAGCAAGTCAGAGAAGGTCTCGAGGAAGATGAGGTCGCAGCCGGCCGCATACGCCGCGCGGGCCTGCTCGGTGAAGATGTCGTAGGCTTCATCGAAGCTGAGCGGCCCGAGCGGAGCGAGCAATGCGCCCGTAGGGCCGATATCGCCTGCGACCAGGGGTGCTCCCGCCTCGCGCGCGATGTGGGCCGCGGCTGCGAAGAGCTCGTCGACGGTCACGTCGCATCCGGCGAGCTTGAGGCGATTCGAGCTGAAGGTGTTGGTCGCGATGCAATCGCTGCCGGCCTCGACGTAACGGCGCTGCAGTGCGCATATGTCGCTTGCGTGCGTGAGGTTGAGCAGGTCGGGCAGCTCGTGGATGCGTGCGAGGCCGGCTTGCTGGATGAGGGTCCCCATGCCACCGTCGCACATCAGCGACGCGCGGCCGTCGATGACGCGTTCGAGGAGATCGTTTGCGATTTCGAGTTCTCGGGGAGCTGCCATGTCCGCCCTTTCAAATCGTGGATAGATGATACCGCAAGACGGGGTAGGAGCTTTGTGTCGCGAGACAGAGTGCGCGAGGCGTGCGGGAAGCCCTTTGCGCGCACTCGCGTGCAGGTACACATTATCGAAATTAATATGCACGAGGGTTCCGTGGCCTTGAACAATTGCACCTTACGTATGAGGTTCCGGCTTCAAGCCGACGATGGCGGTGACACTCTTCATCGGCATCATGAGATGCGAGCTTGTGGCGTGTATCCCGAGCAATTTGCTGGCATCGATCGTCTGGAGGAAGGCGTCTTGTAGCTCGAGGGGCAGGTCGCCGAAGCCGGGGCTGAAGCGCTTCGTGGGCACGAGGCTGGCTTCACCAGCGAGCTCGGTGATGCGTCGCGATGCGGCTTGAGCGGCCTCCTCGGCCATGGACGAGGCACAGGCGTCGAAGAGCAGCGCGTCAAGGGGGTTCGTGGCTTGCAAGCGTGCGAGCTCGCGTTCGGTTTGCATGCCGAGGGTGACCGCCAGCAGGCAGGCAAGCGTGCAACCATCGAGATGCCGGGCGATGTTGTGGCCGGTCAGGATGAGGTTGCTGCCCTCGAGCGCGATGCCGTCGGGATGCTCGCGGTCAATCGCGAAGCTGCGGGCGATGCCGCGCGGCTGGGCGATGCGTTCGCAGCGCGCGATAGCGTCTTCGAAGCGGGTCGCGAGTTCATCGGTGAGTTCGTGGCCGTGTTGGCCGAGGTACTTGAGGGCACGGCGCTCGTCGACGTGGCAGGAGAGCGCTTCGGGGCCGAATCGCACGATGCGCAATCCGCCTATGCATCCCTCATCTGTACTCATAAGCTGCGGTTGGTCCCTTCGTGGTCCGAATGTGACGGGGGCGATGTGACAGGGGCCTGACCCCTGTCACGGGGCCGAATGTGACAGGGGCCTGACCCCTGTCACAATCACATGTGGGCGCCGTATTGGGCGTAGTAGGCGTCGAGGGCGGCTTTCACATCGTCGTCGATGACCACGCGGCCGCCGCGCTTTTGGTTGTGCAAGTAGCCGATGACCTCGTCCATCGTAACGATGGCGCTGGTGGGGAAGCCGTATTTCTCGCTCACCTCGTCAATTGCGCAGATCGTGCCGCTCGGGCCGACTTCCTGGCGGTTGAGCGAGACCATGAGCCCCACGACCTCGACGTCGGCGATGCTGCGTAGCAGCGGGTAGGTCTCGTCGATGGACTTGCCCGAAGTCGTCACGTCCTCGACCATGACCACGCGGTCGCCATCGTGTAGCTCGGCACCGAGCAGAATGCCCGCGTCGCCGTGGTCCTTGGCCTCCTTGCGGTTGGAGCAGTAGCGCGCTTCCTTGCCGTAGAGCTCTTGCAAGCCGATGCAGGTTACGACTGACAGCGGGATGCCCTTGTACGCGGGCCCGAAGACGATGTCGAAGTCCAGACCGAAGGCATCGTGGATGGCTTGCGCATAGTAGAGGCCAAGTTTATGCAACTGGTTGCCAGTAACGTAGGCGCCGGCGTTCATGAAGAACGGGGACTTGCGGCCGCTCTTGAGCGTGAACTCGCCGAACTTGAGTACGTCGGAATCGACCATGAAGTCGATGAACTCCTGCTTGTAAGCTTCCATGGTTCTCCTCGTCTTTCCTGATAATGAGACGGTTGCCCAGGGCTACTGTCTCGTTATCACTCTAAATCGAAAGCTCCTTGATGCGGCGCATGGCCTCCTTGGTGGCCTCGGCATCGCCGAAGGCGGTGAAGCGGATGTAGCCCTCGCCGGCCGGGCCGAAGCCCGCACCCGGCGTGGTGATGACGCCGCAGCGCTCGAGCAGGATATCGAAGAACTCCCACGAGCTAATGCCCGCGGGAGTCTTGCACCACACGTAGGGGCTGTTCACGGCGCCGTAGACCTCGTAGCCGCATGCCTCGAGCGCCTCCTTGATCACGCGGGCGTTGGTGCGGTAATAGGCAATGGTTTGCTCGATTTGTTCCTTGCCCTGCGGCGTGTAGATGGCCGCCGCGCCCCTTTGGATGACGTAGGACGCGCCGTTGAACTTGGTCGTCTGGCGGCGATTCCACATGGCGTTGAGGCTCTGACCATCGCGCTCGAGCGCCTTTGGTACCACGGTGTAGCCGCAGCGTGCGCCCGTGAAGCCAGCTGTCTTGGAGAACGAGCGGAACTCGATGGCGCAGGTCTCGGCGCCCTCGACCTCGAAGATGGAGTGCGGCACGTCTTCCTCGACGATGAAGCGCTCGTAGGCGGCATCGAAGAGAATGACGGAGTCGTGTTCGTTGGCGTAATCGACCCAGGTCTTGAGCTGGTCGTAGGTGAGTACGGTGCCCGTGGGGTTGTTAGGCGAGCAGAGGTAGATGAGGTCGGCGCGCTGCTCGGGAAGCGCCGGGCAGAAGTCGTTTGCCGCGGTCGTGGGCATGTAGACGATGTCGGTCCAACCCTCGACGCTTTCGTCGTAATAACCCGCGCGGCCGGCCATGGCGTTGGTGTCGACATAGACGGGGTAGACCGGATCGCATACGGCCACGCGGTTGTCGACGGCGAAGATGTCGCCGATGTTGCCGCAATCGCTCTTGGCGCCGTCGGAGACGAAGATCTCATCGGCGGCGATGTCCACACCGCGGGCTGCGAAGTCGTGCTCGACGATGGCCTCGCGCAGGAAATCGTAGCCCTGCTCGGGACCGTAACCGTGGAAGGTCTCCACATGGGCGAGGTCGTCAACGGCGGCGTGCATGGCCTCGACGACGGCGGGCGCGAGGGGGCGTGTCACATCGCCGATGCCCATTTTGATGAGCTTGACGTCCGGATGGGCCGCGGAGAAATCGGCCGTGCGATGGGCAATCTCGCTAAACAGATAGCTACCGGGGAGTTTCTGGTAATTCTCGTTGACTGTGGCCACGAGGGGTCCTTTCGTTCGAGGTGGTGCGGCTTGCGCGGGCGCGGGGTGCGGACGCGCGTGACTCATAAGTGTACAACGAAAGGTGCCATGCGTGGCAAGAATGCCGGGCCTGGCGCGTATTCATGTATACTCGACTCGATTCACAGCCAGGCAAATGCGCAGATGGCGGGTGGCTGTCTAGCGGGAGGCGGATATATGAGGGTGCAGGTGCGGATGACGCGGGGGATACAGATGATGCAGGTGACGCGGATGATGAAAGCCGGAATCGTGCTTGTGGGAGCGTGTGCGCTGGCGTTGGTGCTCGCGGGGTGCACGGGCGCGACGGGCGATGATGAATCCGCTCGTGCGGCAACCTCCTCGTCGCAGGCTGCTACCGGCGACAAGGCGTCGGGCGCTGCAGGCATTGTCGATGCGCAGCTCGATGATGCGCAACATGCTGCTGATTTACGGGCGCAACTGCAGATTACCGAGGACTATCGCGCGGCGTTCGACCACGGCGAGAAGGGACCGCAGTACCAGCGCTACATCGTCTTGCATGACACCGAGAGCGAGGCCGATGCCGCGAGCATCGTGGAGTACTGGGATCAGGCCGGCACGGGCGTGGCGGCGCATTTCGTCGTCAATCGCGATGGCAGCATCGTGCAGTGCGTGCCGCTCGACCGCATCGCGCACCACGCGGGTTTTGGCGACACCGGGCATAACGAGCGCTACGGCGTAACGGACGAGTCGCGCGACGACAAGGTGGGGACGGTTTCCATCGGCGCGGACATGGCCGATTACGGGATGAACTCGTATTCGGTCGGCATCGAGATGGCGCATGCGGCGGGTCAGGATTACCCGGCTGCGCAGCTTGCGGCGCTCGACACGCTCATCGCCTACATCAACGCGTACTACGGCTTCGAGAGCGCCATCATCGACCATAAGGGGTGGCGTACAGGCAATTCGGATACGAGCCCTCAGTTCGCGGAGTACCTGGCGAACTACCAGGATCGCGGAACGCACTCGTAGGAAGCTGAATGTGACGGGAGCAGATGTGACAGGGGCCAGGCCCCTGTCACATCTGATGCTGTCCGGGGAATGTGACAGGGGCCTGGTCCCTGTCACATTTTCATTTGCGGATGAGGCAGCGGGGGCCGGGGCCGATGAGGTCGGTGCGGCCGGCCTTGACGAGCGCCTCGCGCACGAGCTTGCGGTTCTTGGGATTGCGGTACTGGATGAGCGCGCGTTGCATCGCCTTGTCGTGCGGAGACTTCGCCACGTAGACCGGCTTCATCGTGCGCGGATCAAGGCCCGTGTAGTACATGCAGGTCGAGATCGTCGACGGTGTGGGGTAGAAGTCCTGGACCTGCTCGGGGTTGTAGCCCATGTCGCGTACGAATTCGGCGAGCTTGATGGCGTCGTCGAGTGTCGCGCCAGGGTGCGATGACATGAGATAGGCAACGAGGTACTGCTTGAGACCGTACTTCTTGCTGAGACGCCTGAACTCGGCATCGAAGCGCTTGAACACGCCGATGGGCGGCTTGCCCATCACGTCGAGCACGGCATCGGAGGCGTGCTCGGGCGCGACGCGGAGCTGACCGCTCACGTGGTACTTCACAAGCTCGCGCATGAAGCTCGGGTCATCGTCGAGCATCATGTAGTCAAAACGCAACCCACTGCGTATAAACACCTTCTTCACACCGGGTAACGCGCGTAGCTTGCGCAGCAAGGCGAGGTAATCGTCGTGCGTGACGTGTAGGCTCGGACACGGCGTCGGCGACAGGCAACGCTTGCCGATGCAGGCGCCGTGCTTGAGTTGTTTGTCGCAGGCGGGCAGGCGGAAGTTGGCGGTAGGACCGCCGACGTCGTGGATGTAGCCCTTAAAGGCGGGATCCTCGGTCATGGCCTTGGCCTCGGCGAGTATGGATTCGTGGCTGCGCGCCTGGATGATGCGCCCCTGGTGGAAGTTGAGCGCGCAAAACGAGCAGTCGCCCATGCAGCCGCGGTTGCTCGTGAGCGAGAACTTCACCTCGGCAAGTGCGGGCACGCCACCAGCTTGCGCGTACGAGGGATGCGCGTCGCGTGCGAAGGGCAGGGCGTAGACGGCGTCCATCTCGGGCATGGACAGCGGCTTGGCCGGCGGGTTTTGCACGACGAAGACATCGTGCGGGTACTTCTCGACAAGTATGTGCGCGGAGAAGGGGTCGAGGTTCTCGTGCTGAGTTGCGAAACTGGTTGCGTATGCGCGGGGATTCTCTTGCAGCTCGTCGAAGGAAGGGAGGATGATGGCGTCATCGGGCAGATGCTTGATCGAGCGAGATTTGTAGACGGTGCCGTCAATAAAGCTCAGATCGTGCACCGAGAGGCCACTGGCCAGGGCATCCGCTATCTCGATGATGGACCGCTCGCCCATGCCGTAGGAGATGAGGTCTGCGCCCGAATCGAGCAATATGCTGCGCTTCAGCGAATCCGACCAGTAGTCGTAGTGTGCGAGGCGACGCAGGCTCGCCTCGATGCCACCGAGGATGATCGGCGTGTTCTTATAGGTACGGCGAATGAGGTTGCCGTAGACGACGCAGGCGTGATCGGGGCGCAGGCCGGACTCGCCACCCGGCGAATACGCGTCTGACCTGCGACGTTTCTTTGCTACCGTGAAATGGTTGACCATCGAGTCCATGTTACCGGCCGAGACGAGGAAGCCCAGGCGCGGCTCGCCGAACGTGGTGATCGATGCCGGGTCGCGCCAATCGGGCTGCGCGATGATGCCGACGCGGTAGCCGTGCGATTCGAGCAGACGGGTGATGATGGCGGTGCCGAAGGAGGGATGATCGACGTAGGCGTCGCCGCTCACGTAGACGAAGTCGAGCTCATCCCAGCCGCGCTCGAGCGCATCGGCGCGGGTCACGGGCAGAAAGCGGGGTGCCACGGCGGCTACTCTTCGTCTTCGGGCAGCTCGAAGGCGATGAAGTCGATGAAGTCGTACTGCTCGTAGCGCTTGTTGATTGCCTTGATCGCGTCGGCGCGCGTGGCGAGGCGGTCGAGAATCTCGCGGCGGCGACGGAATGCCAGGCGGCTGAGCGTGCCGTATTCCTCGCGCAGCTCGTCATACTCCTTGACGTAGGACATGACGTCGTCGTGGTATTCGGCGATGATCTCGTCGTTCGACTCCTCGAGGTCGCCGGCCTTGGCGTCCTGCGCGGCAGCCATGAGCTCGGCATGCTGACGCGTGAGGTAGTTGATGTCGTTCAGGCGCTGGCGCAGCTCGGTCTCGAACTTGCCGAGATCGGCGGCCTTGGAGCGCGTGAGCGGCGACATCGCATTGCAGAAGCGCGCCCAGAATGATTCCATGAGCTGTTGCAGGGCGGTGACCTTCTTCACGAAGTCCTTGCCGAGCAGGCCGACTTCGTGGCGGATGTTCTCGTGTTTGACCTGGTCGAAGACTCGTAGCGCCGCGAGCTCACCGGAGAACTGGTGGCCGAGCAGCTCCTCGCGCTCGGCGACGTGCTCTGGGTCGTACGTGCCCGAACCTTCCGGCGAATACGGCGTGGAGCCGAGGACGGAGATTTCCTCGCCGATTTCCTTGAGCAGGTCGAGGAACTCGAGGATGCGCACGGCCGTGTCGTCGATGCTTTCCTTGCGACGGCGCAACGACTCGGGCAGCGACTTGTAGGCATAGCGCTCGGCAGCCGTCATGGGCTTGACCGGCGCATACTTTGCGCCTGTACGCTGCTCTGTGGACATCTCGCCTCCTCTACACATCAGTTCAATCTATTCTACGCTTCAAGATAGGCATCGGTAAATGGGGTTTTCGCGCTTGGATACGGAGAAACAGGGGAACGGGCGGGCAAGTGAACCGGCACCGGTAGCAAATGGGACAAGAGCGCCCAGTGAGAAGCGCCTTATTTGCCGGTACCGGCTGAGGTGATGCGGTTGCTGATGTAGACGCCGATGAGAGCTGCAATGACGCCGATGATTGCGCCGGCGAGCACGTCGGTGGGGAAGTGCACGAAGAGGTAAAGGCGCGAGAAGGCGATGAGTACGGCCACGATCCAGGCGGCGGCTTTCCAGCCGCGCGCGACCGGCGAAAACGCGATGACGGTGGCGGCGAGGAAGGAGGCGAGTGTATGGCCCGAGGGAAACGAGAAGCCGCTCGGGGGCGCGATGAGCAGCGTGTGGCTGGGGTCGAGCATGAACGGGCGTGGTCGCGCGACAAGCACCTTGACGCCGTATTCGCAGATTAGCCAGGTGATGCCGAGGGTCACAAGTAGCGTGATGCCCCAGCGACGCGTCTTGCGAGAGATAAGCAACACGATGCCTACCACGATCCAGATGAGGCCGTGGTCACCGCATGTGGTGACAAAGGCCATGAGGGCGTCGAGCGGCGGGCAGGCGAGCGTGTTCTGGATGCCGTAGAGTATGGCGAAGTCCATGCGCGTCCTTTCAGGATGATTGCTGGCATTGTGCCATATGAACGCGCGGATGAGAAATGTGATGGAGTCGATGTGGCAGGAAGCGTGGCCGGGGGCAGGGGATGTGACGGGGGCCAGGAAATGTGTCAGGGGCCAGGCCCCTGACACATTTCCTGGCCCCCGTCACATCCCCTGACACATCACGGGAGTGGTACCATGCGGTATATTCGCTGGCAAGAATAAGGAGCGCCCATGTACATCGCCGATTCGTACCTCGAACAACTCATTCGGGAAGACGTGCCTGACATCGACCTGACCACGCATTTGCTCGGCATCGGGGCGCGCGAGGGCTGCATCGAGTACTTCACGCGCGACGCGGCATTGCTGTGCGGCACCGAGGAGGCCGAGCGCATCTACCGCATGCTCGGCGCCGAGCGCATCGAGATCGAGCCATCGGGCACGCAGCTTTCGCCCGGTGACGTGTTCATGCGCGTGTGGGGCCGCGCCGAGGTTCTGCACATGGGCTGGAAGTGCTGCCTCAATATCTTCGAGTACTACAGCGCGCTCGCGACCAAGACGCGTGCCATGGTCGACGCCGCGCACGAGGGAAACCCTCGTTGCGAGGTGCTCACGACGCGCAAGCGCATGTCGGGCACTAAGCCGCTCGGCACGAAGGCACTGCTCGTCGGCGGGTCCTTTCCGCATCGCCTCGGGTTGTCCGAGACCGTGCTCATATTCGCGCAACACGTTGCGTTTTATGAGGGCGGCATCGAACGACTCCTAGCTGACATCCCCGAGATCAAGGCACGTTGCTGCGAGAAGAAGCTCTTCATCGAAGCCGACGCGGCTGATGCGGCGCGCTTCGCCGAGGCGGGGGTCGACGGCGTGCAGCTCGACAAGGTGCCGGTCGCCGAGCTCGCCGAGCTCGTGCAGCAGCTCAGGGCCATCGATCCGCACGTCACGGTTATCGCGGCCGGTGGTGTCAACCTGCAAAACGCCCGCGAGTATGCTGCGACCTGCGTTGATGGCATCGCGACGACCTGCTTGCACTTCGCCAAGCCGCTCGACATGAGCGCACGGATGACCGCGGATGTGACAGGGGCCTGACCCCTGTCACATTTGGGGGCGCTCGCGTGACAGGGGTCAGGCCCCTGTCACATCTGCCGCATTGTGCTATAGTAACCGCAACATGTTGCACAAGCACGTGTGCCAGGGGTCAGACCCCACGGCGCACACACCGGGAAGGACGATCCATCATGCAGCGTAGCGAGCGAGGTCAGTACGAGCAGTTCGTCATCGGAGCCATCTCGATCCTGTCCAATCGATTCAGCCGATTTGCCGATTCGCTACACTCGGACATCACCTTCAAGCAGTGGTATCTCATGATGATGATCTCGCGCATGGACGATGAGCCGCGAAACGTGCGCGACATCGCCGAATTCACGGGTACGACACGCCAGAACGTCAAGAAGATGCTCTCATCGCTCGAGGAAAAGGGCTACGTCACGTGTAGTCGCTCAGACAGCGACGGGCGCGCGCTCGAGGTCGAGCTCACGCGCAAGGCGCGCATGTACTTCAAGGAGCAAGGCGTGGCGTCCGAGCGCAAGATCGAGGAGCTGTTCGAGCCGATTTCGGATGCCGAGCTCGTGGATATCGTGAAGGACATCCAGAAGCTCACGGACTGCCTCGACGCGCTCGAGGAAGAGGCGTAGGGACGCGACAAGAAATGTGACGGGGGCCAAATGTGACAGGGGTCTGACCCCTGTCACATTGTCACATTTGCAGGCCCACTTCGCGCAGGTAACGGCCCTGGTCGTCGCGCTCGAGCACGTTGCAGGAGATGACGGGCGTCGCGCGTGTGCTGGCCAGCGCCTCGAGGTAGCGCAGCGGAAAGGCAACTGAATGCTCATGTGCGCTCTCGAGGAAGTCGGTGCAACCCGCGGCACGTAGCGCCTTCATCGCTGGCTCGATGTCCTTGCCGAACACCTTCGCCGTCTTGAGGAAGAAATCGTCCTCGTCAAACGTGAAGCATGGGTGCATGCCACGCCCGACCTCGTTCATCTGACGCATTTCGCTGCGGTGCTTGTTGTCGAGCGAGCAGTAGTGCATGCCGAACGAGAGCCCCTCGTCCATCGCCCAGAGCATGAGCTCGAGGGCGAGCTGCTCGCTGCCGTCGATGGCCAGGCCGCCCGAGTAGCTGTAGTCGTACATGACGTCGAACGGCGGGTTTCGTAGCTCGAAGCCGCGCTTGGCGAATTCGTCCCAGCTGTGGAAGGGGAAGCAGAACTCGAGCAGGTTCATGCCATCGATGCCCGCCTCGTCGAAACGGCGCATCCATTCGCGCATCGCATCGCCTGTACCGGGGATGATGGGCATCTCGACCATGACACTCGGGATGTACTCGGTCGCCATCTTCATGTTCGCGAGCACGCGCTCGCGCTGGTCATCGGTATCGTCTTGCTTGATCGAGAACCTGATTTCGTTGAGCCCGGCATCGCGCAGCTGCTCTGTCATCTCGCGTGTGAGCAGGTCGCCTGAGGTGTACATGCGCTTATGCGCGTCGCCGAAGAGCTCGTGGGCGCGCGCGAGGAATGCGAGCGTGTCGTCGAAGTTGAGCAGCGGTTCTCCGCCGGTCAGACCCACTACGGCAAGCTGTCCGTCTGATGATTGAGCAGCCTGTTGCATAACCTCTTCCCACGGGCAGCCTTCCTCGACGAACTTGTCGTAGTCGGCGAGGTTATAGTTGAAGCAGAAGTAGCAATCGCGGTGGCACTTGAACGTGGTCGAGAAGGTCTCTGAGCTGTTTGCGCCGGTACATTCGACGCATGCGGGGGACAGCCAGCCCACGCGTATGCTCGCGCCCGCATTGCGCATCTCGGCTCCTCGCTCGGCAAGCTCGGCACGCAACGCGGTGATCGCTGCATCGCGCGCGTGGGGCTCGGCAAAGGTCAGGCCCTTCTCGCGCAGGGCGTCGACGTAGTTTTCCTCGACGCGCTCGAAACTGCGCAGGGCGCTTTGCAATGACTGGTTGTTCATAGGGGCGTCACATCCATGTCGTGGTCTGGTGGCGTTTTCCATTGGCGATTATAGGGCTTGCGCGGGGTAGCGTGGCATGGGAAGTGCCGATATACTATATCGAGTTCGCGCCTGGGAGGGATGCGAAGCGTTTTCGCCCGTCGAGGGCGGATTGAAGAGCCGCGCGAGCGCTACGCGGCTTTTCTCGTATAGGCGCGGGCCTTTTCGGAGAATTGGCCCGCACGAACAGGGGGAGTTACATGAAACCTTACAAGACCGTGTTCTATAGCTTCTGCGTGGGAGGCGTTCTCGCCCTCATCGCGCAGGCGATTCTGTCGTTCTGGCAGTTCGCGCTGACCGGTACGCCCATGGAGTTCTTCACGGGTGGTGCCACGCTCGTGAGCATGGGCCTCATCGGCTGCGTGCTGGGCGGTTTTGCGTGCTACCAGTACGTCGAGGAGTGGGCCACGTTCGGTGCCCTGCTGCCGTTCTCCGGCTTCGCAATGGCCGTCGGCATGAAGGGCGTTGGTCCGTGGACCAAGGAAAACGCCTCGATGGGCAAGTGCATCTGGAATTGCGTGTGGTTCGTCATCTGGTTTAACGTCGTGTTCATGCTCGTGTGCGTCATCATCGGTTACGTGTGTGGCATGATGGGCGTTCAGCCCGGTCAGAACCTGGGCGTGGCGAAGACCGAGGGCGGCATGCTCTTCTTCAACGCGCTGTGGGTGGGCGGTCTGCTCGCCGCGATTTTCCAGATTCTGTTCCTGGTCTGCAAATCCATTAGCCCCAAGGTCAAGCCGCTGCACATCTTGATGACGGCATGGATGGTGGGTGCGATCCTCGCACCCTTCGGCATCTCTGGCGCACTCGCGAACTTCGCTGGCCAGGGCTTTTCGGTCATGATTACCGTCGGTGGCTACAACACCTACAACATCGGCATGGACCTGTTCCTCGGTGGCGAGCATGCCATCGCCGGCCTGGTTCACCTGGGCTCCTTCGCGCTGGCCGTGTGCGGCCTTGCGCTTACGGCGCTGTTCACCTTCTGGATCTACAACGCCATCTTTGGCCGCAAGCCCATCAACGAGGTGCATGCCGAGAAGGC
>CAYLYJ010000011.1:0-26568 GCA_964388185.1 uncultured Coriobacteriaceae bacterium
GTTCCGCAGCTGCCTCGTGCCGTGCGCGAATCGGGTACGAGAGCAAGCCCGCAACCGAACGTCTGCACCACGATTACTTGGGCATGCGGATGATGGTATACGGCTCAAGGGGTTCGTTGCAGTCGAAGCGGTAGCGTTCCATGGCCCGGTTCGCACGTGGCACGGGCACGGGCGGTTCCTCCTCGACACGGCAAAGCCTGCGAATCGTTATAGGACGCACGGGCATCTTGGGACTTAACGCCTCAAGCGGTGTCGTCTCGTCAAAGCCGTTGCGGCAGCGCGCCTCGACTGACCAGGCACCCGGCTCCCTCTCATCGCAGGCGAGCACCTCAGCAGCCCACTCCACGAGTTGCGTGCGCTCGTCCGTCGTCTGCGCCTGATGTGCTGGACCAAAGTAGAAGCCCGTCGAGTACGGACGATGCGAGACGACTTCGAGTTCGTGCGCAAAATCCGCTACGGGCTTGCCGTCTAAAACGTTCCTGTAAGCGTTGACGACAGTCGCGACGTAAAAGGCTTTCTTGTTGCGCCCTTCGATCTTGATGGAGTCGATGCCGACTTCCTCGAGTTCCTCCAGATGCGCGAGCATGTTGAGGTCCTCGGCGTTCATAATGTAGCTGCCGTTCTCATCTTCCTCGATGGGATAATGCTCGCCCGGGCGCTTCTCCTCCTCGAGCGTGTAATGCCAACGACATGATTGCGTGCAATGACCCGAAAGCGCACTGCGGCCTGTCAGGTAATCGCTGATGAGACAGCGACCCGAATAGGCCATGCACATGGCTCCATGCACGAAGGCCTCGAGCTGCAGGTCATCGGGAATCTGCTCTCGCATTCGCGCTATGCCTTCAAGAGACATCTCACGTGCGCAGACAATCCGCTTTGCTCCAAGCTCGCACCACACACGTGCGGCCAGGGCGTTCGAGACGCTCGCCTGCGTACTCACATGCAAGTCAACTTCGGGAGCAATCTCGCGTACGAGCCGTGCCGCACCCAGATCGCCGATGATGAAGGCATCGACACCTGCATCACGTAACGTCCGTGCATACGATCCGAGCACTTCGATGTCATCATCATGCATGACGATATTAAGTGTCACGTACACCTTGACGTCACAGGCGTGAGCGTAGTCAATGGCCCTGGCAATCTCATCGAGAGCGAAGTTTCTCGCGCGTTGGCGCATGCCAAAACGATCGCAGGCCAGGTACACGGCATCCGCGCCGAAGCGTATCGCGTATTGCAGTTGCTCGAACCCACCTGCCGGCGCCAGAAGCTCCATAATCGCCTCGTATCTTTTCGTGTCGTATCTCTTCTCGTCTAGAATATGGTACCAGTGATGAAAGGCCCGTGATGCACCTGCAAGCCATTGGACATATCGAGAGCCCCTATCTGACGAAGTTTGGCGTACCACGACAGCCCGGTCTCGTGAGCTGTGCGAACTCGCGCATCGTCTTCGATTCTGCTCATGCACCGGACATCGAGTCGATGGAAATCGAACCCGGTGATTCCATCATCGTGTTATGGATGTTTACCCATAACATCAAGGATGCAAACGCTTGGTCGAAGACCGTTCGGCCTCCCCTCCTGGGCGGAACGAAACGCGTCGGCGTCTTTGCCAGTCGGTCGAGCTTTCGTCCCAATGCACTTGCGCTCTCGTGCGTTCACGTGAGCACATGCTATGACGATTCCCTCGCATTTTGGGGCGGAGACATGGCAGATGGCACGCCCGTCTTCGCCCTGTATCCCTACCTCAAGAACAAGCACTGCGTTCCCGGAGCAAGCGAAGGCTGGCGAGGAGAGGTTGCCTGGCCGACAATGGAGCAGATCATCATGCCGAGAAAGTTCGAGCAAATCATCCCCGCCTCCACTCGCGCAGGTCTGTACCAGGTACTGCGACAGGATCCTCGCCCAGCGTACACGCGCGATGCCGACGAAGATCGTGTATTCTGGATCGCCTACGATGGCTTCGTCATCTGGTTTACGGTACAGGAACGCTGCTTGCGTGTCGTCGATGTCGTGAAGGCAAGCCCACAGGATGTCACCTACGTGCGCGAGACAGGAAACGTGCCCAACGATTGGGCAAGAGCTTAGCGGAACGCGCGTAACTCCCAGAAGGCTACGGCACTTGCTGCGGCGACGTTGAGGGAGTCGACCTCGTGTTCCATCGGGATGATGACGCTCAAATCGCAGGCCTCGATGGTTTCACTATCCAAGCCGTAGCCCTCGCTTCCCAGAACCAAGGCGAGCTTATCGATGTGTTTGAGAGCGGGATCATCAAGCGCGACGGCATCGGGTTCGAGCGCGAGTGCTGCTGTGACGAAACCGTGCGCTCGTAGATCATCGACGCTATCGATCCTCCCCCATGGCACTTGGAACACCGTACCCATCGACACGCGTGAGGCGCGCTTGTAGAGCGGGTCATGGCAACCTGGCGTGACGAGGACCGCATCGACTCCCAACGCGGCGGCACTGCGGAAGATGGCGCCGATGTTTGTGAAGTTCGTGATGCCCTCGAGCACGGCGACGCGATGTGCATCGGTCAGGAGCGCGTCGAGGCGTGGCAGCTCGGGGCGCATAAACGTGGCAAGCGGACCACGCGTAACCTGATAACCGGTAATCTCCTGCATTTGCACATGAGTGACACGAAGAATGGGGACCTTCGGGTCAATTGCCTCGATGGCATCAATCAGGTCACGTGATGGCTCGAACCAACGATCTTCGACGAAGAGCGATACGGGGCGTGCGCCGGCTGCCATTGCGCGCTCGATAACGAGACGTGACTCGGCAATGAACATTCCCGGCGAGCCTTTCGGGTAGTTCATGAGCTGAGCATCCGTAAACTTTGAATAGAAGCGCAACCGCTCGTCACTTACATCCTCGATGCGCTCGATCATGTCCACTCGATTCCGAGCACGTCGCATATCGCACGCGCCGCGAGCATCTGCCCCATAATCGCGGGAATATAGGACATTGTGCCTAAATCGCTACGTTCACTGCGCTCGGCCCCATCACGTGCCCGTGTCTCGGCAGGCTGTTCGGTCGAATAGAGCACGCGCATGCGGCGGATTTCCATCTTACGAGCTTGCTTGCGCACCACACGGCTCAGAGGACATGAGCTTGTCTCGTAGATGTCTGCGAAGGCGAGTTTGGTCGGGTCGAAGGTATTGGCCGCTCCCATCGAGCTCAGAAGCGGCAGGTCGTTCGTATCGCAGTATGCAGCAATGGCGAGCTTAGTCGTGACCGTATCTTGCGCATCGATGCAGTAGTCGACCGGATGTCCTGCAAAGAGTCCTCCGACATCATCAGGCAAAATGCGCTCTCGCAGCGCCGTGACCTGTGCATGTGGATTAATCTGCGCGATCATCTCGCGCATGACCTCGACCTTGGGCTTGCCGATGGTGCTCTCAAAGGCGATGGCCTGGCGATTGATGTTGCTTTCCTGCACGTAATCGGCATCGACGACGACAAACGAGCCAATGCCGCCGCGCGCAAGGGCCTCGACGCAGTTCGAACCCACACCCCCGATGCCGATAACCATGATACGGCTTTTAGCGAGCCTCTCCACACCCTCGCTACCAAGCAACCGCTCGAGGCGATCTGTCCGCGTCTCCTCGTTCACGCACGTACCTTATCGCTCAAGCAGCTGGAGCAGCTCGTCGCGGGTGAGCGAGGCAAGCGGTGTCCCGTCGCCACGTACGAGTTTGTCTGCCAGCTTGCTCTTGGCATGTTGCAAGGCGACGACGCGCTCCTCGATCGTGTCCTTGGCGATGACCTTGTAGACGGAGACGGCGCGCTTCTGCCCGATGCGATGCGCGCGGTCGGTTGCCTGGTTTTCGGCGGCAAGATTCCACCAGGGATCCGAATGGATGACCACGGAGGCACCCGTGAGGTTGAGGCCCGTACCTCCGGCCTTGAGCGAGACGAGGAAAACGGGCGTGTCATCCTCGTTAAACTCGTTGACGAGCTGAATGCGTTGCCGCTTGGGCGTCGAGCCGGTAATCGTAAAATACGGAATGTCATGCTCGTCTAGACACGCCGCGATGATATCGAGGAATTGCACGAACTGGGAGAACACGAGGGTCTTCTCTCCCGAGTCATGCGCGCTCTCGACGAGCTCCATAATGGTCTCGAGCTTCGCTGCCCCGCCCTCGTAGTTCTCGAAAAGCAGGGCCGGGTCACAGCACAGTTCGCGCAGGCGCGTGATTTCGGCGAGCACGGCAATCTTGTCTGCACTGAACGACTGGCGCGTGCGGGAATTGATGGACTCGCGCAGGCGCTGCTCGAGTGCGCGGTACAGCTTCATTTGCTCGTCTCCGAGCTGCGTGTAGACAATGGACTCGTCCTTGTCGGGCAGGTCGGTCAACACATCTTGCTTCATGCGCCGCATGATAAAGTGCCCGACGAGCGCCTGCAGACGTTCGAGCGCACGCTCGTCGCCGTCAAGAATGGGCTGCTCATAGCGATTGCGGAAACTCTCGTAGGTGCTCAGCAAACCCGGCATGAGGAAGTCGAATATGCTCCAGAGCTCCGAGAGCCTGTTTTCGATGGGTGTACCCGTAAGTGCGAAGCGGTGCAGGGCATCGAGACTCTTGACCGAGCGTGCCGAGATAGTCGCATGGTTCTTGATGTACTGGGCCTCGTCGAGCGTCACCGTGTAGAGATTGAGCGTCTCGTAGCGCTCGACATCGCGGCGCAACAGATCGTATGAGGTCACGAGCACGTCGGGAAGCCCGCTGGCCGCATCGACGTCCTCGGAAAATGACGCGAGAATCGCCTCGCGCTCCTCCTTGGTACCTGCCACGGCCGTGACGCGCACGGCCGGCGCGAAGCGCTCGAACTCGGCAATCCAGTTGTAGACGACCGATGCCGGGCAGACGATGAGCGACGGGCCGTATTCACGCGACTTGTCGAGATGCGCGAGCGTGTAGGCGATGAGCTGGATAGTCTTTCCCAGGCCCATTTCGTCAGCGAGGATGCCACCCAAGCCCATGGCGGCAATAGTGTTAAGCCAAGTTAGCCCCTCGGTCTGATAAGGACGCAACTCACCGTTGAACCCAACAGGCACCTGGGCGTGAATCTCGGCTGCCGTATCGATTGATTGCACGTACTCGTAGAACGCGTGATCGCGATGTGCACCCTCCACGAGACCATCAAGCTGGAATGCACGATAGAGAGGCAGGTGCGCACCGTTGACAAGCAAGGTCTCTGCATCCATGCCAAGCTCGCCAGCGTATTCCTCGGCACGCGCGAGCTCGCTTTGGGACAGGTCGACGAAGCTGCCGTCCTTGAGGCGATGAAAGCGCCTGCGGCGCTGATACGAACGCAACAGGGCAGCAAGCTCTGATTTAGGCAGGTCATCGACCGATGCCGTGAGGTTGACGAGATTTGACTGTATGGAAAGCCCGAAGACGACCTTGGGGCGGCGCAACGAGATGAACGAGTCGAAGCCCGGCGTCGTGAACAGCGTGCCGAGTGCGCGAAACTCGTCGATTCCCGAAGCGAGTATGCGAGCAATATCGGCATCATCGGAAACACGCAAACCATGTTCGGCATCGCTTATCGAGTTTGAAGCGACGATCGGGAAATAGCGATTGAGCGCCTTGTGCACACGCCCTTCGCGTTCCTCGTCACGTAAGCCGTACGAAAGCGTATGTGCCTTGTCCGCAGGCTCGACAATCGGCACACGCTCCTCGTCGTAGACAGCATACGCCTCGCAAACGCAAGAGCTACCATCACGATCGAGGTAGATTTCGATCTCACAGGTACGTGGACGTAGCATTGCGAGCTCGTTTGGCAGATCCATCTCGATGAAGGGCTCAATGACGGGAAGCAACGACTTGCAGAACACAGGCGCATCGCTTGAACTCAGATAGGCTTGTTCGCTCTTGTTGCAATACACGTTCTCGAGGAAGGGAAGGCATTGCGCGAAGCCTTCGTCGCAATGGTAGAAGAACTCGTCTGCCCAGACGTAAATGTCATCATCATAGCCGATGATACGTGCGTCAACGTCACTTGCGAGCACATAGCCACCGCTGCCCTGCGGCGTGCAGACAACGTGCAGTGGCGGATTTCCCTCGATAATGCGCGTGTGGACGGACTTATGATTGAGCTTAGTGCAATCGTCGACATAGAGTGTCTCGCCATCACGGACGTGAAGGAGCTCGACAATTTCAGGAATGGAGAGCATCATCGCGCCACGCAGCTCGGTCTGGGAACTGCGATACGAGTTGAGGGCATCATCGCTGAGCTGCTCGCGTATATCGATAGAGCGCTCGATGAAAGAGATGAGTTTCCATGCCGCAGGCGAAAAGGCGGAGCGCTCGTGCTCGAAGGCTAGACGCTCGCCATAGCTGTAGAACTTTCCCTGACGGCACAGCGAGAGAAACAGTGGGATGTCCTTGATGACGTACTTACCCTCCAAGCCCGCAACGGAAAGGCGCAGACCCCAGCCCTCCTTGACGCACACGAGGCAGGGCTCAAGGTCGACGAGTCCTTGCAAAGATGTCTGACCAGTCAAGGCATCTTCGACCTGAAAGCTCTTTTCGGTATCGGCAAGAGCTTTCTTGATGCCGGAGGAAGACTGCGTGGAGCGCACGGACATGTGCCCGGCGAAGCTCGCGGGCGCTTCGAGAAAGATGAGGGAGACGGCAGCGACGTGCTTGCACATGCCGGGGTTGGACAGAGAGGCGGCACAGGTACACGCATAGTCGACGACCTTGCCCTGGTCCTCGTCAATCGCGAGCTCGACATCGTAGTTAGTGCGCCAGTCAGCGGTGCTCTTGACCTTGGCACGCAGGCGCGTGATAGGCTTTTCGCCGGTGTCGTAACTGCAACGACGGTCGAAGACCGCGTCATCAGTTCGGGCGATATTACGGGCACGGCGCAGCATGCGTGATTCGCAATGCCTGATGATATCTCGTTCCTCGAGCATGCCCGCCCCTCGCCGTCATGAATCGAACCGAATAACTATAGCATCGGTTTAGCCCCGCTTGGCCCGTACTGGCATATGAAACCCTTGAAAAGCTGACAAAATCGAAACGTGGCGAGCATATGCACATGTTTATTGGTATCGTGTTCAGCAGACATTCTCCACGAGCAAGGAGTAGGGCCATTTTTAACCGCAAACTTGACGATATCGTCGAAGATTTCGAGAAGAACTACTACGAGGCCGAGGAAATCTTCTTCACCAAGCAAGACTGGCACTTCCCCAACAAGCATCGCATCATCGAGATTCTCGATGACATACGGCGCATCATGTTCCCGCGCTATTTCGGTTGGGAAGTTCCCTGCGAGACGGGTCCCAAGTATTTCATCGGCGATACGCTCACGCGCATTGAGCATTCCCTGCGCAAGCAGGTGCGCGAGGCGCTTCTCTTTCGTGACGAGGATCTTTCTAAAGATGAGGTGCGTGATCGGACGAGCCAGATTTGCTCCGACTTCTTCTACCGGCTTCCCGAGATACAGCGCCTCCTGCTCAAAGACGTACAGGCTGCTTTCGATGGCGACCCGGCAGCGCAATCCAAGGAGGAGGTCATCTTCTCCTACCCCGGTTTCTACGCAACCTTCGTCTATCGCATCGCGCATGAGCTTTACCTGGCTGACGTGCCTCTCATCCCGCGTATCATGAGCGAGCACGCCCATGAGGTCGCGGGTGTCGACATCAATGCTGGTGCGCAAATCGGCGAATATTTCTTCATCGACCATGCCACGGGTGTCGTCATCGGCGAGACAACCGTCATCGGCGATCATGTCAAGATCTACCAGGGCGTCACGCTCGGGGCACTTTCATTGCGCGCGGGCCAGAAACTCAAGGGTACCAAACGCCACCCGACAATCGAGGACAACGTCACGATCTACTCTGGTGCAAGCGTACTCGGTGGCGACACGATCATCGGCGAAGGTTCGGTCATCGCCGGAAATAGCTTTGTCACTGAATCGGTACCGCCACATTCGCGTGTCGTGCTCAAAAATCAAGAAGTCATCGTCAAATAGTCTCGAGAACGGATATGTCCATGTACGGATTGAAGACGGAAAGCTCCTTCGACGCCGCGCACTTTCTCACCGACTACGACGGCAAGTGCGAAAACCTCCACGGCCATCGCTGGCGCGTCATCGCCTGGATCGAAGTCAACGAGTTGCAGCCAAGCGGTCAGGAAAAGGATATGGTCATCGACTTTGCTGATTTCAAACGCGCGCTGCGTTCACTCACCGAAGAGCTTGACCACATGTTCATCGTTGAAGAAGGCTCGCTTGCCCCGGCAACTGTGAAAGCGCTCGAGTCCGAGACATTCAGGCTCTTCGTGGTTCCCTGGCGTACCACGAGCGAGAACTTCGCATGCTACTTCTTCACCAAGCTCGTCGAGATGGGCTTCCCGGTTTCAAAAGTCGAAGTGGACGAGACGCCCAATAACTGCGCCTATTACTGCGGATAAACTGATCACGAGAGGAGATCGTTGAAATGAACGTCGTTTGCCTGGACCTCGAAGGAGTGCTCGTTCCCGAAATCTGGATAGAGTTTGCCGAAGCGTGTGGCATTCCCGAACTCACGCGCACGACGCGCGAAGAGCCCGACTATGACAAGCTCATGCAGTACCGTCTCGACATACTTGACGAGCGCGGGCTCAAGCTCTCGCAGATTCAGGAGACGATCGCGACGCTCGAGCCGTTCGAGGGCGCACGAGCGTTTCTCGACGAGCTGCGCTCGCTTACGCAGGTCATGATCGTGAGCGACACCTTCTCGCAGTTCGCCGCTCCGCTCATGAAGAAGCTTGGCTGGCCGACTATCTTATGCAACGAGCTTGTCGTCGACGAGAGCGGACGCATCACCGGTTGGTGCATGCGCAAAGCCGAAAAAAAGGTGCAGGTCACGCGTCTCATCAACGAAATGGGCTTCGAGACGATCTGCGCGGGCGACAGCCATAACGACATCTGCATGATTGAGGATGCCAAGGCGGGCTTCCTGTTCAGAACCACCGATGAGCTCAAGGCCGCTCATCCAGAGATTCCCGCACTCGAAACGTATGACGAATTGCTCACGGCGATACGAAAGGCTCTCTAGATGACAACGCCCGCCTCCATCACCTGTAGCGAACGCGTTCGCATGAACGCGTTCTTCGGTCTGCTCTTTCTCTTCGGCGGCGATCTCATCCTGCTCTACGCCCTGATGGGCGATACCTCGGGTGGACTCGGCACCGCAATTGTTGGCACATGCGGTGTCGCGGGCATGCTTCTGGGCCTGTACTACATGTGTTGCTTTCTCAACAAGAAGATCACGGTGTCAGACGATGGCGTCGTCTACAGCAACTGGATGGCCAGAAGCCAAAGCTACACCTGGGATCAGGTCAGCGTCTCGTTTCACCCGGGCCGCAACGCCTACTTCATCTTCGATTTGGGTGGCAAGCGCGTGAAGTTCTACGGCTACGCGAACAACGCACAGGCCCTCTACGACTACCTGTTTGAGCACGCACGTTACGATGACGACACGATGCGCGTCCTGCACCGTATCGAGGACGAGGCGGCCGAGCGCGAGCGTCAGCTACGTCTCGAGGAAGAAGCCGACGCGGCCTTCTGGGACGAGGACAATAACGACTGACCTTCGAGAAGCACACCGACGCAAGGTGCGCCTCGCTTTTGATCCCCTATTCCCGGCCGTTCCAGCAATAGGTGCAGACCTTGGACGGATCGATGCCGATGGCCTCGAGCATGCCAGGCAGCGACTGGTAGCTCAGCGAATCGAAGCCCATCTCCTCGCAGATGGTCTTGAGCATGCAGGCGCCGCGCTCGGTCGTGGCATCGGCATACTCGTCGAGATGCTCTTGACCCTCGTCACCCTCGAGCTGCTGGATGACGCGCCGCGCAAGCAGATCCATATCGTCCTTGTTACGCGAGAACGTAAGATACTTGCATCCATACATGATGGGCGGACAGGCGCTGCGCATATGCACCTCGGCCGCACCGGCATCATAGAGGAAGCTGACCGTTTCGCGCAGCTGAGTACCGCGCACGATCGAGTCATCGACAAAGAGAAGCTTCTTGCCCTCGATGAGCTCGGGCACAGGTACGAGCTTCATCTTGGCCACACGATTGCGAATGGACTGGTCTTGCGGCATGAACGAACGCGGCCAGGTTGGCGTGTACTTGATGAAGGGACGGGCGTATGGCAGGCCTGACTCGTTGGAATAGCCGATGCCGTGTGCCACACCAGAATCGGGTACACCGCCAACGGAATCGACATCGGGCAGAATGCCGCGAGCTTTCTCGTCACGTGCCATGATGGCACCATTGCGATTACGCACGACCTCGACGTTCTCGCCCTCGTACTTGGAATTTGGATAGCCGTAGTAAACCCAGAGGAAGGCGCAGATCTTCATCTCGTCGCCCGGCTCGGAGAGCGTCTTGTAGCCTTCGCAGGTAATGTCAACGATTTCGGCAGGGCCAAGCTCATAATCGGTGATGTAGCCAAGCTTCTCGTAGGCAAACGACTCGAAGGATGCGCAGTAGCCATCGGCGTTCTTGCCGATGAGGATGGGCAGACGACCCATCTTGTCACGGGCAGCGATGATGTGTTCGTCATCGGTCATGATGAGCAGCGTGAGCGAACCGTCAACGACCTCCTGGGCAAACTTAATGCCCGCGACGAAATCCTCCCGTTGGTTAATGAGTGCGGCAACAAGCTCGGTCGAGTTGACCTTGCCAGAGCTCATCGCCATGAACTGGCGGTCGCCCTTGGAGAAGTACTCGTCCACGAGCTCGTCAGCGTTATTGATGCAACCTATCGTCGTGATGGCAAAGACACCCAGATGCGAGCGAACGAGCAGGGGTTGGGGGTCCGTGTCGCTGATGCAGCCGATGCCGCAGTTGCCGTGAAACTTTGCGAGGTCATCCTCGAAGCGGGTGCGAAACGGCGTGTTCTCGATCGAGTGAATCTGGCGCTGGAAGCCCTCCTCATCGTGGAAGATCATGCCCGCCCTGCGCGTGCCGAGATGCGAATGATAGTCAACCGCAAAGAACACGTCCAGCACGCAATCGCGTTTCGACGTCACGCCACAGAATCCACCCATAATGCATACCTTTCTGCAAAATCGTCCGAGAGACTTTAGCAATATAGCACGAGCGAAATCAGTATATGACTTGGGCCGTGTTGAAATGGTCGTAGTCGACGTCGCTTCCCCTTGCGCGGACGTTTACGCGTATGTCATAGGTTCCTCGCGCGTCAGGGTTCCAGATCGCGGAACTCGCGGGACTGTAATCGCGCACGAGTTGCCATTCGTCCGTACCTGCAGGCTTGGCAAACATCTGGTATTCCGTCTCGACGCCTGCACCAGCGAAGGCCTTGCCCGAGATGTGGATGCCGTCTTCATTCGACGTGGCGCTTGCCTTGACGGCTGAGACGTAGTCGATTGTCGCGAGATATTCCTCGGGCGTGTAGAAGAGTGCACTCGTATCCTGACCTGCCTCATGCATGCGCATGAAGGTGACGAACGCCGTGCTGAACTTGTCTGCGCCCACCGCGTTGAGATGCTGGTTGTCGTAGAAGTCCTCGGGCGCAATCTGCAGCAGCTCGGGTTTGGCATAGGCGAAGTCGTAGTACTCGACGCCCATATTGGCGAGCAGCTCGGCAACCGCCCCCTGCGAATCGACGTATAACTGCCCGTAGCCGTGGATGTTGAAGATGGGAATAGGCACGTTGACGACGATGAGCTCGATGTCGTGTTGCGCGCAGTATTCGCATATTTCCCGCACGCCTTCCAGCGCTGCCTCGTCAAAGGATAACGTCTCGATTTTCTCGAGCTCGCCGAAAAGCGCGACATCCTTGTTGTCGTAGTCGAGCTGGGCATACTTGTTGCCATAACCCTTGCCAAAGTAGATCCAGCCCGGCTCCATTGCCTCGACGGCCGAAGCGACCGACGAGCCGTCGAGCTTCGTCTCGATGTTGCGCTTGATTCCTGCAATACCATCCTTCCAGGACGGATGATTGGACACCCAGGGAAACAACATGTTGATTGAACCCGGTGCGCTCGCGGCTCCCCTCTCCGCGATAAGCCATGCAGCCGAGGAGAGGTACTGCGAAAGGCCAACGACGCGCCCGCGCTGCGTAAGATAGGCTGAGCCCAGATTCGGCGTCTCGTTGAGCTGCAAGGTCGTAAACTCAAGCGTCATGACGACACGCTTGATGCCGAAGCGCTCGTATGCACTCTGAATGCCCAGGTACGTCTCGTCGAGTTTCTGCAGCGGCGAGGCCATGTTTGCAGACCTCGTACCGAGCTCGTCATCGATGAGATTGGGATTAAACGACGATGCGGCAATCGAAGTACCGATATAGATAGTGTCGAGGTCTTCGGATTGCTCGAAGTTAGTCCAGACGATGTTGCTCTTCGTTCCCCTGAGCTCGAGCGCGAAGTTAAGGACGCCGAACAAGCCGACCATGAGCACGGCGATGAGAAGTGCGGAGAGACCTTTTTTGAGTCTAGAAGTTTGCATACATGAAACCTCCAGACGACTGCACGAGCGTAAAGGAGAAGAGTATGAGCAGGACAAATAGGGCGTAGATGACAAAACGCACGATCGGCGGAGCGCCGAGTATGCGCTCTTTCACGTCAATGCCACGCTCGCTCAATACGCTAATGACAAAGAGAATGATGCAGGAGATGCCCGCTAGCATGAGGCAGAGGGTGAAGTTTGCCGTTGGATGCAGTTGGAGATAGGGCACGAAGTTTACGATTTGAAAGTTGAAGAACGTGTTGTAAAACGCGATAGAGAGGTCGCCGACGTTCATGAGACGATCGAAGTAGTAGCCAATGCACACGAGAATAAAGGTGCGCATGATCCTGAACACATGATAGGGCGCAGATTCGACGTTGATCTTGAGCTTTTCGATAAGCCAGGTGAACAGAGGCCGCGCCAAATCAGCAGAGGCAATGAGCAAACCGTTGTAGAGACCCCAAAAGATATAGTGCATCTCGGCGCCATGCCATAGTCCCACGAGGAAGAATACGACGATATTGGCGAGACAACCGGCAATGGTTCGACCCACATGTTTGCTGACGTGCGTTGTTGCCCACGCGGTAAGCGCTTTCATGGACGGGCGCAGCGCCATCGGATAGAAAACGTAGTCGCGCATCCACGCACCAAGCGTGATATGCCATCGATGCCAAAAATCGGCAATGGAGATCGAGAAATAGGGCTGGCGAAAGTTCTCGGCCATCTTGATGCCAAAGAGCTGCGAGACGCCGCGCACCATATCGATTCCGCCCGAAAAGTCTGCATATTGGTAAATCGCATACAGGAAGATGCCGTAAACAATGATACTTCCCGGCGTGGACGCGTCGATTGAGTCAAGTGCGCTCGACACGCTTGCAACGAGCACATCGGCAATCGCATACTTCTTGAAGACGCCATAACCAATGAGCAGGGCTGCGCGACGCACGTTATGGACATCGAGGTGATGAGGTTCGTAAAGCTGAGCTGCAAGCGCGTCAAAGCGATTGATGGGACCCTGGATGAGCTGAGGAAAGTACGAGACAAAGAGCAGGAAGCGCGCAAAGTTGCGTTCGGGCGAGTACTTTCCGAAATAACAGTCGATAATGTAACCGATAGACTGGAACGTATAGAAGGAGATGCCGAGCGGCAGCAGCAGATGCGATGCGAGAAAGCCGTCTGCGGCGCCAAACATTCCGAGGATAACGTTCCAGTACTTGATGTAGCTCAAGATGCCAAAGTTGAGCAGCATCGCCACCAGGAGAAAAAGCCACTTACGTTGCTTGATGTGACGTTTGATCTCCTTCTTTGCCGCGCGATCGGCAGCATCCTTCTTGAGCACTTTCTCGAGCTGGTCGAGTCTATCGAAGCGCAATCCCACAAGCCATACCGAGAGCGCTGTGATGCCAATGAAAAAGAGGTTCTGCCAACCGGAGAAAAGATAGAAGCCGAGGCTTCCCACGAGCAAAACGACCCATTGGAAGTGGCGATAGCGCGTTTTTCCCACCATAAAGTAGGCAATGAGCGCAAGCGCAAGAAAGCTCACGAATTGTAGCGAATAGAGCTGGGTCAACACGTCTCCATATGTGACAGGGGCCTCAATGTGACAGGGGCCAGGCCCCTGTCACATTGAGGCCCCTGTCACATCGTCATGTTCCGAATACAAAAACCGCATTATTGTAGTGGAAAACGCGACGACCGTCCCTCTGCCACGATAAATAACCGTTGTTATTGGCGGCCTAGGCCTCGTTCATGGCGTTCACGAGCCTCGGCGTCATAACGCTGAATGTAACGCACGTCAATGAGTTCTGCCACGATGGCGATGGCGAGCTCGGCTGGCGTCTTAGCGCCGAATTTGAGCCCGATAGGACGTTTGACGTGCTCCCACTGCGCATCAGTGAGCCCGGCAGCTTTCACGATTTCGTAGACAGTGCCGTTCTTGCCGGCGCAGCCCATCATCCCGACGTAGTGCGCCTCACAGCGCTCGGCCCAGATGCAGCATTCGGGATCGTACATATGGCCGCGCGTCAGCACGCACACGTAATCGGCTGGACTGGCAGCGTACCCATCGAGCGCGGAGAAGTCCTCCGTGGGCAGCAGGATGCGCTCGACATCGGGAAAACGTCGCTCGTTGAGATATGCCGCATCATTGTCAACGACGGTGACATCGAATCCGACATGCACAGCAAGCTTGGCAAGCTCGACGGCAACATCAGAAGCGCCGAGCAACCAGACGCGCACGGGATCGAAGAGCGCAACGCTTGTCCAGGTGAGTCCCTCGAATTGCTCGTTATGCATCGAAGGACCACGTGTGACGTCCTTCATCTGGAATACGTCGCGATCGGATACCGGCCGCGAACAGACGATCTCCTTGGCATCGTTGCAAAAGAAAAGAAGCGGGTCGCCATCGGCCGAGCCGACATCGCCGTACTTCTTGGTGACGGCATTGTCGACGTTGTTCACGGCAAGAGCCGGATCGTAGACAACCTTGAAACCAAGCCATGCAAGATCGCCCTCGTCGATGGCGCGCGCGGCACGCTCGAGCGTGGGGATATCCGCACGGGTAAGCGAGGCCATGATCGCGTCGAGCGACGCCGATGACATGCGTTCGTTTCCGCGCGTCGCTTCCTCGCTGAAGGCCGGAACGTCTTCGGTGGTGAATACCGGCTTCTCACCCGCTTCGAGCGCGGCAATTGCCGCGAGAATGGTCTGCTTGTCCATGGCGTCTCCCTGTCGTGGAATATTTTCCGCATTAATTATATTCGATACGGAATAATAATGGCGTAGCGAAGACAATGCAACAGGAGGTGCATGCGCTAGAACGTATAGCCCGTTCCGTGGATCACGGGGCCATCATAGGGATAGAAGTAACCATCCTCGTAGCTGAACTTCTCCTTGGTTGCGGGATACCACCAGATTCTCATGGTGTCAGGGGTATAGCCAAAGGGCTCGCAGGAGATGGACTCGCCATCATGTTCGCCACCACAGACAGTGCCTTCGCGCTCCATGCGGTCACTTCCCTCCTGCATCCTGCTCAAGATCTAGTGATGACAGGTATTGTCAGCTGTCATTTTCTCGACCTTGCCCTGTGCGATGAGCTCGGCGACGTCCCCCACCCGCGGCGTCTCGTTTTCGAAATAGACGTCGATTCCGGCCTCGGTGAAGCCCATGAACGGACGCATGCCCATGCCAGCCGCGACGATGGCATCCGCGCCGGCATCGGAAAGCAACATGACCGGACGCATGCAGCCGCCTTCCTCGTGCGGCGGATTATCGATGGCCTCGACGTTGGAGATCTGCCCGTCATCGATGGTCACGAGGGTAAAGCAATCGCACTTGCCAAAATGGCCGCTGCGCTCGGACTCGAGACCGGCTTGGCCCATGGTGGGGACCGCGAGTTTCATCGTGCTCATGGTATTCGCTCCTGATCGACGTGAACTATACACGCCGTCTAGTATAGGCTTCCTGCCAATGACGCTTCGCAACGGTTCGTTAACGGGTGTCTCAATTACCCGTAACGCCGTACTCGAGAAGCTCGTCGACGGTCACGAAACGGTAGCCCTGTTCCCTGAGCTGCGGAAGCGCGATACGCAGCGCCTCGACGGTCTGACTGCGCTCGCCTCCCCCATCGTGCATCAGAACGATCTGGCCAGGCTGAACCGAGAGGATGCGCTGAACGATGGCATCGACACCGGGACGACTCCAGTCAAGCGTGTCGACATCCCATCCGATTTCGGCCTTTACCTGTGAAGACAGGGTCTCGACCATCGGTCCGTAGTAGTTGCCTCCCGGCGCACGCATAACGCGGCTCACCTGATAGCCGAGCACGCCTTCAATGGCGTCGAACCCCTTGGTTATCTCGGCAATCTGCTCGTTGGCAGACATGAGCGTCATGTTCACGCCCTGTCCCGATCCATCGGCGTGATCATAAGAATGAGTTGCGATCTGATTGCCCGCGTCCGCAATCTGCTTGAGCACCGTGGCATTGTCCTTACATTGATTCCCGATGGCAAAGAAGGTCGCGTGTGCATCGTTGGCGTTGAGAATCTCGAGTATCTGGCGCGAGCTCTCGGGCCAGGGACCATCATCGAAAGTCAGCGCGATCACCTTCTCGCCGCCCGTGTCAGGTGTGTACGCCGTAAATCCCGAATTGACAGGCTGCTCAACGACCGTAGTGACGCTCTTGCCCGAAATCTTGCCCGTACGCACAGCTTGCGTACCATCGGCCCCGGCCGAGTACAAGTGGACCGATCCCTTGTAGTACGCATCGGGCGTCGCCTGCATCGAGCTCGCGGCGAATGGCAAACGGGAGGTCACCTCCTCGTATTCCTCCGTGACATCCTCGCCATCGTCTATTGTAATGATGGCGTCTTTCACAATGAGCGCCTGCGGATCACTCGTCGCTTCGCCGTTAATGGTGGCTGCCAGGAGATTTCCACCGCCCTGCTTGGCAACACTGCCATCAACGGCAAGCAGATCGCCTGCAGTTGGCGATGCATGCCCATCATCGACGAGCTTTTTCAGCGTCGTGTTAGCCGGCACGCTCACGGTCGTTCCATTCACGCTCACGTTGTAGATAGGCGGAAAGAAGATGAACCACGCGGCAACGGCCAGAACAACGAGCACGAGCGCGGTGATGACGATGAATCTCTTGCTGCCGTGTTTCTGGAAGGCGGCAGCGTTACCACTCGAAATCGAATACGACGCAACGCCGCTCGTGTAGCCGCCGCGATGCCGCGAAGGCACTTGCAGGTAGGGAGCATCCTGATGCGAAGCACGGGCGGGATGATCCGCAGACTGGTATGCGGCGTTGGAGCGGGAACGATATTGCGACTCGCGACGCACCACGCGCTGGCATGACGCGGACGACGAGGCATTATTCTGTTGAGGACGCTGCATGCGCGGTTCACCCGTCGAGCGTGCACGGTACCGATCACGCGAATAGCGGCTCATATCCTCTGACGAATTGCGTCTTATCCTATCTGATCCCACGGCAGACCTCCGGTGTCCACATATCTACTGCTTTTGCCAGCCGTTTTCCAAGCATAAGATGATGACCTCGTCATCGGTCACGGTGTTGGAGTAGAGCACCCTGCTAATGCGGCTCGCCTCGGTAGTATAGAGAGTGTTCGACGAGAAGAACGCTTGCGGCGTATTGGTCGTGGCGATGCTCCCGTTGAAGAGCAACGATACGCTCGTCGCATATTCGGCACAGAACTTGAGATCCTGGGAGGCGATGAGAATGGTTATGCCACGCTTCGCGAGCTCGTGCAAGAGCTTGCCGATTTTACGCTGGGCAAAGGGATCGACTCCCATAGTCGGCTCATCGAGAATGAGCACGCTGGCTTCGGCCAACTCGACCTTCGCGATGGCGACGAGACGGCGCTCGCCGCAAGAAAGCTCGCGTGGATCCTTGTCAAGGTGAGGCGATATGCCTATGACATGGGCGGACTCACGCACCCGGTGATCAATTTCCTCTGGCATCAAGTGCTCGTCGAGAAGAACGGAGCGCAGTTCCTCGTATACCGTATCCTTCGTGAAAAATTCATCAAGATCCTGGGGAAGCGTGGCGATAATGTTGCCACACTGACTTGTTCGCACCCAGCGGCCACGCACGCGATCGTATATCTCGACACTGCCCCGATCCGGTTTCAACACCCCTTTTGCGATTTTCAGGAGAGTCGTCTTTCCCGCATCATTATTGCCGACAATGGCATGAACGCTGCCTTGGGCAACAGATAGTGACGCTCCGCGCAAGACTTCCTCTCCTGCCTCGTGGGCAAAATGAATGTCGTCAAGCTTGAGAATCGACCTTCTGTCAGGACTTCCAATCATGCGCTTGTCCGGAAGATGACGCCGTGTCACTCCCTTGCACTCGCATTCTCCCCTCATCCACAAACGGGCCTCGTGAATACTGACCGGAGATATGCCGGGGTCAGCCGTAGGATGAACGCCATGGAAGATGCGAATGGCAGAAGGAAGCGCGTACGAAATGGGACTGTTGCTCAAATAGAGCTTCCTTGCCACGTCATTTGTGGAGCCACGATATGCGATATGTCCGGCATCCATGATGATGACCTCATCGGCATCGATATAGACCTGCTCGAAGGCGCGTTCGCTAATGACAACCGTGACGTCGAGTTCGCTATTGATGTTACGAAGCAGGGAGAGAAGCGTGCTCGTGGCGATGGGATCGAGGCGAGATGTCGGCACGTCAAGAATAAGCACATCAGGACTCATGACCATCGCCGATGCAAGATTCAGGAGTCTCTTTTGCCCACCGGAAAGCTCATCGACATCGCTATTGAGCCAATCCTTTATGTCAAAAAACGCTGCGGTTTCGGCAATCCTGGATTGCATGGTCGAGTAATCGCATCCAACCATGCGGGGACCGAGCGCCAGCTCGTCGAGCACGGTCTTCTGGGTAATCTGACGGTTGGGATTTTGACCCACGAAACCGACCTTGCTGACCTGCTCGTTCTGTGTAACCGCTCCAAGATCGACTCCATCGAGAAGGACGGTTCCCGAACGCGTGCCCTCCGGTGTCGCCCAGCTGGCAAAGTGTCGCAGCAAGGTCGTCTTTCCCGACCCGTTTCTACCGCAAAGAAGTAGATATGATCCCGGTTCGACGTCCAGGGTCACATCTTCGAGTGCTGGCATGGGAGCATCAGGATATGCGAACGTAAGATGATTGACTTCGAAATGTGACATGTTCGTCTCCACGATATGCTCATCAAGACTCTGAAATGCAAACCGCATATTTCGACCGAGAATTATACGCGTATGTGCTTGGGACGGGCATACAGATTCCCTTAACTCCCGTGTTCGGATACCGAGAGAAACCAGATACACCATCATCTTGATTCGCCGAGTCACTTCGTACGCGCACCAGATTGTCTTTCGTTGTGCGTTCCCGATGAGTCCGATGCGCTATGCTATATGTTTATGTGGTTTCCACATCAGCATGATTAATCAAGAAGAGAGGAAGACATGGAGAGAACATTCAAGTCGATGGATGGCAACACCGCCGCCGCCTACGTGTCCTATGCGTTTACGGAAGTTGCGGCCATCTACCCCATCACCCCGTCAAGCCCCATGGCAGACCTCGTCGATCAGTGGTCCGCTCACGGGACCAAGAACATCTTCGGTACCGAGGTCAAGGTCATCGAGATGGAGTCCGAGGGTGGCGCGGCCGGCGCGGTTCACGGCTCTCTTGGAACGGGTGCCCTCACCACCACGTACACGGCATCGCAGGGTCTGCTCCTCATGATTCCCAACATGTACAAGATCGCCGGTGAGCAGTTGCCGGGCGTCTTCCACGTAAGCGCACGTACGCTCTCGAGTCACGCTCTCAACATCTTCGGTGACCACTCCGATGTCATGAGCTGCCGCCAGACAGGCTTTGCAATGCTCGCCGAGAGCAACGTCCAGGAAATCATGGACCTCGGCCCAGTGGCGCATCTCGCGGCCATAAAGGGCCACATGCCCTTCCTCAACTTCTTCGATGGCTTCCGTACATCGCATGAGGTCCAGAAGGTCGCTCAGTGGGATTATGCCGATCTCGCTGATATGGTTGACATGGATGCCGTCAAGTCCTTCCGTGATCACTGCCTCAACCCAGAACATCCGCACACACGCGGCTCTCACGAGAACGACGACACCTTCTTCCAGCACCGCGAGGCATGCAACTCCGCCTACGATGCGCTCCCCGCCATCGTCGAGGAGTACATGAACAAGATCAACGAGAAGCTCGGCACCGACTATGGGCTGTTCAACTACTACGGTGCTCCCGATGCCGATCGCGTCATCATCTGCATGGGTTCGTTCTGCGACGTGACCGAAGAAGTCGTCGACTACCTCAATGCGCATGGTGAGAAGGTCGGCCTCGTGAAGGTGCGTCTGTACCGCCCGTTCTCCATCAAGCATTTCGTCGACGTACTCCCCGCGAGCGTTAAGAAGATTGCTGTCATGGACCGCACGAAGGAACCCGGATCCATCGGCGAGCCGCTATATCAGGATGTCGTCTCCGCGCTCTTCGAGGCAGGTCGCTCTGGTATTACGGTCGTGGGAGGCCGCTATGGCCTGGGCAGCAAGGACACGCCGCCTTCCAGCGTCTTCGCCATCTACAAGGAGCTCGAGAAGGATGCGCCCGCACGTGAGTTCACCATCGGCATCAACGACGACGTCACGCACCTCTCGCTGCCCGAGGATCCAAACAGTCCCAACACGGCAGCCCCTGGCACCATCGAGTGCAAGTTCTGGGGTCTGGGCGGTGATGGCACGGTCGGCGCGAACAAGAACTCCATCAAGATCATCGGCGACCACACCAATAAATACGTGCAGGCGTACTTCCAGTACGACTCCAAGAAGACCGGCGGCGTGACGATAAGCCACCTTCGCTTCGGTGATTCCCCCATTCGTTCGCCGTATTACATCACGAAGGCAGACTTCGTCGCCTGCCACGTGCCCGCATACATCACCAAGGGATTCCCCATCGTCTCGGGTGTCAAGCCGGGCGGCACGCTGCTCATCAACTCCCAGTGGGATTTCGACGAGCTCGAGGCGCATCTGTCGGCCAAGGACAAGCGCTACATCGCCGACAACGACATCAAGCTCTACATGATCGACGCCATCGACCTCGCGGCGAGCGTCGGTATGGGCAAGCGCACCAACACCACGTTGCAGTCCGCCTTCTTCTCGCTTGCCAACGTGCTTCCGCAGGCCGAGGCCATCGAGTACATGAAGGATGCCGCCACCAAGTCCTACCTCAAGAAGGGCCAGAACGTCGTCGACATGAACCACAAGGCAATCGACGCAGGCGCTACGGCCTTCGTCATGGTCGACGTGCCCGACAGCTGGAAGAGCGCCACCGATGATGCGAGCGCCGAGCACATCGAGGGTTCTGCCGCCGTCATCAAGCAGGTCAAGGACATCATGCAGCCCATCAACACGATGAACGGCTACGACATCCCGGTCTCTGCCTTCGTCGACCACGCCGACGGCCAGTTCGAACTCGGCATCTCCGCCTACGAGAAGCGCGGTGTGGCCGTTACGGTCCCACGTTGGGATTCGGAGATCTGCATCCAATGCAACAACTGCGCCTATGTATGCCCGCATGCTACCATCAGGGCGTTTGCACTCGATGCCGACGAAGTTGCCAAGGCGCCTGCCAACATGCAGCTACTCGAGGCAAATGGCAAGGCTGCCAAGGAGGCTGGTCTCAAATACACGCTCGCCATCAGCCCGCTCGATTGCATGGGCTGCGGCGTGTGCGTCGAGGCATGTCCGCGCGACGCGCTCACGATGATGCCCATCAAAGACGAGATGCCCCAACAGGAGGTCTTCGACTACTGCGTCGCCAACATCACCGAGAAGCCAGAGCTGGCAGGTACCACCAACGTCAAGGCAAGCCAATTCAAGCAGCCGCTACTCGAGTTCTCCGGTGCCTGCGCCGGTTGCGCCGAGACGCAGTACGCGCGTTTGCTCACGCAGGTCGTCGGCGACCGTCTCTTCATCTCGAACGCGACGGGCTGCTCGTCGATCTGGGGCAACCCCGGCGGCATTGCACCGTACACGGTCAACAAGGATGGTCATGGCCCTGCGTGGAACAACTCGCTGTTCGAGGACAACGCCGAGCATGGCCTGGGCATGTACCTTGGCTATATGGCCGAGCAAAACCGCGCTGCCGTCAAGGCCGAGAAGCTTCTCAGCGATTCCGACGCAAGCGACGCTGTCAAGCTGGCCGCCCAGGAATGGCTTGCCGCTCGCGAAGATGCTGAAGCCAGCAAGAAGACGGCTGCGACTCTCGTTACGGCCCTCGAAGCCGATGAGTCAGACGCTGCCAAATCGCTACTCGAGGACAAGAACTTCCTCACCAAGAAGAGCTTCTGGATTCTCGGTGGTGACGGTTGGGCCTACGACATCGGTTACGGCGGTCTCGACCATGTAATCGCCAGCAAGGAGAACGTTAACATCTTCGTCTTTGACACAGAGGTCTACTCCAACACGGGTGGCCAGTCTTCGAAGGCATCCCGTCTGGGCCAGGTCGCTCAGTTCGCGGCAGCTGGCAAGGATATCAAGAAGAAGAGTCTCTCCGAGATTGCAATGACCTACGGTTACGTCTACGTCGCGCAGGTTGCCATCGGCGCCAATCCGGCCCAGACGCTCAAGGCCATTAACGAAGCCGAAGCCTATGATGGTCCTTCCCTCATCATCGGCTACAGTCCCTGCGAGATGCACTCCATCAAGGGTGGTATGGCAAACTGCGGCGTCGAGATGAAGAGGGCCGTCGACTGCGGCTACTGGAACCTCTTCCGCTACAACCCGGCTGCCGAGCCCGGCAAGAAGTTCACCCTCGACTCCAAGGAGCCCGCAGGCGGATACCAGGAGTTCCTCATGAACGAGGCTCGCTACAGCCGTCTGACGCGGGAGTTCCCCGAGCGTGCGCAGGAGCTCTTCGAGAAGAACGAAGCCGCTGCCTACGCCAACTACCAGCACCTGGTCAAGCTCAAGGAGATGTACGACGGGGAGTAGTCCCTCATTCGTCACCTCATACGAAGGGAGCCCTGGCAATTGTCGGGGCTCCCTTCTTTTTTGCTTGTGCTGATGTGACAGGGGCCTGACCCCTGTCACGCTCTCTGCTCGTGCTGATGTGACAGGGGTCAGGCCCCTGTCACATCAGCACATCCTGCCAGCTTACTTTGTTGCTGCACCCTTTGCCTCGGCCGCAGCAATGCGCCGATGTTGCTTGCGAACCTCGACGACAAGAAGAAAAATCGAAAGCAGGACCGAGAGAGCATCGGCGATTGGATACGAAAAGCAATAGCCCATGAGCGGCGTCATACCCGAAAAAAGGCTCGGAATGAGCGTCGGGGTAATGAGAAACGCGGGCAACAGGAAGATGAGCTGGCGGGTAAGCGACAGAAACGCCGATTTGAGCGGCTGTCCTGTCGCCTGGAAGTAGTTCGAACCAATAACCTGAGCGGAAATGAGCGGAATGAGCGACGTCTGCACGATGAGCGCCCATACCGCAAAGCTCATGAGTGAAGCATCGATGCCAAACACGGAAATGATTTGCTCGGGAAAGACGTGGATGAGCACGAAGAACACCGTCAGGATCGTCGTGGCCGCCCCCAAAGCGACGTAGAGCGTTCTGAGCACGCGACGATACTTGCGCGCGCCTGTATTGAAGCCGAGTATGGGCTGCGCTGCGATCGCAATGCCGAGAGCCGGAAAGAAAACGACGCCCGTGATCTTCGAGACAACACCGATGCTCGCAAGTGCCCCATCAATGCCGATCGGATCGGCCGCGCCAAGCGAGGCGAGGAGCATGTTACTAATGACCTGTGTCACGGCCATCGCTGCCTGCAAGCCAAAGGGCGCCAATCCGAGCTCGATGAGACGCTTGCAGATCTTGGGATCGATTGCGAGATTGCGCAATCGAAGCTTGAAGGGTGCCGACGAACGTGACGAAACGAAGTACCAGAGAACGATGACGGCCGTAACAGCTTGTCCGATGATGGTCGCGCTCGCCGATCCGGCCACGCCCCAACCTAACATGAGAACAAAAACGTAATTGAGTATGACGCAAACAACCGTACCCACAACCGTTGTCCACAGCGCCAAGTTGGGAGCACCTGCCGTGCGGATGAAATTGTTGATGCCAAAACTAATGTTGCAGATCATCATGCCGTAGATGATGATCTGGATGAAGGTACGCGCATATGGCAACGTCACATCAGTAGCGCCTACGAGGATGAGAAGCGGGTCAATCCAGAACGTCGCGCAGATGGCCGCGATGACGGATACGATAATCATAACCGTCACGGAATTGCCAAGCGCACGCTCGGCATCATCCTTGCGCCCCTCACCGAGCAAGATAGCTGCAAGCGAGTTGCCACCGTTGCCGGCGAGAATTGCAAACGCGTTGACAATGGTCATGATGGGAAACGCGACTTGCGTTGCGGCAAGGCCAATCTCGCCCATGGCCTGTCCGAGAAAAATCGAGTCGATTACGTTGTAGAGCGAGTTGAGAACGACGGCTGCGACAGCGGGAATGGAGAACTCAAGCATGAGTTTCCCAATGGGCGCCGTACCCATGCGGGTGACCTTGTCCTCCCCTTTCTTCTCGCGCTTTTCGAGCTCGGCTGGCTCGGGCACGAGGGTGTCTGTCGTGCGTTTGTCCATATGAGGCGAGACCGTACCCAAGTGTCCTAGTTGTAGTACCCGCGCTCGAAAGCCGCGTCGCCCTTGCCACAACCACCTTGGTAGCAGGTCGGCTTGAAATCGAGAACCTTCTTGGCGATCTCGGGCTGCGTACGCAGCTTGACGAGCATGTTATAGACACCGGCCCCATCAATTTCGACGATGCGTGGGTTACCGCCCTTCATGATGCGATAGACATCGGCCGCCGTATAGCCCTCGATACTCATGGGGTTCTCGACTTTGTCAAAGAAGCGCGGCTCGGGCAAGTCGACGTACGCGCAGAACTCGCGATAGATGTCATCGTTTTCGGGAGCGAAGAGCGTCTTGCTGTAATCGGGGCGATGCGATAAATGCGATGTCTCGTCATTGAGCTTGGCATCGACCTGCGCGAAGTAATCAAATGCCGTCTTGCCACGCTCGGCCTTGCCAGCTTCGACGAGTGCCATCTCGCGTTCGTACGAACCCATATCCGCAACCTCCTCGTAATGTCGTTTCAGCATGAGCATAGCACGCCTTGCACCCATTGATAAGCCCGCGCCAGTCCCACCGTATGCATCAAATCGTATAATCAGGAAAGACCATGCAAAGGGGGAGGCGTGCGTCATGCGAATCTTACTTATGAATCATTTTCCACTCCAGGGCTCGGGCAGCGGTGTCTACACGGTCAACATCGCCCGCGCACTCGTTCGCAAGGGCCACGAAGTCTGTATCATCATGCCCGAGAACGAGGAACTGGAGGAGCTCGAGGCGGACGGCGTACGCCTGCATCCCGTCTACTTCGATTCGTGCACTGACGATGCACTGGACTTCGACTTTCCGTGCTTCACCACCCATCCACGCAGCATCACGACATTCTACGAACTTGACGATGCGCAGATGGCCGCCTACGAGGGCGCCTTTCGCGCTGCCATTGAAGACGAGATCGCGGCATTTGCCCCTGATGTCATTCATTGCGGCCATATTTGGGTTCAGGCAAACTACGCAGCCGATTACGGTATCCCGCTCGTCATCACCGCGCACGGTACCGATCTCATCGGGTTCGAGAAATCCGAACGCTTCCGCACCGAGGCGCGCAAAGCATTCGATGCGGCCAGCGCTGTCATTGCCATTTCGAAGGACAGCGCCGCACTCGTTGAGAAGCTCTTCGGAAACCCCGAGAAGGTGCATCTCATCCAGAATGGCTACGACCCCACGATGTTCTATCCGGATGCCTGCGGCGTGCACGAAATGCTTGACTACTTCAACATTGAAGGCGACTACGATAGCATCGTCTCATTTGCGGGCAAGTTCACGTACTTCAAGGGCATCGACATACTCCTCAATGCCGCCGCGTTGTACGAGCGAGATGGTGTCGCAACCCTACTTGCCGGCGATGGCGAACTTTTCGACGAAATGACGGCACTCGCAAAGAGCCTTGGGCTTGAGCACGTCTACTTCCTGCACAACCAACCACACGAGGTGCTACGTCGCCTGTACAGCTGTGCCACGGTATCGTTGCTCACGTCGCGTAACGAGGCGTTCGGACTCGTTGCCATCGAAGCGCTTGCCTGTGGAGCGCCTGTCATCGCAAGCAACGAGGGCGGCCCCCTCGATATCATCACGCCGGAAGTCGGATTGCTATTCCAAAGCGAAAACCCCGAGGATCTGGCACGTGAGGTACGGCTCGTGCTCGATGGCGACATCGACTTTGACCGCGAAGAGGTCGCCCGCTATGCTCTCGAGAACTTTTCGCAAGATGTCTCGATTGACGAGCTCATCGCTCTTTACGAGGCAGCTATCGGATAAACGGGGTAGAGGTACGTAGATATCCCCTTTACTCCATCTCGTACGCAGGG
This sequence comes from uncultured Coriobacteriaceae bacterium, assembly GCA_964388185.1. GTDB lineage: Bacteria > Actinomycetota > Coriobacteriia > Coriobacteriales > QAMH01 > QAMH01. The sequence goes on from CAYLYJ010000011.1 coordinate 26,511, forward strand.
GAACCATCGAGCGAAGGTACAAGGGAGCGCGCCGTAAAGACCGCGAAGCGGGCTGTCG
>CAYLYJ010000012.1:0-25918 GCA_964388185.1 uncultured Coriobacteriaceae bacterium
CCTTCGCCTTCATGACCTTCCAGCTGCTCTGCGCGCCGTGCTTCGCGGCCATGGGAGCCATCAAGCGCGAGATGGGCGGCTTCAACAAGTGGTTCTGGGCCGCCATCGGCTGGGAGTGCGGATTTGCCTACGTGATTTCGCTCATCATCTTCCAGATTGGCGCCTGGGTTGTCACCGGCATCTTCAGCCTCGGCACCATTGTCGCCATCGTGCTCGTTGCGGCGCTGCTCTGGGCGCTCTTCCGTCCGGCTAGTAAGCCCATGACGCCCGCCCATGCGGACACGGCCGTAAAGGCAGCCGCGTAAACGAGACAAAACGCGCCGGGTCAGATTTGTCTCATCACCCGGTTGCGTAGAGCGATTGACTCCGGCTTTAGGACAAGCCTTCTTCTGGGCGGCCCCTCTCTCCGCCCCAAACATGTCCTCCCTCTCTCCGGGAAGCGCCCCTCACGGGGCGTTTCCTGCGTTATGTTGCGCTTCTCTGGTAGTCGCAACCCGCCATAGCCCGCAAAACTTCCCAGCGTTGCTACGATTCGCGCTTTCTGGCAGTCGCAATCTGCCATGGCTCGCAAAACTTCCCGGATCTGTTACATTTCGCGATTCGTGGCCATTCTGACCTGCCATACCCTGCAGGATTTCCCGGTTCCGCTACGTTTTGCGACTCCTGGTAGTCGCAACCCGCCACAACCTGCAAAACTTCTCAGCGTTGCTACGATTCGCGCTTTCTGGTCGTCTCGGTTCGCCACAGCCCATAAAACTTCCCACCACAACTCACCGATGCAGCGATCGAAAAAGCTCCTTGCGAAGACTGCGATGCCGGTCGTCCCAATCAGCAGGAAACTTCTGCAGGCGATAGTTCAGACCTCTCGCGATGCTCTCTGCCAGCTGCTTGGTTCTTGCGCAGTCTCTGATTTCGTTACCCGTAATCGTGTAGACTGCATAGCCTTTGGCCGTAAGGATGTTCTTCTTGACCGCATCGTTAGAGCGCGCCTCGCGTGTACTGTGGCTCGCATCACCGTCATATTCAACGACGACTTTCAATTTAGGCCAGCACATATCGCAAACAAAATACTTTCGCCTGGCAACGGCATGCTCCTCCGATGTGAGCTCGATTCGATAATTCAGCTGAGCTTTGGGCAGACCGTATCCGCCATATTTTCTCGGCAGGCAAAACAACAGATATTCTCGTGTCTCCATGGGGGAGCGAGATCCATCTTGCAAATAGCGTGCAAGAGCTGCTGCCTTTCTCACACCTCGCGCTCCCTCTGCCGAATTGATGAAGGAACGTATCAAGCCGACTGATGTCAATTGCTTGCCACGAGTGACAAACCCGTTTTCGTTTTCGGGAACAAGGGCATAGGTGCCGCATAGCTCCATGCAGAGTTCGAGACACCTTATCACCGGGAGCGTTGAGGCGGCTTGGAGGATGCAGAACTCTGGCGAGGCGACAAAGACGCGGTCATTTATCCTGTGAAATGCCCTGTCCGGAAGAGCGCCTGGAAAAACACTGTATCTATAGGTCGTTCGCGACACCCTGCAACCTGCGTCTGGAACCATCAGATGAACCGGGTCCTTTCCAAATCCCATACGCTCAAGTCCGAGACTTTTAAGGTCAACGGGGGTGGTGGGGCAATCGAGGAGCGACTTTGCCAGCAGAAAGTCTTCCGGTATTTCGATTTGACACACCCGCCTCCAATAATGAAGCGCCGAGCTTCCGATGACATATGACTTCATCGCATCCTTCCTCGTGGTCTTCGGGCAGATGCTACATAAACACGCTCCGAGTCATCCACCCTGTCAGCCTGTTCGAAATCAGGCTTATTTCGGGATGAAATCGGAGTGAACAAGAGGTGATTTATGACATTCGTATAAGCCGGCAGAAAGCACTTCTCGTTCCATTCAACGAGATTGTGCGCCCCGTGCTTCGTGTTTGATTCTGACGCGGGATTCTGCCAGTTTGTTGTTCCGTGGACGCCCGCGATCCTATGATGAGAAGATTTCAAACGTAGCTACAGCCAGCGCGGTTCGTTTGTCTTCCCGAGCTCGCTACGTTTTGCGACTCCTGGTAGTCGCAACCCGCCATAGCCCGCAAAGCTTCCCAGCGTTGCTACGATTTGCGCTTTCTGGCAGTCGCAATCTGCCACGGCTCGCAAAACTTCCCAAGCCAATGGTGATGTTACCCGTTAAACCTTGACGCTTGCGGGCGTCTCGGAGACAGGACCGAAGTTCTCCTCGTACCAGGTAATCCACCTGTCCAGGGTATCCTCGCTGATGGCATGCTCCATCATGCATGCCTCCGCGTTAGCCTGTTCCTCGTCAACGCCAAGTGCGTCGATGAGGAAGGCACGCAGCACGCGATGACGCATGAGAATGTGCTCGCCGTATTCTTTGCCGACAGGCGTAAGCGTGATTTCTCCGTAGCGCTCCTGCTCGATGTAGCCCATCTCGCGCAGGTTCTTGGTCGCACGGGCGACGCTCGCCTTCGAAAAGCCAAGGGCATCGGCCACGTCGGTGGAGCGCACCGACCCATCGCCATGCAGGGCGAGGTCGTAGATGGCCTCGATATAGTCCTCGTATGAGGGGGTAAGATCGCCGATTGCCACGCGCAGCTCCGCTCGCTTTGGGGAATGATGATGAGCGCATTATACTACGGATTGATAAACATTATGTGTCCTTTATCTGAATTTATGGATAATGCAGATGGGAAGAGGCTCCGCATGGGAGATTTGCCCGGAGCGAACCACCTGCGCATCCGGTTGCGTCAGCGTGTCGTCTCGTCATCAATGTCGAGAAAAGCCAGAACGTCGCTTTCCAGTCCTTCGACGTCGAAAAGGCGGCCCGCATCCCGCACGGTGCGTAGCCTGCCGCCAAGCACGATGCCGACCCTATCGGCCAGAATGCGCGCCTCCGCGAAGTCGTGGGTCACGAACACGATGGTGCAGTCGAAGCGTTCGTGCACGTCCCGCATGACATCGTACATCTGCCGCTTGGTTGCGGGGTCAAGCGCCGAAAACGGCTCGTCGAGAAGCAGTATCTCGGGCTCGAGGATAAGCGCCCGCGCCAACGCCGTGCGCTGGGCTTCTCCGCCGCTGATGATGCCGGGGTAACGGTCAGCAATTGCCTCGATGCCGAAGCTCGCAAGGAGGCGGTTGACACGATCGCGTATCTCAGCCTCATTCGCCTTTCGAACTTTCAATCCGTAACCGACGTTCTCACGCACGGTCATGTGGGGGAAGAGGGCGTAGTCCTGGTAGAGGATGCCCAGATGGCGCTGTTGGATGGGAAGGCTGTCGGCACGCTTGCCGTCGAGCAGGATTTCTCCGCGCTCCCATGTGCACGCACCGGCGATGGCCTCCATGAGCACGGTTTTGCCCGATCCGGTCGACCCGAGAATGGCGAAGATCTCGTGCGGATGCACGTCGAGGGCTGGGACGTCTAAGACGAACGATCCGCGCCTTACGCGCAGGTTGCGGATTTCGATGCTACCGGCCAAAGGATTCCTCCTCGAACGGTGCGCCAGCGATGTCGGGCATCTTGTCGCGCGTCTTTCCGATGCGCCGCGCCCTTCTCGCGCGCAGCCATCCGCTGCGTCCGTCCCCGCCGATACGTGATGCTCCGACTGGCCGGTTCAGGAGGTTTGCAAGTATCAGCGTCACTGCCGAGACAATCAGCATGATCATCGCCGTCGCCATCGCCACGTCGTTGTTTCCCGTTGATATGCTCAGGTAGATGCTTCCAGGGAGCGTCTCGGTCTTCATGCGTGTGACGCCGACGAGCATGAGCGTAGCGCCGAACTCGCCCATGCCGCGTGCCCACGTGAGGACGGCGCACGAGATGATCGAGTTGCGCGCCTGGGGCAGGATGATGTCGCGAAACACCTGCCACGACCTCGCACCGAGCGTCTTGGCAACGAACTCCATGCGTGGATTGACCTCGTCGAGGGCGGTGCGCACCATGCGAATGGCGAACGGAAGGTTAACGATGAGCTGGGCGAAGACGATACCCGCCGGCTGGAACACCACGGCCAGTCCGATATCCTTGAGTGCTTTGCCAAAAGGTGACGAGAAGATGAGGAGTAGGGCGAACCCCAGCAGGATATAGGGAAGCGACAGCGTGAGCTCCATGACGATGCCCGCAATTCGCTTGCAGGGCATGTTCGTATGCGAGAGGGCGTAGGCGGTCGGCAGGGCGAGCGTGAGGCAGATGGCGGTCGAGATTACTGAGGTGACGACGCTCATCCGCAGCGAGAACATGACCTCGGCCGAAGTGAGCGCCTCGTGAAAGTGGGTTATGCCGCTTGCGACGATGGCAATGACGGCGCTCCCGATGAACAGGAGCGCCACGATTGCGATGATGATGGTGAGCGCGGGAAAGAGCTCCCGAACGCGCCCGGCGTGTTTGCGTTTCTCGTCCGTATGGGACATGGCGACTTCGGGGAAAGGCGCCCCCGTTATCCGGAGCTAGGCGCGCTCGTACCCGTAGGAGGCCCAGACGTCCCAAACGGCGTCGGTCTGCAGGAACTCCTTGAAGGCGTTGACTGCGGCGACATCCTGGGCGCTCGTGAGCTGGGCGGCGGGGATCACCTTGACGAGGGCGTCGAGGTCGGTCGTGTCGACGATGCTCACGCCGTCACCCTTCACGTTCTCCTTCCAGACGATTCCCGCATCACCTTCGCCGTTGACAAGCGCCGTGGCGATTTGGGGTGCGGTGGTCGTGGTGGTGATGACTCCCGCGTTCATGAGCGAGTCCCACAGTCCTGCATCGGTCAGCGCCTTCTTGGCGATTTTTCCGATGGGAGTGGACTCGGGGTCACCGACGAGCACGCGCTGAGCGTTGGCGAGGTCGGCGATGCCGTTGATGTTCGCGGGGTTAGAAGCGGGAACGGCGAGCACGGGGATGTGCTTGACCAGATCCTCGCTCGAGGCGACGGAGCCCTCCACGGGCTTGAGCTCCTCCTTCGATCCAGCGATGAAGAAGTCGCCCTCGTTCGTCGTGGTGATCTGCGTTTGGATCTGCGCAGCGTTGGCGTAGGCCACGTTCATCTCGCAGCCGGTTTGCTCAGTGAACAGGTCCGCGATTTTCTGGAAGGGCTCGGTCATGCCCGCGCCACAGTAGATGTTTAGTTGCTGGCCTTCCAGGTTAGCCGCCTGCGAGGATGTTTGCGAACTCGTATTTGACGAGGAGCACCCCATCATCGTTAGCGCTGCTAGCGTGAGAACCATGGCAGCGATTGCGGCAAAGCGCCTGATTCTGCTTTCCGTTTTGGTGGTTGTCATTGCGGTTCCTCTCCCAAGGTGATTGATTTTGCATGTGAAATATATCAATAAAAGAATATTTTACAAGAAGAATAATTGTGTTTTAGAATAATACGGCCACGAACGGATACCCGTAAATCGCCCGGTGGCAAGCGAAGACAAGGAGCAGATCATGAGGATTTCCGCACGTAATCAACTGAAGGGCACAATTGTCGAGGTAGAAGAGGGTGCCGTGAACGGCATCGTAACGATCGAGATTCCCTGCGGATGCAAGGTGAAGGCTTCCATCACCAACGCGGCAATCCAAGACCTGGGACTCGAGGTCGGTATGGAGGCCATTGCCGTGGTCAAGGCGAGTTCCGTCATGTTCGCGACGGACCGCATTCCCAACATCTCGGCACGCAACCAGCTCAAGGGCAAGCTCGTCGAGGTCGAGGAAGGCGCCGTGAACGGCATCGTCACGATCGAACTGGCATGTGGCTATAGGGTCAAGGGGTCGATTACGAATGCTGCGATTCGCGACCTTGGGTTCGAGGACGGAGGAGATGCCGTCGCGGTGTTCAAGGCGAGCGAGGTCATGGTGGCCGTTGACTAAATTTATTCTTTACAAAGAATAAAAAGATGGTATAGTTCAATTATTCTTGACGGGAGATAGATACCCTCCCCTCTCTTCTCTCTCGTGCGAATGCGACCGACTCCCCTGTCGGTCGCATTCGCATATATGGGGAGCTATTCTCGTGACTCGGAAAAACCTGCCCGGGAGATTTGCCCGGAGCAGATTCTTTCATTCCCGTGATTCGTGGATGACGGGTGTAGGAACGTCGCGTGCGCTCGCACAGCCTGCGCAGCTGCCCTTGCTGCACCCCATGCAAGCGCTTGGGAGCCTGAGGTCCTCGTCGCTTGGCAGGTTCGCATCGTGATGCGTGCCGTGGCACGAGCGCCCCTTCTTGCCAAAGCCGCCGAAGAAGGCCACCTTGATGGCAACGCCAATCCAGATGACGACGATGATGAGTATGATCCAGCTCGCGATGTTCATATCCGAATGTTAGCATATCCTAACTAATGAGACAATCTCGTCGTTTTTGCCTCGCTTGCCGCAGGTGCCACTACGCAATGAAACAGCGTCTTCGAGTAGTTGTCTCATTCACCCGTGCTAGTATGTGCAACGTGTCATTTCATCGAGGAGGAACCCATGAGCTACGACATCACCGACATCAACCTTGCCGACGAGGGCCGCGCGCGCATTCTGTGGGCCGACCGCGACATGCCCGTGCTCGCCGAGATTCGCGAGCGTTTTGCCAAGGAGCGCCCCTTCGAGGGAATCCGCGTCGGTGCGTGTCTGCACGTGACGACCGAGACCGCCAACCTCGTGCGCACGATGATCGAGGGCGGCGCCCAGGTCGCCCTGTGCGCGAGCAACCCGCTCTCCACCCAGGACGATACGGCAGCCGCTCTCGTCAAGTACTACGGCGCCGATGTTTACGCCCGCTGTGGTGAGGATACCGAAACCTACTACAAGCACCTCGATGCCGTCATCGACACCAAACCGCAGATCACGATGGACGATGGCGCCGATCTCTGCGATCGCATCCACGGCGATCGCCAGGATGCCCTCGAGTACGTCATCGGCGGCACCGAGGAGACGACGACCGGCGTTATCCGCCTCGCGGCTATGGCTGCAGCCGGTGCGCTCAAGTACCCCTCGTTCAACGTCAACGATGCTAATACCAAGCACTTCTTCGACAATCGCTACGGCACGGGCCAGTCCACGCTCGACGGCATCGTGCGTGCGACTAACCGGCTGCTCGCGGGACGCACCCTCGTGGTGAGCGGTTACGGTTTTTGCGGTCGTGGCCTGGCGCAGCGTGCTGCTGGCATGGGTATGAGCGTCATCATCTGCGAAGTTGACCCGCTCAAGGCGCTTGAGGCGCACATGGAGGGCTATCGCGTGATGCCGTGCGCCGAGGCCGCCAAGTACGCTGACGTGTGGGTTACCGTGACGGGCGACCTCAACGTCATCGATGCTCCGGCGTTCGAGAACATGAAGGATGGCGCCATCATCTGCAATTCCGGCCACTTCAACAGCGAGATCAACATCCCGTGGCTCGAGGAACATGCGGTGTCGAAGGAGACCCTCAAGCCGCTGGTTGATGAGTACACGCTGCCTGATGGCCGTACCATCATCCTGCTGGCTGATGGCCGCCTGGTAAACCTGTCGGCTGCCGAGGGGCATCCCGCCGAGGTCATGGACATGAGCTTTGCCAATCAGGTGCTCGCTGCCGAATACGTGCTCAAGCATCGCGACGAGCTGTTGCCGCAGTGCTACAACATTCCGGCCGAGATTGACGACGAGATTGCCCGCGTCAAGCTTGACACGCTTGGCATCAAGATCGACACGCTCACGCCTGAGCAGGAGGCCTACCTCAACTCCTGGACACTGGGAACGGTGTAAATGTGTAAAAGGGTCAGGCCCTTTTACACATTTTTGCGGCCGACGATGATGCTCACCAGCACGCAAGCGAGCAGCAGGAACTGGTAAAACAGGAAGGGCATGATCTCGACACTCGCGATGCCCGCAAGGCTTGCGGCGATGAGCAACTGCGCACCGTAGGGAATGAGGCCTTGGCCGATGCAGCTGAAGATGTCAATGAGACTCGCCACGCGCACAGGCTCGATGCCGTATTTCTCGCCGATGTGCTTGGCAATGGGACCAGCCACAACGATAGCGACCGTATTGTTAGCGCAGGCAATGTCGAGCAACAGCGTGAGCAGACCGCAACCAAGCTCGCCGCCGCGCCTACCCTTGAAGTGCCGATTGATGAAGGCCAGAATCGATGCGAACCCTCCGTACTCACGCATGAGCGCACTGATCGATGCCACGAGAATCGTAACGATCATCGTCTCGAACATGCCGCTCGTGCCCGTCCCCATTGCAGAGAACGCGGTCGCGAAGTCGAGCGTACCGGTCGCGACGCCCACGATGGCGAAGAGCACGATGCCGCCGCCAAGCACGACGAAGACGTTGATGCCACACAGCGCGGCGACAAGCACGGCGAAGTACGGAATCGCCTGCCAGATGTTGTAGTCAAAATCGTCGAGCGTCGGCGTGCCGGCCATGAATGCTATTACGACGAGGATGACGAGCGTGATGACCGCTGCCGGTAGCGCGATGCGGAAGTTGTTGAAGAACTTGTCCTTCATTGCAACGCCCTGCGTGCGCGTCGCCGCAATCGTCGTATCCGAGATAAACGAAAGGTTGTCGCCGAACATCGCGCCACCCACGACAGTGCCCACGCACAACGGCAAGTTGAAGCCCGCACTCGTCGCAACCGTGACCGCAATCGGTGTCAGCACGGTGATAGTGCCCACGCTCGTGCCCATGGCCAGCGATATGACGCAGGCGATGACGAAGAGACCGGGGATTGCGACTTGCGCCGGCAGTATGTCGAGGAAGAGGTTGGCCGTGCTCTCGGCACCGCCTGCCGCACTTGCAATACCCGAGAAAGCGCCGGCCATCAGGAAGATGAAGAGCATGATGACGATGTTGTCGTCTCCAATGCCGCGCGCACAGACGTGAATCTTCTCGTCGAAGGAGAGCGAACGGTTTTGTAGCAGCGCGACGATGAGGGCGATGACAAACGCCACCACGACACTCACTACGTAGAAACCCATCTGCCCTTCGGTGGGCGCGATGTACTCGAAATAGATGCCGCATCCGAGATACAACACCAAGAAGACGGCGATGGGCAGCAGGGCTTTTGCGTTTGGCTTCTTATCCATGCCGCACATGATAGCCAAAGTCTCATGTGGCGTGAACCCGCCGCATGCGGGCGCTTGGTGGTATCATCCGCCTAAGTGTATCTAAGCGAAGGCGGTGCGATAGGCATGGTGGGAGAGAATCTTCCGCGTTCCCTGAAATGGCAGCCAGCGCTCGAAGGATGGGTTCCTAGCGCGCTGACCACGGCAAACCTCGATGATGCGGCAGCACGGCTGACCGTACTCGACCAGCGTTTGCTGCCGTTTTCAATCGAGTACATCGACTGCTTCACCTCCAAGCAAGTCTGCGATGCGATCGAAGAGCTGGCCGTACGCGGTGCTCCGGCCATCGGCATTGCCGGCGCGTTTGCCCTCGTGCTGTGGGCAAAGAACGAGTGGCCGGTCATTCGCGAGGCAAAGCGCCAGGCCAATCCCAAGAGCGACGTCGATTCCGTCACTGTGTTCGCAAGCAAACTCGAGCAGCGTGGCCGCGAGATTGCCGCGGTACGACCGACGGCGGTCAACCTCGCCTGGGCGATTAACGAACTCGTGGCGCCTGCGCGCACGGCGGCTTACCAGGGCGATAGCGTCGACAAGATTACCGACGACCTCGAAGAGCATGCATGCCAGCTCATGGAGGACGAAATCTACTCGTGTAAGCTCATCGGCGAGAACGGTGCCGTAATCATCTCCACGCTCGCCCAGCGCCTGGGGCGCCCCCTGCGCATCGAGACGCATTGCAACGCCGGTGCGCTTGCGACGGCTGCGTGGGGTACGGCCACGTCCATCATTTATCACGCCTTTGACAACGGCGACGTCGAGAGGGTCTGGGTCGACGAGACCCGCCCCATCGAGCAAGGCGCGCGTCTGACTGCCTGGGAGCTCGAGCAGGCGGGTGTTCCCTACACACTCATCAGTGACAACATGGCTGGCTCCATCATGGGGCAAGGGCTCGTGGATGCCGTCATCGTTGGCGCCGACCGCGTCTGCGCCAACGGCGATGTGGCAAACAAGATTGGCACGTATCCGCTGGCCATTGTGGCGAGCTATCACGGCGTACCGTTCTTCGTGGCAGCACCGCATTCGACTTTCGACAAATCGCTCGTCACGGGCGACGAGGTCGTTATCGAACAGCGCGACGCCAACGAGGTGCGCTGCATGCCCTACGGACACCAGTGGCTTCCCATCGCACCGAACGAGTGCGATGTCTTCAATCCCGCCTTCGATATCACGCCTCATGAGCTCATTACCGGTGTCATCACTGAAACCGGTATCGAATTCGCCGGCGAGTGAAACCAGAGCAAGCGGACAGGTCATTTGTCCCGGTTCGCCGCTTGCCCGCAGGTGCAGCCGGGCGCATCCTCCCCGTCTCGCATGTGGTAAAGTAGCGAGCTTGCAGGGAATCGAACGTAGACATGCAAAGGATGTTTTCGTGTTCGGAATAAGTGGCACGGAACTGGTGATTATCCTGTTCTTCGGTTTCCTCATCTTCGGGCCGGAGAAGCTGCCCCAGATGGGGCGCACCGTGGGACGGGCAATCAGGCAGTTCAGAAACGCCTCGGAAGCGGCGAACAAGAAATTCAAAGAAGAGGTCGCCGACCCCTTCCAGGAAGCCATCGCTCCCTACAAGGATCAGGTCGAGGAATCGACCAAGCCCATCCAGGAGGACATTTCCGCCATCAACTACACGCTCAACGAGACAAAGAGCATGTTCACCGACCCGTTCAAGGACATGTTCGGCAACTCGACGAGTACTCCCGCGAGCAAACCCGGCGTGGCCATACAAGGAGGCATGCCCGGTGAGCCGCCCGTTCCTGTGAAGACACCGCCATCTGCGGCGACATCGTCACCGGTAACCGAGGATCCGTTTGCCGGCGTTATCGATGACGCACCCGCTGCGAAGCCCGAGGGCAAGCCCATTCCCGAGACGGGCGGTACCGTCAAGAAGAAGAGCATGGCAGCGAGCCTCTATGACCTCGATGACGAGAAGGCTGGTGAGTGACATGCCCATCGGTCCCGCACGCATGCCGCTCATGGACCATATCGGCGAACTGCGCCGTCGCATCGTCATCATCGTCGTCGCGATCGCGGTCACGGTCTGCTTCATGTACCTGCTCGCGCCCTACCTCATCGACTTTCTCATCCTCCCCGTAAGCGACTATGTGACCGACGTTTACGTAACCGGTGCGTTCGAAGGCTTCTCGCTGAAGTTCCGTGTAGCACTCTTCATGTCCGTTCTCGTGTGCAGCCCGCTTATCTTTTGGGAATTACTTGCGTTCTTCCTGCCGGCGCTGCGCCCCAACGAGCGCCGCTACGTGCTGCCCACCTTCTTCATCGCCGTCGCGCTCTACGTGCTGGGCATGGTTTTTTGCTACTGTTTCTGCCTCGATCCGGCGTTCCAGTTTCTCACCACCGAGAGCATGTCCATCGGCCAGATCCTGCCGCAGGCAACCGATTACCTGCACTACATCATCCTGTTCGAGCTTGCTTTCGGCCTGGCCTTCGAGCTGCCCCTCGTGGTGTTCTTCCTCATCCTGTTCAACATCGTCCCGTACAAGAAAATGCGTGCCAGCTGGCGTGGCATCTACGTCGGGTTGCTCGTGCTCGCTGCCGTCGTGACGCCGGACGCATCCCCCGTGACGATGGGCATCATGTTCGCAGCACTGCTCGCGCTTTACGAGGTGTCGCTTGCAGCCGCACGCATCGCGCTTGCACGCAAGATCAAACGCCAGCGCGCCGAGGAAGAAGCGGAGATGGCTGCGTAATGCACGAGCTATCACTGATACAGGGCATATTCGACTCGGTCGTTCCCGTTGCGCGGCAAAACGGCGCGACCAAAATCACGGGCATCAAGCTCACCATCGGCGAGATAACGATGGTCGTACCCGAGGCAATGGAGTTCGCGTTCGAGGCGCTTTCCGAAGATGACCCGCTGCTCGATGGCTGCGTGCTCGAGATGGATTTCGTAGCACCGAAGTCGCGTTGCCTGGACTGTGGCAACGAGTTTGAGCATGACCGCTTCCACAACCACTGTCCTGCTTGCGACTCAGCGACGACTGTCCTGATCGCTGGACGCGAGCTCGATATCGCCTCCATGGAAATCGAAACACCCGACGACGAGGACGACGAGGGCGACGAGGACAGCCCTGCGTAGGACCCAATGTGACAGGGGTCAGGCCCCTGTCACATTTCGAGAGAGAAGGACGACATGGCCCACATCGACCTGGAAACAAAGATTCTGAACAAGAACGACGAAGGTGCCGTGGCAAACCGCGCCTTGCTCGACGAAAAGGGCGTTTACATGGTCAACGTGCTGGCTAGCCCCGGCTCGGGCAAGACCTCAACCATCGTGGCGACCATCAACGCACTGCGCGACAAGTACAACATCGCCGTCATCGAGGGCGATATCGCGAGCGATGTTGACTCGCAGACCGTCAAGGCCCTAGGGATTCCCGCGGTGCAGATCAACACAGCCGGTGCCTGCCATCTCGAAAGCGACATGTTGCGCCGCGCGCTAGATGTGCTCGACTTGGACAACATCGATCTCATCTTCATCGAGAACGTGGGGAATCTCGTATGCCCGGCAGACTTCTATCTGGGCGAGAACATCAAGATGATGATCCTGTCGGTGCCCGAAGGCGACGACAAGCCGCTTAAGTACCCCGGCATGTTCCAGGTGGCCGACGCCATCATCCTCAACAAGGTCGACGTGATGCCAGCTTTCACCTTTGACAAAGCGCTCTTCGACGAGCACATCGAACGCCTCAATCCCAGCGCGCCGAGCTTTGCCATCGCCGCAACCAAGGGTGACGGCGTTGACGAGTGGGCCAGCTGGCTCTCCGAGCAAATCGAAAATGTGTAAAAGGGTCAGGCCCTTTTACACATTAGGCCCTTTTACACATTCGAGCACGAGTTACGATTCTTTGTATTATGCCGCGACCGATTCCGGTCAGCCTTTCGATTTGCCCTCCGGATAAACCGGCAAGATACAGACTTCGAATTGCTTCGTTTCTATCATTCTTGCTCATGTTCGGAATATCTTCTCGAAACGACAATCCAAAAAGAGACTCAGCGATGATTGCAGCTTGACTAAGTGAAATGCGCACTCGTACGTTTTCGAACGTCTCATCGGTTTGGCTATTTGAGTTATTCTCGTGATAGCGCCTGACCGCCTCTTCCCCACCAAAATATGACGCGATCAATGATGTATCGCATATGCCACCTTCTCCGAGATACTGCGAATAGCTGCTCCATTTGTATTCTTCAGGCGCACATAGTCCAGCGGCTGTTGGATTTAGATGAACGTATCGTACGCATGCATATAGCTGGTCTTCGTGTTCAATCGGGAAGCTGCCATATCTGCCTTGAAAGACATGCCCGACATGTCCGCATGCCACGTTGAAGTACATCGCATAAGCCGCGCATAAGTCATGCATAGTTTTGGATAGGCATCCGATTTCAGATTGAACGACAAGATGCACATGATTGTCCATGAGGCACCAGGCGAGGAGTTTGATATTCCCCTTTTCCTTGTGTGAGACGAGGTATTCCAAAAACTTCTCACGATTCATGTCGTTTTCGAAGATGACCCTACGGCCAACACCACGCATGGTGACGTGGTAAACGTCTATCGAAGACTGCATTCGAGGTTTTCTAGTCATTCTGCTTCCTTCCTTTCCTTTGCCTGATGTGCAAAAGGGCCTGACCCTTTTACACATGCGAGCAGTCGTCTCATTTACCAGACTCGACAGCAGGTGACGACACGCACCTCCTGCGCCCCGCCGTCAAGCAGCACGCGTGTCGCGGCCGAAGCCGTTGCCCCGGTCGTGAACACGTCGTCTATGAGGATGGTTCGTCGTGGCAGCGTAATCGCGCCCGAGCTCACGCCACTCGTCAGCGCGAATGACTCGCTGCGATTCGCCAGGCGCTCGCCACGCCCCAGGTCGCGCTGATCAAGCGCACCCTTCTTGCTCGCAAGTGCGCGCACGAGTGGCAGTCCCGTACGCCGCGCAACAATGCATGCTACGCGCTCCATGTGGTCGAAGCCGCGCCGCAGCAGCGCCTCGGGTGATGCCGGCACGGACACGAGCCCGTCGGCCCACTGTGACCAATCGCCAACCATACCCCTGACCTGTGGGAAGAGACAACTGCTCTGAGCAACTGTCTCATTCCGTCCGCGTATCGCGGAGCAGATGAACGATGCGATCACCGCATCGAGACGCAGTTCGTCGCCGTCTTTGTAGGTGCGGATGACCTTCTTGGCCCCACCTTCGAAGGAGAGCGCCGAGCGCGCACGCGTAAACGGAAACGTCTTCTCGGGGTGCAGCAGTGCCGCCTCGCTGCCGGGCATGGGACATTCGGTGCACAGCGCATGCCCAAAGGGCGCACCGCAACGCGGGCACGCAAATGCAAGATCGATGTGGGGAAGATGTGCCGCGCAATGCTCGCACAGGACGCTGCCAGGCTCGTCGCACGCGACACAGCGCGTGGGGCTAATCGTTTCCAAAATGGAGCTAGCCAGAACCTTATATATATGGTTAAAATCGAGCAACTGAGGCCTTCCGGCCCCGCCCGCCTTTTCTCTGCGGGTAATTGTAAGCCATAGCTGTCTTCAGGTACGCAGCAAAAACGAGTGAGTGATGGACAACATGGAACTGATCATTACCGAGAAAAACATCGCAGCGCAGCAGATTTCGCGTCTCCTTGCCCAGGGTGGCAAGCCCGAGGCCGACAAGGTCTACAACACGCCCGTGTATCGCTTCAACCGCGACGGCCACGAGTGCGTCGCCATCGGTCTCAAAGGCCACATCCTCGGCCTCGACTTTCCTCAGGAGCTCATCTACAAAAAGAAGAATGGCTGGGTCGGCCTCGAGGAGGATGGCGAGGTCATCGATGCGCCGGACGTCCCCAAGTCGCTTCCCACGCCACCGTGGAAGTCGAAGCGTCGCCCCTACATCCCCGAGGGTATCAACCTCAAGGGCTGGAAGATTCCGTCGCTGCCCTATCTCACCTACGCACCCATCGTTAAGCTCCCGGCTGAGAAAGACATCATCCGCTCGCTCAAGAACCTCGCGAAGAAGGCCGACGACATCGTCATCGCCACCGACTTCGACCGTGAAGGTGAGCTCATTGGCCTTGATGCCATCTCGGTGGTACGCGAGGTAAACGAGACCGCCCCTATCACACGCGCCCGCTATTCGGCCTTCGTGAAGAAGGAGATCGAGGACGCGTTCTCTCCCGCCAAACTGCAGACGCTCGACTATGACCTCGCGCATGCCGGTGAGACGCGCCAGTACATCGACCTCATCTGGGGCGCCGTGCTCACGCGCTATCTTACCTGCGTGAAGTACAGCGGCATCGGCAACACGCGCTCTGCCGGTCGTGTCCAGACCCCGACCCTTGCCCTCGTGGTCGAGCGCGAGAAGGAGCGCGATGCCTTTATTCCCGAGGATTACTGGGTCATTACCGGCAACGCCGCGCCCAAGGGCGAGCACGACGACGCTTTCGTCGCCACTCATGCCACCGCGCGCTTTAAGGATAAGAACGAAGCAGACGGTGTCATGGCCCGCATCGCCAACGCAAGCGAGGCGACCGTCGGCACCATCGAGAAGAAGCGTCGCAAATCCAATCCGCCGGCTCCGTTCAATACCACGTCGCTCATGGCGGCGGCAAGCTCCATCGGCATCAAACCGGCACGCACCATGCGCATCGCCGAGTCGCTCTACATGAACGGCTACACCTCGTATCCGCGCGTCGACAATACCGTATATCCCGACAACCTCGATTTGCGCGAGGTGCTCAACATCCTCGCCAAGGTCCCCGATTTTCGCGAAGGTGCCGAGGCGCTACTTGCCAAGGGTAAGCTTACGGCCACGCGTGGCAAACAGGAGACGACCGATCACCCGCCCATCTACCCCACGGGCGCGGCCGATCCCGACAAGCTGCGTCCCGAGGAGTGGAAGCTTTACAGTCTTATCTGCCGCCGCTTCATGGCGACGCTATCCGAGGCAGCCACCCTCGAGTCCACGAAGGTCACGCTCGATGTCGCCGGTGAGCCCTTCACCGCACGTGGCGACGTGCTCGTCGACCCGGGCTATCGCAGCGTGTATCCGTACGGCTTGAAGAAAGACGAGCAGATGCCACCTCTCGCCGAGGGCCAGGTGCTCGACTTCTGGGATGCCGATTGCGCCCACAAGCAGACCGAGCCGCCCGCGCGCTTTTCGTCGGGCAAGCTCGTCCAGGAAATGGAGGCCAAGGGCCTGGGCACGAAGGCTACGCGCCACGACATGATCGAGCGCCTCTACAGCCGCCATTACATCGTGAATGACCCCATCGAGCCTACCCAGCTCGGCATCGCCATCATCGACGCGCTCGAGAAGTTCGCCAAGACCATCACTACGCCCGACATGACCGCCGAGCTCGAAGGCGAAATGACGCAGGTTGCTGATGGCAAACGTCAGCGCGACGAGGTCGTGCTGCACTCGCGCGAGCTGCTCGGTGGCATCATCGATGCCCTCATTCCCGAGAAGGACGCGATCGCCGACATGATTTCCGACGCGGTCACGGCCGATAGCCGTGTGGGCGCCTGCCCCAAGTGCGGCGGCGATTTGTGCGTGAAGACCTCGGCCAAGACGCGATCAAGCTTCGTTGGCTGCAACAATTGGCCGGACTGCGATGTGACCTATCCGCTGCCGCAAGGTCGCTATGAGGCGATCGAAGAGCCGTGCCCCACCTGCGGCGGCCCGCAGATCAAGGTCACGCCGTTCAGGCAGAAGCCGTACAATCATTGTCTTGACCCCGAGTGCTCCACCAACAAGATGGAAGAGATCGTCGTCGGCGAGTGCGCGGTCTGCAAGGAGGCCGGTCGCGAAGGCAAGCTCATCGCGCAGAAGAACCCGCGCACGCTCAAGCGCTTCATTCGCTGCGAGAACTTCGAGCAATGCGATGTGAGCTATCCGCTGCCGCAACGTGGCGACATCACGGCCACAGGCGAGGTTTGCGACGAGTGTGGCGCACCTGAAGTCATCGTGTCGACGGCGCGCGGCCCGTGGCGCATCTGCGTGAACATGAACTGCCCCAAGCGCGAGAAGGAAAAGGCCGATAAGGCCAAGAAGCCGCGCGGTGGGGCCAAGAAGAAGACGGCCGCAAAGAAGACCGCCAAGAAGTAGACGGAGCATCGTATCCGCATGGATAGCAAACCTGATAGTACGCCGGGGATCTTCCTCACGCTCGAAGGCGACGACGGTGTCGGCAAGTCGACGCAGGCCGATTTGCTCGCCAGCTGGCTCGAGCAACGGGGCTGCACGGTGCTGCGCGTGCACGAGCCAGGCGGCACGCGTCTGGGCGAGAAGATCCGCACGCTGCTCCTCGACAGGGAAGATGATGCGATGACCCCGCTTGCCGAGCTCCTGCTCTTCGAAGCGGCGCGCGCTCAGGTGATGGACGAGGTCATTGAGCCCGCTCTCGCACGTGGCGAGGTCGTTGTCTGCGATCGCTTCACCGATTCCACGCTTGCCTACCAGGGCTATGGCCGCGAGCTTGGCGCAAGCCTCGTGCGCTCCACGAATGACCTTGCCTGTGGCGGTCGTTATCCCGATCGCACACTGCTGCTCGTGCTCGATGACGATGTCGCGCGCGAGCGTGTCGAGAGCCGCTCTGCGGATGGCGCAGGCGATCGCATGGAGTCTGCTGGCGATGCGTTTCGCATGCGTTTGCGCGCAGGCTTCGATGAGATTGCCGCTGCCGAACCCGAGCGCGTGCGTATCGTCGACGCAAACGGAAGCGTCGAGCAGGTGCACGAGCGCATTCGCGAGGGCATCGCCGATTTGCTAGGTGGTCGCGATGAGTGATCTCTTTGGGGAAATCACCGGCCAAGACCAGGTGACTTCGTATCTGCAGCACGTACACGATACGGGTAGCGCCACGCATGCCTATCTCATCGCCGGGGGTGACGAGGGAATTGGCACCAACATCGCCCTGCGTTTTGCCTCTGGCCTTATCGCGCGAGATGACGCACGGGCGTACGATGAGGCGCTGCGCTGTGTTCATCCCGATCTGCACGTCTACACGCCCGGTGGCGCTGACGGCTATCTCGTCGAGCAGATTCGCGAGCTCACGCACGATGCCGAGCTCGCTCCCATTCGAGCGACAAACAAGGTCTACATCATCCAAGATGCCCATCGGCTGGCGGGCGCACCGGCAAACGCCTTCCTCAAGACGCTTGAGGAGCCGCCGCACGATGTCACTTGCATCCTCGTCGCCAATAGCGAGTCCGCTGTGCTCGAGACACTGCGCAGCCGCTGTGAGGTGCTCGTCCTCAACGCGGCGTCAGGCGTGCGTACCGGAAACACTCAGATCTTCGAAATGCTCTATGCGCTTGCACGCGACTGCGATAATCGCACGTTGCTCGAATATTCCAAGCGTTTCGTCGATCTCGCGCGCGAGCAGGCGGCCAAGAGGAGCGATGACGGACTCGATGCCGAGGCCTATATCGAGAAGTACGATGATTACCTTTCGCAAGGCGCCAAGAAGCAGATCGAACTCGCGGGCAAGCGCGAGGCGACCGCGCACGAGCGTGCGGCGCTTTTCGACTTCTGCGCTCTCGTCCGTGCCTGGCTGCGCGACTGCCTCATCACGCGCGAAGGAAGTTCCGAGCTGCTTGCGTATCCCGAATGCGCTGCGCAGACTGCCCATGTCGCGCAGATGACGAGCGACGCTGCCTTGCTGCGCGCGCTCGGCGCCGCCAAAGAGGCCGCTTCGCGCATCTCGTATAATGTGACACCGCAACTTGCGATTGACGCAATGTTCTTAGAAATCAGGGAGGCTTTATGCCACTAGTAGCGTCCGTTCGACTTCGCTACGCGTCCCAGGACTATTGGTTCGATCCCGCCGGTCTCGATGTCAAGGCGGGCGACCACGTGCTGGTCGAGACAAGCAAGGGCAGCGAGATTGGTCTGTGCACTCACGATGTCGTCGAGGTCGACGAATCCGAGATCACCAAACCTCTTAAGCCCGTCATCCGCATCGCAACCGAGGAAGACCTCGTGAAAAGCGACGAGATAGCCGCACGTGACCAAGAGGCGCTTGCCGTCTTTCATGATCTCGTCGAGAAGAATCATCTCGACATGAGTCCGTCGGCAGTCGAGTTCTCGTTCGACGAGTCCCATGCGACCTTCTACTTCACCTCGGAGGACCGCGTCGACTTTCGCGGTCTCGTGCGTGATCTGGCATCCGAGTTCCACACGCGCGTCGACATGCGCCAGATTGGCCCGCGCGACGAGGCCCGCATGCTCGGTGGTCTAGGGCACTGCGGCGAGGAGCTGTGCTGTGCGCGACTGGGTGGCGAGTTTCAGCCCGTAAGCATCCGCATGGCCAAGGAGCAGGACCTTCCGCTCAACCCCACGAAGATCTCCGGCCTGTGCGGCAGGCTCATGTGCTGCCTGCGCTACGAGTACGAGGCATACAAGGACTTCAAGGGCCGCGCTCCCAAGAAAAACGCGCTCATCGACACGCCAGCGGGCATGGGCAAGGTCGTCGAGTTCGATACGCCACGCGAGACTGTGCGCTTGCGTATGGAGGACGGCTCAAGCCTGACGCTTCCCGTCTCGGCGCTCGATACAGGTGACAAGGTTCCGCGCGAAGGCGAGCGCGTGCGCCCCTGCCATATCTCGCAGGAGAACTTCGACAAGATCATGGAGGAGTTGAGTAACGACAGTAATCTTGCGATGATGGGCGAAAAGCTCTTCTCCGATGATCCCGACCTCGCCGACACCACGGCCGAGGGTGGTTCTCTCGAGCGTGTGCACCGTCGCAAGCGCAGCTCGTCAGGCTCTTCATCGCGTGGCTCATCGGGCGATTCTGGTCGCAAGCCACGCAAGCGCGGTGCCTCTTCGTCGCCTGCGCCCAAGCCGCGCGACGAGCGCAAGCGCCGCCGCTCCGTATCGGCAACTGACGGCACCGAGATAAAGCATGACGATTCTGCGCGCAAAGACGCCTCAGACTCCAAGGACAACCAGTCCTCGGGCAACGGCACGCGCTCGCGCAACCGCCGCAGGCGCTCGAACGGCAAACCGCGCCAAGACGGCCAGGGCGCGCAGTCTAAGGACAGCGCGCAGAGCAAGGGCCAAGGCTCCTCGCGGCCGCGTCCTGGCCAGCATTCCTCGACCGTGAGTGGAGATGCGTCGCAGGGCGGCTCCAACGGCTCGGGCAACAAGCGCAGGCGCAGGCGTCGCGGTGGTGGCCATGGTCAGGGTCCGAACAAGCCGGGCGAGGCCAAGGCAAGCGAATAGCAAGCGCGGGGCAGGAGAGGCACATGGCGCGCAACATGACATTGTTGACCGATCTTTACGAGATCACGATGGCCCAGGGCTATTGGTCGCAAGGCAAGCTCGATACCGAGGCGTGCTTCTACTCGTTCTATCGCGACAACCCCTTTGGCGGTGGCTATGGCGTCTTCTGCGGTGCCAACCAGATAGCCGAGCTCGTCGACGGATTCGGCTTTACCGATGATGACATCGAGTATCTTGCCTCGCTGCAATCGCCGGGCGAGACTCCGCTGTTTGACCCTGCGTTCCTCGCATGGCTGCGCGAAGTCGAGCTCTCCGTTGACATCTGCACGGTTCCCGAAGGCGCCCCCGTGTTCCCGCGCGAACCACTCGTGCGCGTGGTGGGCCCCTTGCTGCAGTGCCAACTCCTCGAACCTGCCATCCTCAACGGCGTCAACTTCCAGACGCTCATCGCGACAAAGGCATCTCGCGTGTGCCAGGCGGCCGAGGGTCGCCCCGTCTCCGAGTTCGGTCTGCGTCGCGCGCAGGGGCCCGATGGCGCACTCTCGTCATCTCGTGCCGCCTACGTGGGTGGATGTGCATCGGTTGCCAACGTGCTCGCCGGGAAGCTCTTTGATATTCCCATCGGCGGCACGCATGCCCATTCATGGGTGATGTCGTTTCCCGACGAGCTGACGGCCTTCCGCGCCTATGCCCAGGCCATGCCCGATAACTGCACTCTGCTCGTGGACACGTACGATGTCGAACAGGGCGTGAAAAACGCCATCACTGTCGCCCGCGAGCTCGAGCGTGATGGTCACAAGCTCTCGGGCATTCGCATCGACTCGGGCGATCTCGCTTGGCTTTCCAAGATGGCGCGCTCGATGCTTGATAAGGCAGGCTTTCCCGATGTGGGCATCGTGCTTTCCAATGATCTCGACGAATACACGATTACCTCGCTCAACGACCAGAAAGCCCAGTATACGGCCCTGGGCGTGGGCACGCATTTGGCCGCGGCCTATGGACAGCCCGCACTCGGGGGTGTCTACAAGCTCTCGGCTATCCGCGAACCGGGTCAGGAGGAGTGGACGCCGCGTCTCAAGATATCCGAGCAGCTCTACAAGCGCACCATCCCCGGAGTGCTCGATGTGCGTCGCTATCGCAATGATGATGGCATGCTCGTCGGGGACCTCATCTTCGACGTGAATGATGGCGTGCCCGCCGATGCTGTCATCGTCGACCCGCTCGACGCGATGCGACGTAGGAAGATGGAGGGCGAGTTCGAGACGCTTCTCAAGCCTTTGGTCAAGAACGGCAAGGTGCTTGACGTCGATCTTTCGGCGCGCACTGCGCGCACACGGTGCACCGAACAGCTTGCCTGCCTGGATGATTCGATCAAACGCTTCATGAATCCGCATGAGTATCCGTGCGGTATCGAGCGCACGTTATTCAAGAAGCGTAACGACCTCGTGATCATGACGGGTAGGAACAGCTCGCTGTATGATTAGGACACGGCACGTGAAGATGCGTCCGTAGATGATAAGGAGACATCCGATGACAGATGACAAGATTCAGTGCCGCCTGGTTCTCGACTCGTGCTGCGATCTTCCCGCCGAGGTTATCGACAACGCCAAGGTCGGCCTTCTCGAGTTTCCGTTCAACATGAACGACGGCGAGCACTTCGACGATATGTGGAAGAGCATGACCGCCAAGGAGTTCTACGACCGCATGCGCAAGGGCGAGGTCTCGGGAACGGCACAGGTTCCCGTCTCGGAGATCACCGAGCGCTTCGAAGCCTATGCCAAGGAGGGCACCCCGACGGTATATCTCGGCTTTAGCTCTGCGCTTTCGGGCACCTTTGGCCTTGTCGAGCAGGTTGTCGATGACATTAGGGAGCAATATCCCGACTTCGAGATATACGTAATCGACACCAAGCTCGCCTCGATTGCCGAGGGTCTACTTGCCTACGAGGCCATCAACCAGCGCAACCGCGGCCTTTCAGCCAAACAGCTCGCGGCATGGGCCGAGGAGGCGCGCTGGTTTGTGAACTGCCTGTTCACGGTCGACGAGCTCGAATACCTGCGTCGCGGTGGTCGTATCCCGGCAGCTGCGGCAACCATTGGCGCCAAGCTCAACATCAAGCCGCTGCTCGATTTCGATCTCGACGGAGCCCTCGCGCTCACGGGTGTTGCCCGTGGTCGCAAGAAGTCTCTCAAGTCGCTGGTCAAGTGCTATGACGACAATCATGCAGAGGGACACGGCTCGAATGGTGTCGTGCTCACGGCTTCCGCGGATGCGGAAGGTGACGTCAAGTGGGTCGAGGAGCATCTTGACCGCCCCGAGGGCGCCATTCCCGCCATTCGCTGCCAGATTGGTCCCGTTATCGGTTCACATGTCGGGCCGGGCATGGTCGCGGTCGTGTTCTGGGGTGGTGATCGTCGCGAGAAGATTTCCATCGCCGATCGCATCGCGAACAAGATCAACAGTGGGGAGTAGCCGATGATGAGTCCGCTCGACACGCGCATCGCATTTTTTGGTGGGGCGGCGCAGCCTGCCGTCATCGAGGCGATTGTCAAGCTCAAGACCGCGGGATTCGACGTTATCGTTGCGAGTCATGATCCACGTGAGGCCCCGGCCCTGCGCGATGCGGGCGTGACGTTCATCGACGACCGCATGGAGGCCTTGCTCGGAAGCCAGGTCGTCATCACCTCGTTACACACCGCGACAGACGTCGAGAACCTATACCTGGGTGACGAGGGCCTGCTCGAGCTCATGGACCCGGGCACCTACTGCATCGACCTGAGCGTCTCGAGTCCGCGTCTTGCCCGCGAGATTCAGGCGGTCGCCGCCGTTTCCGATATCGAAGTGCTTGACGCCCCCATCGTCTGTGTTGGCGATCATGAGAATGCGGTGGTCTTCGTGGGTGGTGATCCCCAGACCCAGGATACACTCTCGCCCCTCTTCCCGTTCTTGGCTCCCATCGTGATGCCGCAGGATGCGGCAGGTGATGGCCAGTTCGCAGCCATGATCAGCATCATCGCGCTTGCCGGATCGCTTATGGGCGCTATCGAGGCAATCTCGCTCGCGCATATCGCGGGCTTTCCCGAGAAGAACGCACTCAACGTGCTTGCCTCGACCTCGGGTGGCTCCCGCGCGCTCGTCGATTATGTTCCGCAGGTGCTCGGGCACGACTATACGGGCCGTATCAACATCGCGGCTTTTCTCGACATGCTCGACGTGGCGCTCGATGCTGCCGAGGAGCTTGAGGTGACTATCCCCATGACCGAGACTGCCTACCAGCTCTATGAGTTGCTGCAAGCAGTCGGCGGAGAGGAAATGAACATCCAGGCACTCGCGCTGCTCTACGAAGATGAGCAGACCTGCGCCGATTATGGATTGGACTGGGCGCTGGCTGATGGCTTCAACGAGCGCTGCGAGCGTTTCGATGACTTTTTCGGCGCTTCGGATTACCTCGACGACGATGGCGCGTCTGGCCCCTCCGGGCGCTCGCACGGCAGCCCGCCGCCCATCGACGGTTTCTTCTCGAAAAACTAAGCGGAGTGGATTGTCATGGAGCTCTTTGCGACATGCGGCACGGGGCTCGAGGCGATTCTCGGCCAGGAACTACGCGAGTTGGGGATGGACGAAGTGCGCCCCTTGACCGGTGGCGTTTCGTTTTCGGGGAATTTGGAGCAGACGTATGCCGTGCTGCTTTGGTCGCGCGTTGCAAGTCGCATCCTCTTGGTGGTCGACCGCGTCGATGCGAGGGATTCTGATAGCCTCTACGCGGGTGTGCGCGATATTGCCTGGGAAGAGTACGTCGCTCCGGATGCGACGATTGCCGTAAGTGCTCGCGGGACGAATGATGAGCTTCGAGATACGCGCTTCACGGCGCTGCGCGTGAAAGACGCCGTCTGCGACCGTCTTCGCGATGTGCGCGGGGCACGTCCCGATGTCGATGCGCAGCACCCTGATCTGCGCATTCAAGTGAACCTGCATGCCAAGCGCGCGACCATCTACATTGACCTCTCGGGTACCTCGCTCGAAGATCGCGGTTATCGCGATGCTGCGCGCAGTGCTTCGCCCGCCATACACGAGACGCTTGCAGCAGCCATGTTGCTTGCGGCGGGCTGGTCCGAGCGCGCCCCACATGGCGGCTTGCTTGTGGATAGCATGTGCGCTGCGGGCACGCTTGCCATTGAGGCAGCACTGATAGCTGCTGACATAGCACCAGGTATCACTCGGTCTACCTGGGGTTTTGTGGGATGGGCTCAGCATGATGAGGATCTATGGCAAGCTGCTCTCGATGCGGCTGACGCACGAGCCCAGGAGAGTTCGCGCGAGGTCGTGATATACGCGACGGATAGTCGCGAGCGTGAGATAGCCTGTGCGCAAGCACGTGCCAGGGCTGCCGCTGTCGCTTCACTCATCGAGTTCGTGCCGAGTCAAGACGCTCTAGACGCTGTTCTTGCTCGTTATGCTGACGCCCGCGCTTTGTTCGCTAGCTGTCTTTTTGCCAGCATGGATGTTCCCGAAGCGACGCTCCCCGCATGTTATGCGCAGCTTGCTGGTCGCTTGCTCGGCAACGAGATATTCGATGCTGCCGTGATGCTCGTGGACGGGCAGGATGCGGATGCATATCTAGGCATGGAACGCGTGCGGGGCTTTTCGTGTATGAACGGTTCATCGCCTTGCGATATCGCGCTCTTCGATCTGACGGATGGTGCTGGCCAACGTGCGCAGGTGAGCGTGCGTGGCGCCGAGCTGGCCGTCTATGACGTGAATGCTCAGCAATTCGCCGATCGGCTCAACAAGGTCTACAAGCAGCGCTGCAAGTGGGCGGCCAAAAACGACATCTCCGCCTATCGTGTCTATGATGCCGATTTGCCCGACTACAACATGGCCATCGACCTCTACGAGGGAGCGGGCGAGGATGCGGGCAGACAGCTCGTGCACGTTGCCGAGTATGCGCCTCCCAAGAGCATCGATGTCGGTAAGGCCGCCCGTCGCATGACCGACGCCCTCAACATCACGAGCACCGTGTTTGGGCTGCCCGCGGATGACATCTTCGTGAAACGTCGCATACGCGCCAAAGGCGGTTCGCAATACGATAATGTGACAGGGGTCAGGCCCCTGTCACATTATCCTGGCAGGCTCATCACCCAGGAAAACGGTCTGCTCTTCGAGGTTGACCTCGCGAGCTATCTCGACACGGGGCTGTTCCTCGACCATCGTGACACACGCGAGCTCGTCGGCAAACTTGCGAAGGGCAAGAGCTTTCTCAATCTTTTCGCATACACCTGCACGGCGAGCGTCTATGCAGCTGCCAACGGGGCGAAGTTCACGACGAGCGTTGACCTTTCGAATACGTACTTGCGGTGGGGTGAGCACAACATGGAGCTCAACGGTCTCATGAACGGGCACCAGGAGTTCGTCCGCGCTGATTGCGTCGAGTGGGTCGCTCAGATGCGCCACTCCAAGATGCGCTGGGATCTTATCTTCGTCGATCCGCCCACCTTCTCGAATTCGGCGAAGATGCGCAAGCGAGGCTGGGACGTGCAACGTGACCATGCCGAACTTCTCATCGATGTGAGTCGGCTTCTGACCCGTGGGGGAGCTGCGGTCTTCTCGTGTAATCTGCGTG
>CAYLYJ010000013.1:0-25050 GCA_964388185.1 uncultured Coriobacteriaceae bacterium
TCGCCGACGAGGCGACCGACGAGCAGATAACGAGTCTCGACAACTACCTCAAGACTCTCGAAAACGACACGGGGAACATCGCATCAGTCGACTTCCGCAACAAAGACCAGGTGCTCGAGGATTTCCAGCGCCAGACCGCGAATAACCCCGACATCGTGAACCAGCTCGATGGCAACCCGCTGCCGCGCACCTACGTCATCACGCTGCGCGACACCCACAAGGTTCAGGATACGGTGAGCGCGATTCTCGGCAGCGAGACCTTCACCGCGATTGCCGACAACCCCGACGATCCGTCCGACTCCATCAAGTATGGTCAGGGTACGGTCGAGCGTCTTTTCGCCGTTACCAACGTCATTCGCTACGCATGCATCGTGGCGGTCGTGCTGCTCGTGTTCATCTCGCTCGTCTTTCTCAACAACACGATTCGTCTCGCGATTCTCGCCCGCAGGCGCGAGATCTCGATCATGCGACTCGTGGGCGCGACCAATGGCTTCATCCGTGGCCCGTTCGTGACTGAAGGTGCCCTGCAGGCACTCGTGGGCGCGGTATTCGCCATCATCGTGCTCTCGCTTGTGCGCGTAACGGTCTTCCCCGCGCTCGAGAACATGGTGAGTTTCCTGCCGTTGACCGTTGATTCGGGCGTGTATTCCGCAATCTACCTCGTGCTCATCGTTGCCGGCGTGTGCATCGGCATGCTGGGTTCGGCCATTGCAATGCGTCGTTATCTCAAGGTCTAGATGCCGAAGAAAAAGCTCAAGGCCACACCGGACAATTCGGATAGGGTCAGCATGGGCACGAAGACAGACAAAGAGCCAAAAGGCGCCAAGAAGCGTAAGCCCTCGCAGCGCGCAGATGCTCCCAAGATGCAAAAGCGCAAGCGCGAGCGTTCGTGGCGCATCCCTGCCATCATCGGCTGCATTGTGCTCTTTGCCGTCATCATCCTGTACCCGGTCGGGCGTGACTATTACAAGACGATGCGCACCGAGCAGCGCCTGCAGGCTCAACTCGATGCTGTAACCGAGCGCAATGAGGCCGTTCAGGCCGAAAACGACGCGCTGCAAACCGAGGAGGGTGTTGAGAACCAGGCACGCTCCGATCTGGGGTGGGTGAGGGAAGGGGAGAGCTCGGCTGTCGTCACGAACGAGCAAGGCACGGTCGATAATGCTTCGCGTCTTCCCGACCACCTTGACGAGAAGAGCATTACCGCACCGCAAACCTGGTACTACACCATTTTCGATACCATATTCTTTGTTCACGAATGAGCCCGTGCAGTGATAGCATTATGACCCTGCCCGTGGGGGCGTGGCGGAACTGGCAGACGCAGCGGACTTAAAATCCGCCGACTTCGGTCATCAGGGTTCGAATCCCTGCGCCCCTACCAAATCGCGCTCATTTGCGCTGCACAAAGATATACAATGCTTTCACAAGAGGAAAAAGCACGACCAAGGGGGAACTATGGCACTGTTTGGAAACTCTGCGACGGCTCATAGGCTGCCGGAATACCGCGTCGCGGCACTTGCATCGCTCGATCTCGAAGAGCATATGAAGGACAACCCGCTTGTTCTTGACCGTCCCGGCCATATCGAATGGATGGTCACCGAGGACGAGGACGGCTATCTTACCGCCCAGGGTGCCATCAGGGTTCCCGTCAACATCGTCTTTGCTCCCGCTACCGAAGAAGGCGCTGACCCGGAGATCGAGCGTGTCATCGTCAACGGCAAGCGCAAGTTCGATCGTCGTGTTGAAGAAGAGGAGTACCACGACAAGAACTACGGCCTCGACGTCAAGAAGGCGCAGAGCGAGAGCTTCATGCGCTATCGCAAGAACATCAAGGGCTAGCCGACGGTTACGACGTAAGACGTCTTCTTGCCGTAGCGGAGGTATGCGCAACACATGGTCAATCATATCTTCGAGAAGTTTCTGAACGAAAAGACAGCGAGCTTCGACAGCTACATGGCCGAGTTCTTCGGAGAGGGTACGCATCCCGACATGTGGCGCTACCTCTACGGGCCACTTTCCGAGTTCTCGAACAATGCGGGCAAGCGCCATCGTCCGCTTATTTGCATGCTCGCGTGCAAGGCGGTTGGCGGGGATGACGATAAGGCCCGCGCCGCCGGTGCCGCCATCGAGCACTTCCACACCGCTGCGCTCATTCACGACGACATCGCCGATGATTCCCAGCTCAGGCGTGGCAAGCCCTGTCTGCATCATCAGGTTGGCGAAGGACTTGCCATCAACGCCGGCGACCTTGCGCTCTCGCTCGTCACGGGTACGGTGCTCGTCGACGACTCGCTCACCGATGCAATCAAGCTGCGCGTGCTCAAGGAGCTTGTCGACATGACGACGCGCACGATTGAGGGCCAGGCACTCGATATCGGTTGGGCGCGCGATGAGCGCTTCGATATCACCGTCGAGGATTACCTCACGATGGCTGCTCACAAGACCGCGTTCTATTCGGGTGGCGTGCCGCTCGCCGTCGGCGCCATCATCGGCGGAGGAAGCGAGCTGCAGGTTGAAACCTTGCGCGCGTATGGCATGTCAACTGGCCTGGCGTTCCAGATTCAAGATGACCTGCTCAATCTCGTCGGCACCGAGGAGGCCACGCGCAAGGATTTCCGTGGCGACATCACCGAGGGCAAACGCACCCTCATCGTCGTGCATGCGCTCGAGCATACGGATGGCGCCGTGCATGACGAGCTCATTGACATTCTTTCCTCCAAGGAGACCGATCCGGAACGCCTCGAGCGAGCAGTGCAGATCATGCAGGATGCCGGTTCGATTGACTTTGCTCGTTCCCGTGCAATCGAACTTGCGCATGACCACCAGCAGGAGGTCAAGGACGTTTTGCCCGCTAGCCCCGTACGCAAGTTGCTCGTCTCGATGGGTGACTTTTTCGTGAGTCGTTTGAACTGAGGCGTGCATGAGGACGATTGGTCGAAACGATCGCGGCGCCGCCGTCGAGGACGTTCAGCGACGCCTGCGCGTCATGGGCTACGAGCTTGCCGTTGACGGCGAGTACCTTCAGCGTACATGCGATGCGGTCAGGCTGTTTCGGCAGTCCGAGGGCCTTCCGCCAGGTGACTTCGTCGACGAGCGCACCTGGACGGCGCTCGTGGACGCGAGCTTTTCACTCGGTGACCGCATGCTCTACCTACGCATGCCGCATTTCCATGGTGCTGACGTGCGCTCGCTGCAAAAGATTCTCGAGGTGCTTGGCTTCGTCGTTGGCAAGTCTGACGGCATCTTTGGTGCGCATACCGAGCGTGCACTACGTGATTTCCAGCTGAGCGTGGGTATTGTGGATGACGGCATCGCGGGCAATACCACCTACGACGCGATCGAGCGCCTGCGCCATGCATGGGAGGGCAAGGAACCCACGAATGCCGAAAGCACTCACATGGGGTTTGCCCGCGCGGCCGAAGCGCTCGAGAAGATGGAGGCGTGCTTCTACGGCCTGGACGAGATCGGGCGTGGAGTTGCCTCGCGCGTGGCCAATCTCGCACGAGCCACTTCCGAAGATGCACACGTCATGAGTGCCGATGCACTCGAGGCATTTCCGCCGTCAAACATGCTCATGGTTGGCATCAGTGCCGATGAGGTCGATGGCCAGGATGGAATCCCCCTCATCGAATTCTCGAGTGATTTCATGTTTGCACGGCGTATCAACATCGCGCTTTCCGCGGCAAAGACCACACCGCGTCGCGTCATCATCGAAGTGCCCGACCACGGCTACTCGGATGCGACGGGTGTCGTAGCGGGCGAGCGCTGGGAGCAGCATCTCGCCGTCCTTCTTCTCGACGCCTTCTGCCTTTCCTTCGCATAGCGCGACAGACGTGCAGGCTGCCTGTTTGGGTTTTTCGGCTCTGGAGCGGCGGTTTTAGACAGAAGCGCACGTCGGTGCTACCATAGTCATTCAATGAACGAAGCAAACCGTCTGCTCTGACGTGTAGGTGCGAACAGGCAGTTAGGATTCTTAATTATGCATATCTCAATGAAGCGTAAGGCGGCCGTGGGGTTCGTGTTGTCTGCGGCGCTCGCCGTGATGCTCTTCCCCGTAAGCGCGAGTGCTGTCACCGCTGCGCAAAAGCAATCCGAGATTCAAAGCGTTTCGGCCCAGCTCGACTCTCTCAACTACGAGCTGAGCTTGGCGGTGGACGATTACAACAAGGCCAATCGCGACCATGATCGTGCCGTTGCCGAAGCTGACGAGTGCCAGCAGCGCATTGACGAGGCCCAGGCAAAGATCAACTCGCTGCAGACGCGTATCGAGACGCGTGCCACGTCGATGTACCGTTCGGGCTCCATGACCTATCTCGACGTGCTCATGGGCGTCGGCTCTTTCGATGATTTCGCAACTGTGTGGGATACGCTCAACACCCTCAATGCCGAGGACGCCGACCTTGTCGTGAGCAGCAAGCAGGCTAAGGCCGAGCTCGACTCCGCCAAGGCCGATCTCGATGCCAAGCAGGCCGAGGCTCAGCGACAGCTCGAGATTGCCGAGTCCTACAAGAGCGAAATCGAATCCAAGACTGCCCAATACGAGTCAATCTACAACGGACTGAGCTCTGAGTACCAGGAGCTGCTCGCCCAGGAGCAGGCAGCACAATCGCAAGCTGCGGCTGCTGCAAGCTCGGCTTACTTCCCGTCGGTCTCAAGTGGCTCAAGCAGCAACAAGGGTAGCTCTTCGCGTCCTAGTGCCAACCTCGGCGGCTCCAGCGCTGTCGAGCGTGCGTACTCGGCCATTGGCCTGCCGTACGTCTACGGTGCGAGTAGCCCGAGCGCCTTTGACTGCTCCGGCCTCGTGAGCTGGGCATTGACGGGCAGTTTCGGCCATGCCTACGTCTCGCAGGATTTTTGGGCGATGCCGGCGGTCAGCGATCCGCAACCGGGTGACGTTGTTGCTTGCCACGCTGGCCACTGCGGCCTCTATATTGGTGATGGCCAAATGATCGAGGCCCCGCATACAGGAGCGACCGTCCGCATCTCGGCGGTTCGCGGAAAGATCGTGCGTCCATAGTCTGGGCGCTATCCATCGTTTCTCGTAGGGGGCATGTGCTTGTGCGTGTGCCCCCTTCATTTGTGATGAGTCTGTGGCATTGCCCCGTCCTTGACCGTAGGTAGGCGTGACGGTGGTACCATAGCCTGCGCAGAGAACCCAATATGTACTTCAAACGTTGCATTGGGGGACGCGCTATGTCTACTACACTCAATCGCAGGGCATTCATTGGCTCTTTCGTAGCTTTCGGCGCGTTATGCACCGTCAATCCCACACAGGCACTTGCCGTTTCCGCCGCACAGAAACAGGCAGAGGTCCGTACCGTCAAGGCTCAACTCGACGCTATGGCCGAAGACGTTTCCGCTGCTGGCGACAGGTACCATCAGGCCATGGATGCCTACGATGATGCCACGGCACGCGTCGAGGAGGCACAGGCGACCATCGCCGAGATGTCGGCACGCATCGGCACGCTCCAAGATCGGCTCGACGTGCGCGCGACGGCCATGTATCGCTCGGGCTCGACATCGTATCTCGACGTGTTGCTGGGTGTGACCACATTCGAGGACTTTGCGACCGTGTGGGACACCCTCAACGCGCTCAACGCCGAAGACGCCGATCTCGTCGCCAGCACCAAGGTGAC
This sequence comes from uncultured Coriobacteriaceae bacterium, assembly GCA_964388185.1. Classification (GTDB taxonomy): domain Bacteria; phylum Actinomycetota; class Coriobacteriia; order Coriobacteriales; family QAMH01; genus QAMH01. The sequence goes on from CAYLYJ010000013.1 coordinate 5,637, forward strand.
GAAGGCGACACTCGAGTCCGCGCAAGGGGAGCTCGTCGCGCAGCAGCAGCGTGCGGCCGAGCAGCTTTCTTCCGCCGAGGCGTACATGTCGCAAGTGCTTGCGAAGCAAAACGAGTACGACCGGATTTACAATAATCTGAGTGCCGAATATCGGCAGATACTTGTCGAGCAAGAGACGGCCGAGGCGCAGGCAAGCGCACGAGCTCCGCAGGAGTATGTGCCGACTCCCGCGCCGACAACGCCCTCTGCGCCGCCGAGCTCTTCGGCACCGACGAATTCCGGATCTTCCGGGGCGAGCTCTTCGGGTGGCTCATCAGGAAGCTCCGGAGGCTCAGGCTCTGTCACGAGTGGCTCGTCCGGATCGGGGTCCGCTCCCGCCTTGCCCACGAACGGTGGCGTGCTCGACTATGCGTACTCGAAGATAGGCCATCCGTACGTGTGGGGTGCAAAAGGTCCGGATGCGTTTGACTGTTCGGGATTCGTCGCATGGTGCTACCGTCAGATTGGCATATCGCTTCCCTCGTACACCGAATCGCTTTACGCCGTGGCGTCAGCGCGCTTTAGCCCAAGCGAGGCCCAGCCTGGTGACGTGCTCTACAAGCCTGGTCACGTGGGTATTTCCACGGGCGGCATCAGCTGTGTCGAGGCCATGGGTACACGCTGGGGCGTTGTCGAGAGCTGTCGCGGAGGATGGACGGCAGCCCTGCGTTTCTGATGCCTTCTACCGGGGGAAATGCCGTTCACATGGGCTATATGCACGAGATGTGCACAGTTTATGGAGGCCCCTCATGTTGAGGTAGTATGCCTCCTTGCCTGCTGCAATTACTGTCTACAAATTAAGCACCATATGTATTGCGGGCGCTAGGAATCTTTTTCTCATGCATTCACATAACCGTAAGTCGGCCCTTGGCATTGCGCTGTCTGTTTTGTTTGCTCTTGCACTCTGCCCCGCAGCTTTCGCTGTCCCCCTGCAACAAGTTTCCGCAGATGATGACCCTCAAGCAACTTCTGTTAGCGAATCCACCGCACTCGATTTGATTACCACCTGCCGCGTGCAGATCGACGAGACCGCTGCCGAGATTGCCGCTGCCGAAGCAGCTGCCATAGAGGCCGCCAAACCCGAATCTGTGCGTCGCGCCGAAGCGTGCTTGGGCGTTCCGTATCGTTCGGGCGGCTCGAGCCCCAGCGGCTTTGACTGCTCTGGACTGGTGAGCTATGCGCTCACCGGCAACTACGGGCACGCATACACTTCGTACGCGTTTTGGAACATGCCCGCGGTCAGCGATCCGCAGCCGGGTGACGTCGTGGCGTGCAGCCCCGGCCACTGCGGCCTCTACATTGGCGATGGCCAGATGATTCACGCTCCCCAGTCCGGCGAGTACGTGCGCATCGAGTCCATTCGCGGCAAGGTCGTCAGGCCGTAAAGGATACTTGCATCAAAACGAAACGAGCGGAGTCGAGAAGTTTCGGCTCCGCTCGTTTATCTGTGCCTTGTTTTGCCGATCATAACCCGTGGAAGAACTCCGAATACGAGATTCCGAAACCACTGACGATTTTCTCGAGCGTGTCGAATCCGAAGTTGCGGTTGCCCTTCTCTATGTCTGCAAGGTAACTGCGATTGATTCCGGTCATTAGGGCAAACCTATCTTGCGTAAGTCCATGTTGCTTACGAAGGTCTTTAATACGCAAACCGATTTTGTTTCTTATATCAGTCTTCTGCATAAGCGCATGCTATTGACTATGGTATTTTGAATGTATGAAATCAGAAACAATTCGCGACAAATCGACAAGGTTGCGGAAGACGCACACATTCAAAGCAGACGCCACGCAGCGCGAACAGAACGAGGGAAACCCCGATGGGGCATCGGCACCCTCTAAGCTGATTGTCAAATTCAACCGGGAGATACACATCGTATCCGTCGACGACATCAGCTATGTCGAGAGCGTGAAGCGTAAGGTGTTCATCAACACAGATAGTAGTATCTTCGAGATGTATTCGACCATGGGGAGCATCATCGAGAAGCTGCCACCCAATTTCATCCGCTGCCATAACAGCTTTCTCGTGAACTCAGCGCGCGTTGCCGCGGTTGGCACGTCGTTGCTAACGCTGAGCTCGGGAGTGCAGATCCCCGTCAGCAGGCGATATGCGAAAGAAGTGCGTGAGCAGTTACGAGGGCTCGGAGTGTAGGGGAGCTAGGTCTCCATGCGCCAAATTGTGACGCGGGTGGCATCGGCCATGCGCGTTGTTACATAAACCAGCATGTTAGTTACAAGTGCGTTGCATCTTGCGTTTCTGCTTTGCAAGAATCACCTCAACTACAACACCCCAATAGCGCAAGCACTTCTACACCGCCAACACTTTGGAATGCGCCAACCACAGGCGTGTAGGCTGGAAGGGCGAGGGCGTCGGCTGGTACGGGGTGAAATAAGCGGTTCTTGCCCGACACGCTGGAGGAGATGACAGATGCCATATTGTCCGCATTGCGGGATTGAAGTTTCATCGCAAATTGTCTTTTGCGGTAACTGTGGGACGCAGCTGCAGGCACAAGAAGATCGTGAGACTGCTGCGGTCTCATCGCCGGGCAGAGGATTCGTTCAGAATGGCGGTCGAAAAAAGTATTTTATCGTCTTGGGCTTGGGGGTCGTCGTTGCCATCGCAGTGTGCATTGCATTGGTTTTCGGTCTGGGAAAATCTGCGCCTGATAAAGAGAGCGTGCTGAAAGTCGGTGATTTGTATGCTATGAGCTCATCAGAGCTCTTCGACTATTACGAAGCTCTCGATTACGAGTTTCTCGACGAGAAGACCTTTGAGAGCTTTATGACAGATGGCGATACTCTGGATCAGATGACAATAATGCAGCTAGTTCAGGCACAGAAGTACGGAAATACGTGGTTATCCAAGTCGTTGTACGATCTTCTCGGGGTGTCAGAGTCTGATGAGAACGCCGCTTACATTCAGAACACTCTTCAATCGGTACTAGTCAATGACTGCATGGTGACGGTCGCTTTATACGGTGCTGATTACATTGATGAAATCTATAGCAGGACGAGTAAGGGAGACTCGTCACAGTATCTTTCGTGGTGTGTGAACAGTCGTATGAATAAAGAGGCTTTGCAATCGGGAAAAGAAGTTCGTGAGGTGCAGATTTTTCTTCAGGAGTCTCCTTTTTCTGTTTTTGAGCTGGGGCGCGAAACACCCGCCGAAAGAGTGCAGCTTGTTCAAAACAGAATGACGACACTTTTGGAATCGACAAATTTTGATGCTCCACTGGCCGTTGAAACCTATGAGAAGGATTACGGTGATCCGGATTCTCAGAGGTATTACTTGTGCGTTGCCTACGGCATAACCAATGTTAAAGGGAAAGAATGCTTTTACTATTGCAATTGGCAGATGCAGGCGGGCAGCGAAGGCAAAATGGATGGCTATATATCAATCTGCTCGCTCGAAGACGCTTGCAAAAAGTATAACGTAGCAGATCTTGAAGGCCTTACTAAGCGCATAACCCAGAATAATTCCAACTATACGCCCGTCGAATATGTGCTTGATATACCAAGTAACCTCTCTGGGTGGACACAGAAATTGGACTCCAAATGGTACATCGGTGATGGTCAATACGGCCTTGGATATCTAACAATCGTTTCTGATGGGAACGATCGTTTTGTCTTCGAAGTATGCAGCTGCAGCGACAACTGGCGCCCTCAAGGAGATGTCGTTTCCAAGAGGATAGGACCATCTACTATGCGTCCCGGCTGCAGTATTTGGATTTCGGCTGGTGCCGACAAGGCGACAGAGCAGGATCTCGAGAAATACGCACCATGGGTAAAGATTCTTTGATGCAATTCGCTTGCGCAACAGGCAAAAGAGTGAACACATGTTAGGAAACAGGCAAATTATCTTTCACCGCGTGCTGTTGATGACGCTTATCGCGGCGTTCGCATTTGCTGTGTTCTGTTTATGCGCTTGTAGTCAGGCCTCCCCGGTTGCCGGGAAATGGTGCCAACAGACGGAGCTTGGCATAAAGACTCTTACCATCACAGACGATAGATGGACGCTCGACCTCCCTAATGGGCAACAAAAGGCTGGGCAGGTGGACTATCACAATGATGAGTCTAAAAACGGGAACAAAGGGCAGCTGGTTTTATATTTTGGACGCTCAGGTACAGATAGGCCGGCGCAGGGATCATCGCCTAATCAAGTTTTGTATCTTATGTCGGGTGAGACAAATGGCGATAGCCCATCCATGACCGTGAACGAAGCCGCTGCGTTAGCCCGAGCAAATGAATTTCTTGAAGGCCGCGGTGACTCTGAAGGAAAGGCCACCTCTCTCGATGGCAGGTGGTATAGAGAAGGGTCACCGGGTCTAAACAAGTGAGCCTGTGTCGAGACAGCATGTTGATGCAATCACATAGCCTGCGTAGATGTAGTGTCCTCGTTGGAGCAGGGCTTTTATTACATCAAGTCGTCTTTCTGTTACAAGCAAGATAAATCATCTTGGTTCTTCGCGATAATCTCGTCCATTGTATTTGACGCAGGAAAGGGATGAGATGTATTGCGCTTATTGTGGCAAGCAGATTTCGGATGATGCGGCCTTTTGCGGCGCTTGTGGCAAGAAGGTCATGGGCAGAGGGGCAGGAGAATCCGTTCCAAACTCTTCTGAGAAACCTGCTCTACTTCCAAGTGACGAGATTCAAGCTGCGCGTATCTATGCGGGAATTATTGGAATCTTGATCCTCGTTTCTTTCATGCCAATGTTTGAGCTAAGTATTGTTTCGTTTCAGGGGCAATACACCTTTCTCGACGCGTTTGGCTTTTTGATGAACACAAATCGAGCGGCAAATTCTCTGGGCATTAGCGGGAGCAGCATCCTGGGATTATCGAGTTATATATCGGGCGCTTTCATACTGTTCGTCATTTGTGCCTTCTTTTGGATGGTTTCGTTATGCATGGGTGCATATTTGATTTACAGGGCAATTGCGCACCAGGATATTCAGCCAGGCGGCCCGAGCGCCTTCATGTTCCTGTCCATAACTGTGATTGTCTCCGCATTCATTGCGCAGGCTATCGTTTCGAATGCGGCCGGAGGCTTTTCGCCATATATTGGCAATCTTGTCTCGCCGGGCACGGGTGCATGGCTTTTGCTCATATGCTCTATAGCAGGAACGGTGATAACGAGCAAAAAACTTGTATCGAAGAAGTGGTAACCGTACGGGCATTCAACCGCTCAAATGGTCCTTGCTCGGCAAGTCGATGCGATAATCAGCTATGACAAGAAGGCTTTTCGCGGGTCGTTCGTACCAAAACTGGCAGCTGATGAGGCCTTTTCTCTCCTCGATGGGGCCTTATAAACCAGACAGACACCCTGCGTATTTGTCCGGTTTCTGATGTGGCGATAAAATCATGTTGTTTATACCAGCAGCTCGCGCAACGGCGAGCAGTGAGGTGGTGATGATATGACGCGATTCAAGGGCAGTCTATTCGCGGCTATTTTGTCGACGGTTTTGCTTGTGGGCCTGTGTCCGGTGCTTGCGTTTGCGAGCCAGCCTGTCCAAAGTCCCTCGACAAATGACGCCCCGCTCACTGCACAAGCTGCAGAAACTCAATCCATGTATCGCCTGTACAACCCCAACAGCGGCGAGCACTTCTACACCGCCGACGCCTCCGAGCGCAATGACCTCGTGCGTGTGGGTTGGGTCTACGAAAGCGTCGGCTGGACGGCTCCCAAGAGCTCGAAGACCCCGGTGTACCGCCTGTACTCGGGCACCGACCACCACTACACGATGGACGCCTCCGAGCGCGACATGCTCAAGCGCGCCGGCTGGAAGTACGAGGGAATCGGCTGGTACTCCGACGACGCCAAGGGCGTACCTCTGTACCGCCAGTTCAACCCCAACGTGCAGCCCAGTGCGCCGCGCAACAACTCCGGGTCGCACAACTACACCAAGGACCTCGCCGAGCACAAGAAGCTGATATCCATCGGTTGGATTGGCGAGGACATCGGCTGGTATGGAATAAAGACTGGATCGCAGGTCACGCAACCGGACACGCCCTCGACTAGCGGAATCGTGTTCGTCACTCGGACGGGCACGAAATACCATAGCGCTTCGTGTCCTACCACGAAAACGAGCCAGAGCAAGGGCGAGCTCAAGCAGATGACCTTGGAGGAAGCCGAGCGATTGGGGTATACGCCCTGCAAAGACTGCAGGCCGTAACGGCACCGAGGGCGCACATGCGTGGTCTTGCGCCGGGCTGTATGCGCTCCTCGCAAAAAACCCTCGCACCGCACGCATAATCTGCTAGAATCTATCACCGCGCATTCGGGATGTGGCTCAGTTTGGTAGAGCGCTCGCTTCGGGAGTGAGAGGTCGCTGGTTCAAATCCAGTCATCCCGACCAGATTGCCAGAAAGGGGTTTCTGCATTCGACGGAAGCCCCTTTGTTTTATTATGGTGCGATACGTGATAGTCTTGCACTCGCTATTTACGCAGTGCATGCACGCAAGCTTTGGAGGATATGATGAGGATTCCCTTCCTGGGAGGCATTGGCGTTCCTGAGCTGATCATCATTCTGATCGTGGTCCTGCTTATCTTCGGTCCCAAGAATCTGCCTAAGCTGGGTAATGCCATCGGCAGGACGTTCAAGAGTCTACGAGATGGCATGGACGGCAAGAAGAAGGATGACGATTCCGCTGCCAAGTCGCAAGATGAGGCCGAAGTCGTTGAGGAAGCTCCTGCTGAGGAGAAACCTCAGGCCGATGCCAAGCTTGACGAGCCTGTCGAGGAGGCGGTCGTGGAAGAGGCCGTAGTCGAGACGGACAAGACTCCGGCAAGCAAGGCCGAATAGCTTGCACGCCTAAAGATGAACCCGCCCGTGCGAGACGCCGGGCATGCGATACGGATGAACGGAGACAACAGCCCATGGCGAACAACGCAAATGATGTGGTCCTGACCGCAGACGGCAAGGCAAAGCTCGAAGAGGAGCTTCACTATCTCGAGAACGACAAGCGTGACGAGGTCGGCGAGCGCATTCGCATCGCACGCGAGTTCGGCGACATCTCAGAGAACTCCGAGTATGACGATGCCAAGAACGAGCAGGCAATCCTCGAGCAGCGCATCGCCGAGATCAATGATGTTCTCGCGAACGCTCAGGTCGTGGATGCGCCCAAGAAGGGCAATCGTGTCGTCATCGGCTCGACGGTCACACTGACCGATGATGATGGCCGAGAGCGTGTCTTCACCATCGTCGGTGGTGCCGAGGCCGACAGCGCGCAGGGCAAGATTTCGAACGAGTCACCCGTCGGTGCTGCCGTACTTGGCCACAAGAAGGGTGATGTCATCGAGTACGAGGGCCCGACCGGTCGCAAGATGAAGTTCACGCTCACGAAGGTCGGCCACTAATCATGACCGATGCACAAGAGGAGATCGTCGACGACCCCGTAGAGGTTCGTCGCAACAAGCGTCAGGCGCTCATCGACGCGGGTCGCGATCCGTATGGCCATGCCTTTGCAAGCTCGCACACGGTCGAGCAACTCGACGAGCAATACGCTCATCTCGAAGACGGGCAGGACACCGAAGATGAAGTCGCTATTGCTGGTCGCGTCATGGCCAAGCGCGCGCAGGGTAAGGTCGCCTTTCTCGAGCTTATGGACCATACAGGTACCATCCAGCTCTTTTGTCGCATCAATACCTTGGGCGAAGATGCCTTTGAGGAGCTGAAAGACCTGGATGTGGGCGACTGGATTGCCGTGCACGGCACCATGATGCGCACGCGCCGCGGACAGCTTTCCGTGGCTGTCTCCTCGTTCGAGCTCATGTCCAAGAGCCTGCGTCCGCTTCCCGAGAAATTTCATGGCTTGCAAGACAAAGAGACGCGTTATCGTCAGCGCTACGTCGATTTGGTCGTGAACCCCGAGGTCCGCGAGACGTTCAAGAAGCGCTCGCGCATCATCTCCGCCATTCGACGCTTCATGGAAGACGAAGGGTACTACGAGGTCGAAACGCCGTTTCTGAACCCGATTATCGGCGGCGCAAATGCGAAGCCCTTCATCACCCATTTCAACGCGCTCGATCGCGACTACTACCTGCGTATCGCCACAGAGCTTCCTCTGAAGCGTCTGCTGGTGGGCGGTTTTCCCAAGGTGTTCGAACTGGGGCGCATCTTCCGCAACGAAGGCATGGATCCTTATCACAATCCTGAGTTCACTACGATGGAGGCCTATGAGGCCTTCGGCGATCTCGAGTCCATGATGGATCTGGCCGAAGGGTGCTTCAAGGCCGCGGCTGAGGCTGCCTGCGACACGTTGCACATCGAGTATCAGGGCACGCCCATCGACTTGTCGGGTGACTGGCGCCGCGCGACTATGATGGAGTTGGCTAGCGAGTATGCGGGTGAGGACGTCTCCTTCGACCGTACGCGCGAAGAGCTCGTGGCCATCTTAGAGAAAAACGGCGGTCATGCTGAGGCCGCGTGGGGCAAGGGCAAGCTCATTGCCGAGATCTTCGAGGCCGTCGCCGAGGAGAAGATCATCCAGCCCACGTTCGTCATCGACCATCCGCTCGAGATCTCTCCGCTCGCGAAGAAGCACCCGGATAATCCGGAGCTCACCCAGCGCTTCGAGCTGTTCATCTTAGGGCACGAGTACGCCAATGCCTTCACCGAGCTCAACGACCCGGTCGATCAGGCCGAGCGCTTCATGGAGCAGGTCAAGGCAAAGGATATGGGCGACGACGAAGCCATGGGTTTTGACGCTGATTACATTCGTGCGCTCGAATACGGTATGCCTCCGGCTGGTGGCATCGGCATCGGTATCGACAGGCTCACCATGCTGCTCACCGATGCGCCCACCATCCGCGATGTGCTGCTGTTCCCGCACATGCGCGACGAGGCATAAGAGAATACCCTCTGAACTGGTGAAATACTGTTAAACAAAGATGCCCTCTCGTTCTTAGAGCGAGAGGGCATCTTACTATGCTGTTAGCCTAAATGGCTTTCAAGCAAGACTGGCGTTACTCGGGGATAACCTGATCCTGAGTGTTCTCGTGCGGATTGCCCGCCTCTTCTTGGCCAAAATCGACATTCTTGAACTTCTTGTTGTACTTGAACGCGAGAATGAAGCCAATGGCTGCGCCTATCAGAGAAATAATCAGCATGGCCGTAAACTGCACCTGTGCGGTGTCTCCAAACACAGAGCCGACACCCACCAGCACAGGGGATGCGAGGAATGTGCCAAGATTGCGAGCTATCTCCTGGAAGGAGATCGCCATGGTCAGCGAGGCAGCCGGTACCATAACGGAGAGAGCCATGGGCATTACCAGACCAGTCAAGCAGCAGCCCACGCCCATAACAATAGATGATGCAAAGAACAACCACACCTCGCCGGATGCGCAACCTATGAGTCCAAGTGCAAATCCAGCAGCCAGCAGCAAATAGGAAACTGGGAAGTTAAACAGGCGCATTGCCTTCCACAGAAGCGCGTTTGCAGCTGCAACAACGATACCAGCTACGGTAAAAGCAGTGAGCACGGTACCTACGACGAGTGTGTCTACGCCACTTTGAGCCATGGCGATACCTGCATAAGCGAAAAAGCCCGAGCACACAAGGGTGCATAACGCGAACGTGCAGATGAAGCCCCAGACTCCACCAGGGATCTTCGTCTTCTCTTTAGGTGCGCCTTCTTTGATAATTTCGCCAGGCTTTTCGTCTGCGCTTATGATTTGCTGATCGTGAACGAAGATGATGATGAGAATCAGCGGGATGAATGCGAAAAGGTAGAACGCGTAACCAGTCTGCCAGGAAGCAAGACCCAAGGCACCTACGATCATGGAACCAACAGAAGCGCCAATGGAGAAAACGATGTTGATGATACCAATGAGGGATGCACGCGCGGTCTCGTTCTGTACCATATGTGTGATGATTGACTGAACGAGCGGGTTAATGCAGCCTACGCCAAGGCCAAAGATGGCTCGAGATGCCAGCAGCATCGGCCAACTCAAATCCTGCCAAAAGAATGGCAAGCCACCAAAAATGGCGAACATTGCGGCAGAGAAGATCAAAGCCACGCGGTAGGACACGCGCTTGCCTACCAGAAGGCCAACGCAAAGGCCCGCGATGCATGAGGTGATAGAACCAATGGTACCAATCCAAGAGACATCAGCGGGTGATACGCCGTACACTTCTGGCATGAGACCATTCAGTGAGTTGACGGCACTAAATGTGGGGGCGAAGAAATAGAGGGTCACAATAGAAACAATGATGGCCCATTGCTTACCATTAAGCTTCACCTTGCTAGTTGAGGATGAATTTGCAGCCATAACTTTCCTTTCGAACTAAATGCGGTTACGGACTCGCGCATGAGAAGTTGCTAAAAGCGCAGCGCCTTCCCATCGAAGACAAAATACGCAGTAGAAGGTAAGTTCTCAAAGGCAGAAGAATCGCAAGGAGAGAGACGCGAGGAAATAGGATGTTCTCTAAGACCGTCCCTTCCTCGGATGAGGAAACAGTAGATTATTTCCGAAAGTATGCTTTCATTGTCTGGGAGCGCATCATCCAGGAAACGTTAACTTGCTGAGATTGGCTCGAAGTGTTCCATCCTGTTTGAAAGGAAATATCATGAAATTCGATAATATGGTCCTGTATGTCAAGCCCGGGTGCCCGTTTTGCCATCGCGTTCTCGACTTCATGGCTGCTAACGACATCCAGATAGAGACGGTCGATTCCACCAATCCGCAGCATCGTCAGGAGCTGCTCGACATGAACGGCACGACACAGTCACCATGCCTGGTCATCGATGGCGAGCCCATGCTCGAATCCGCCGACATCATCGCGTATCTGAAGGATCGCATCGTCTAACCGCGATTCCTCGTCGGCTTCCTGCTACGTTTTTCGCCCTATGGCTGTCGCAATCCGCCATAGTCTGCGAAATTTCCCACTTCTGCTACGTTTTGCGATTTCTGGCGGCCATAACCTGCCACGGCTTGCAAAACTTCCCATATCCGTCACTCGCTTTTCGACTCCTCCCCGTCGCTGGGGTGTTGGGTAGCCGTCATCGTCTCGTTATCGCTATTCTTGGCGGCATGTCTATACTGGGAAGACCACTGCTCTCTTTTCGAGGAGGCTTTTACATATGTTTGAAAAGTTTACCGACAAGGCCCGCCGCGTCCTTGTTCTCGCACAAGAGGAGGCACGCGAGCTGGAACAGCCCTATGTGGGCACCGAGCACCTGCTCCTGGGCCTGATTCGCGAGGGCGAGGGTATCGCCGCGCGTGCCCTACACCAGCTTAACGTCACCTACGATGAGGTCATCAGCCAGATCAAGGACATCACCGACCAGGATGCCCCTGCCGCTGCGGGCCATATTCCGTTTACCCCGCGCGCCAAGCGCGTGCTCGAGGGTGCCCTGCGCGAGACGCTGCAGCTTGGCCAGAACTACATCTCGACCGAGCACCTGCTTCTCGGCATCATCCGCGAGGGCAACGGCGTTGCCATGCAGGTTCTTGCGAACATTGGCGTCGAAGGCAGCCAGGTGCGCGAAGCAGTGTCCGAGCTCATCAACAGCGCACCCACTCCCGTGCCTTATGCGCCGATGGGCGCGCAGCAGCCGGGACGTCCGAACCAGGGTTCCGCGCTTGAGGAGTTCGGAACCGACCTCACCAAGCTTGCGTCCCAAGACGCGCTCGATCCGGTCATCGGGCGTGAGCGCGAAATCGACCGCGTTGAGCAGATCCTCTCGCGCCGCACGAAGAACAACCCCCTGCTTATCGGCGAGCCCGGCGTGGGCAAGACCGCCGTCGCCGAGGGTCTGGCTCAGCTCATCGCAGATGGGCAGGTGCCCGACGTGCTGCGCAACAAGCGCCTCGTGACGCTCGATGTCTCGGCGCTCGTCGCCGGCTCCAAGTATCGCGGCGAGTTCGAGGACCGTCTCAAGAGCGTCGTCAAGGAGGTCAAGGACGACGGCAATATCATCCTGTTCATCGATGAGATGCATACGCTTATCGGTGCCGGCAGTGCCGAGGGCTCCATCGATGCCGCTGCCATTCTCAAGCCCCCACTGTCGCGTGGCGAAATCCAGGTAATCGGCGCGACCACTACAGATGAGTATCGCAAGCATGTCGAGAAGGACTCCGCGCTTTCCCGTCGCTTCCAGACAATCATGGTCGAGGAACCCACCATCGAGCAGTCCATCGAAATCCTCAATGGTCTCAAGGATCACTACGAGGCGCACCACCGCGTTCACTTTACCGATGCCGCCATCGAGGCAGCCGTCGAGCTTTCCAATCGCTACGTGCAGGACCGCTTCCTGCCGGACAAGGCGATTGACCTTATTGACGAGGCGGGTGCGCGCATGCGCATCTCCAACATGTCGATTCCCGAGGATGTCGCCAAGGTATCCGATAAGCTCAAGAAGCTTCGTGCGCAGAAGGAAGAGGAGGTCAGGCACCAGAATTTTGAGGCTGCCGCTCATCTGCGCGACAAGGAAAAGGAGCTCATCCGCGAGCGTGCCGAGCTCGAGGAGAAGTGGCGCGAGGAAGCGGCGCTCAACGTCGCGACCATCGACACCGACCAGATTGCCGATGTCGTCTCGCTTGCCACGGGTGTTCCCGTCTCGAGTCTGACCGAGGCAGAGACCGCGCGCCTGCTTCGCATGGAGGATGCGCTGCATGAGCGCGTTATCGGCCAGAACGAAGCGGTCACTGCGCTCTCGAAGTCGATTCGCCGTAGTCGTGCCGGTCTCAAGGATCCGCGTCGTCCGATGGGCTCGTTCATATTCCTCGGACCTTCCGGCGTGGGCAAGACCGAACTTTCCAAGACCCTTGCCGAATTCCTCTTTGGTACTGAGGATGCCCTCATCAACTTCGACATGTCAGAGTACATGGAGAAACATACGGTCAGTCGCCTTATCGGCTCGCCTCCGGGCTACGTGGGCTATGACGAGGGAGGCCAGCTCACCAAGGCCGTGCGTCAGAAGCCGTACTCGGTCGTGCTCTTCGACGAGATCGAGAAGGCGCATCCGGATGTCTTCAATGTCTTGCTGCAGATTCTCGAGGAAGGCCATCTTACCGATGGCCAGGGTCGCAAGGTCGACTTCCGCAACACGATCATCATTATGACGAGCAACGTGGGCGCGCGTGAAATCACGCGCGAGAATCCGCTTGGCTTCTCGACGACGAACACGGGCGGCCTTACCGACAAGGAAATTCACGATTCGGTCATGGCCGAGCTTAAGAAGCTCTTCCGTCCCGAGTTCCTGAACCGCATTGACGAGACGATTGTGTTCAAGTCGCTCACGAGCGAAGACATTGAGCAGATCATCGACCTCATGATCGACGATTTGCGCCAGCGCCTCATCGTTCAGGGTATGAGCATCGAGCTCACCGAGGCGGCAAAGAAGCATATCGCCGAGGAGGGCACGGATACCGCTTTTGGCGCTCGTCCGCTGCGTCGCGCTATCCAGCGCCTCATCGAGGACCCTCTTTCCGAGGAAGTGCTCGAAGGCAAGTGGAGCGAGGGCTCGATCATTCTCGTCGACCATGTGGGAGACGAGCTCGTGTTTGCACCGGGTGAGGGCGAGGTGCCCAAGCTCAAGCAACGCAAAACGCTCGCACTCGAAAGTGCCGGGCCGGGAAGCTCGCTTCCACCGGCACGTGGCAGCGCAGAGGCTGCCGATTAGTTCGTACACGGGGCAGGGAGTATATTTCCTGCCCCGTTTTGCTAGCACCACTCGCCCCCGCCGAATTGATGCAGAGGGTCTCTTTTATAGCGTGTTATGATTGACCCACGATTTGTGACAGGGGGAGGGAGTCTCATGGGTGCCATTCAGAGCATGGACGACGTCATGGAGATGGTCGCCCCTGGCACTGATCTACGCATTGCACTCGACATGATACTCTCAGCCGACAACGGTGCCCTCATCTGCATTGGCGATCTCGAGTCCGTGCTCGCGCTTAGCGATGGCGGCTTCGAAATCGACGTTGCCTTCACCCCCAATCGTCTCTTCGAGCTTTCGAAGATGGATGGCGCGATTCTTCTCGACGCACATGCGCGACGCATCGTTCGTGCCAACGTTCACCTATCGCCTACGATGGAATATGAGACGAAGGAAACGGGCATGCGCCACCGTACCGCCATGCGCATGTGCGCGCAAACTGACACCGTGGCGATCACCGTCTCTCAGCGGCGCAACGTTATCGACCTCTACTTCGGCGGTGAGAGCAAGACGCTGGGCAGGCCTCTCAAGTCGTTTTCGCAACTCGACAGCATGATTCTGGCGCTGCAAAACGCGCGCGAGTCCATCGATCACGAAATCAACCGGCTCATCGTGTTGCAAAACGCCGAGTCGTCAGACGCGTAGCATTGGGCAAGGCAGGGAGGATTCATGGCTGACGATGCAAATGGCCTGGTCGAGGTGGGAATCGATCCAATTTCCGTCTCAGCAGCTCTCACCCCAGCCGAAGTGGACATGTATGTTCACCAGATCAACACGCTCGAGAATGCGAGCAGCTTGCTCACCGGCCATGTTTCCAAGAATCCTTCGACGGCGGCAATCATCGTCGCCGGTGGTGAGGGTGAACGCTTTCGCAATCCCGGTGGCAAGCAGCTGTTCGAGGTGCTTGGCAAGCCGGTTCTCACGTGGTCGGCTGAGGCATTCGATGCCGTGCCCGACGTGGGCGTCATCGTTATCGTCTGTCCCGAAGAGCGTCAGGCTGAGTACTGCCGCCAGGCCATCGATCCATATCCGTTCGTGACGCCTATCGAATTCGCGCCGTCTGGCGAGGTCCGTCAGGAGTCGGCGATGAACGGCTTCGAATCACTCACGAAAGACTACGAGATCATCGCCGTGCATGATGGTGCTCGCCCGCTCATCACGCCCGAAATCATCTCGCACGCCATCAACCACCTCAAGGGCAATCTCGATATTGACGGTATCGTGGTGGGACACCCATCTGTCGACACGCTCAAGATTGTAAGCGACCGCCTGATTTCTGCCACGCCGGATCGCAGCATGTTCTGGGTGGCACAGACGCCACAGCTTTTCCGCGCGGATATCTTCAGACGCGCGTACCAGGCAGCGATGTTCGACGGTTTCGTGGGGACGGATGACTCGTCGCTTGTCGAGCGCATCGGTGGGCGTGTCGCCATGTTCAATGGTCCGCGCGATAACATCAAACTTACGGTCCCCGAGGATGTCGGCCCCGTAGTTGCCGCGCTTTCGGCTCGCGTCGCCCAGCGTGAGGAATGAGGGACGTCGCATGAATCGAATCGGATTGGGCTATGACGTGCATGCGTTTGCCGAAGGACGCAAACTCATTCTCGGCGGCGTCGAGATTCCGCACGACAGGGGACTTGACGGGCATTCGGATGCAGATGTGCTCGTGCACGCCATCATGGATGCGATTGTCGGAGCGATGCGTGCCGGTGACATCGGCAAGCTCTTTCCCGATACCGATCCCGCGTATAAAGACGCCGATTCCATCAGGCTGCTCGAGCATGTTGGGTGCCTCGCGCGTGAGCAGGGCTATTCGATTGACGATATCGATTCGGTCGTCATGCTCCAGGAGCCCAAGATGTCTCCCTATCGCGAGCAGATGCGCGTGAACATCGCCGCCGCCCTGCACATCCCTGTCGGAAGCGTGGGCGTGAAAGCCACAACGACCGAGCATTTGGGTTACGAGGGTAGGGGAGAGGGCGCATCGGCGCAGGCAGTCTGCCTCCTCTCGCACGAATGAGACAAAACTCGCCGGGCATTCTTGTCTGGTTTCCGTGAAAGAAAATAACCTGCAAAGCCTGGCGCATTCCGAAAGGCTCGTGAGTGAAACAAGAAACGACAAAACGGTCTTGCGAGGACTGTCTGAGCGTGCGGTTTTTGCACGCGAGTTTCGTAGTAGTTTTGCCGTTTCGCAGTTTCGGTACGAACGTCGCCTTTCGGAATGCGCCAGGCGCCATTCCTGTTAATATGTTCGGACGTACGCAAGACTGTACCGAGGAGTCACTATGCAAATCTACAACACCGCAACCCGCCGCAAAGAGGAACTCGCGACGCACGAGCCTGGCAAGGTGGCGATGTATGCATGTGGCCCCACGGTCTACAACTACATTCACATCGGCAACGCGCGCACCTTCCTCATTTTCGATGTAGTGCGCAAATATCTGAAGTATCGCGGTTACGAGGTCGCCTTCGTCCAGAACATCACCGATGTCGACGACAAGATCATTAAGCGCGCGCAAGAGGAGGGCAAGACGCCCGAGGAGATTGCGGCGTTCTATACTGAGGCCTTCATCGACAACATGCACACCTTTGGCATCGACGATCCCGATGTGCGTCCGCGTGCCACGCAGGAGATTCCCGAGATGATCGAACTCGTCGAGCGCCTCATCGACCGTGGTCACGCCTACGAGGTCGATGGTGACGTGTACTTCTCGGTGCGTTCGTTCCCCAAATACGGCGAGCTTTCCGGTCGCAATATCGATGACTTGCAGAGTGGTGCTCGCGTTGACGTGGACGAGCGCAAGCGCGATCCGCTCGACTTCGCGTTGTGGAAGGCCGCCAAGCCCGGTGAGCCGCATTGGTCATCGCCGTGGGGCGAGGGACGTCCGGGCTGGCATCTCGAATGCTCGGCCATGTCGCAGAAGTATCTCGGCGTGCCGCTCGACATTCATGGTGGTGGCTCTGACCTCGTCTTTCCGCACCATGAAAACGAGAAGGCTCAGACCGAGGCGGCATACGACGAGAACTTCGTACGCTATTGGATGCACTCGGGCATGCTGCGCATCAACTCCGAGAAGATGTCGAAGAGCCTGGGCAATTTCTTGCTGCTCAAGGATGTGCTCGACACCTGCAATCCCAACGCTTTGCGCCTGCTCATGCTGCAGACGCACTATCGCTCGCCTCTCGATTTCTCCGATGCACGTCTGGCCGAGGCCGATACCTCGTACGGGCACCTGTGCACGACGGTACGCAATCTACGCTGGGCAGCCGAGCACGTCGCCGAGGGCGAGCAATCGGACAGCGCTGGCATTGACGAGGCGCGTGAGACCATGCGTGCCGATTTTGTCGAGGCAATGGACGATGACTTCAACACTGCCGGTGGTCTGGCCGCGATCTTCTCGTTTGCCAACGAGTGCAATCGCTTTCTCGAGCAGCATGACAGCATGAATGCCAGTGCGCGCGAGGCATCGCTTTTGAGCGCGGATGCTATCGAGGAGCTCATGGGCGTTCTCGGCATTGCGATGCCGGACGACGGTGCGGGCGAATGGCCGGCAGAAGTGTGCGATCTCGCTGCGCGGACTTGTGACTACGCGGGTGATGACCCGCATGCGGCGGCCGATGCCCTGCTTGAGGCTCGTGCGCAGGCACGCGCCGAGAAGAACTGGGCGCTTGCCGATGCCGTACGCGATGGTTTGGCTGCCCTGGGCTTCACCATCGAGGATACTCCCAACGGAGCGCGGGTAAGCTATGGAGAGTGACCGCCTCGAAGGGCGCCACGCCCTTGCAGAAGCTCTCGATGCGGGCGTTCCTATTCAGGTAATCTACGCAAGTGACGCTGCTTTTCGTGACAAGCGTGCCTCCAAGCTGCTCGCTCGTGCGCAGGCAGATGGCATTCGCATCGAACACGCGACGGGCAAGGAGCTCGACGCGCATTCGTCGCACGGCGCTCACCAGGGCGTCGTCGCGCAGGTCAGGCCATACGAGTATGCGGGATTGCGCCAACTCATCGATCAAGCGGCCGATGCCGAAAACGCGCTCATCATCGCCTGCGACCATATAACCGATGCCGGCAACTTCGGAGCCATCGTGCGCACGGCAGATGTGGTCGGCGCGATAGGCGTGCTCATTCCCAACCGTCGCTGTGCGCGTGTGACCACGGCGACGTATAAAACCTCGGCCGGCGCGGTCGCACACGTGCCCATCGCGCAGGAGGCAAACCTCGTCAAGAGCCTCGAGCGCCTCAAGGAAGAGGGCTTCTGGATCATCGGTGCGAGCGAGCATGCCAAGACGTTGCTCTGGGATGCGCCGCTTTCGGGTCGCATCGTGCTCGTGATGGGCTCGGAGGATGTGGGCCTTGCTCGCCTCACGCGCGAGACTTGTGACATGCTCGTCTGCTTGCCGCAGACCGGTCACGTCGAGTCGCTCAACGTTGCGCAGGCTACCACCGCGCTCGCCTACGAATGGATGAGGCAATGCAACGCCGCCAGGTCCTGATCGTCGACGGATACAACGTCATTCGGAACAACGATCGCTACGCGTATCTCGGCATAGACTACGAAAGCGGGGAGGGTTGGAACAAGGCCCGCGAAGCGCTCATCAACGATGCCGCCCAGCTTGCCCAGGAACATTACGAACGCTGCACGGTCGTCTTCGATGCCGCTGGCAATCCTGATTCGACGGGAACTCCCGTGCGCAAGGCGGGTATCGACGTGGTTTTCTCCCCTGCGGGGGTGAGTGCCGATAGTGTCATCGAGCGCCTTGCGCATGATGCGCGCGAAAGGGGCTTCGAAGTTGTGGTTGTTTCGTCGGATTTCACCATTCAGGCAACCGTCTTCGGGGGAGGAGTCGCGACCCTTTCGTCGCTTGCATTTACCGCAGACAGCGCGGATGTCGAAGAGGAACGACGCGGGCTCGCCCGCCGGGCCGCGAGCGAAAAACGCACCATAGCCGACAGGCTCGATACCGAGACGCGTGCGAAGCTCGAGGCCATGGTCCGTGGAGAGCGGGGTGCGTGACCTGTCCGTTTGCCCCGTTCCCTCTGGCGCATCATCGAGATATTAGAGCCGTTCCTCTGTTTCCAAGTGTGATACACTGCCGGACGCGGTTTTGCCAGCGTGGCGCAACGGTAGCGCAGCGGTTTTGTAAACCGAGGGTTGCGGGTTCGATTCCTGCCGCTGGCACCAGCCGCATTTGCGCAGCGAAATGCATAGCTACACCCGGATGCGTGGTATAGCGGCTTTTTCGTTGACAACATCTGATGTGCGCGGTATCATCTCGTGCGCTATGCGGCTAGACCCGCATCGCATGCAGCTTGAAAAGCGTATACAGATTAGTGAGTCACAAAGATGGGCGTGTGCCGGAGCGGTTAATCGGGACGGGCTGTAAACCCGTTGGCTTTGCCTACCATGGTTCGAATCCATGCGCGCCCACCACCTTTGCCTGTGTAGCTCAGGGGTAGAGCACTTCCTTGGTAAGGAAGAGGCCATCGGTTCAAATCCGATCACAGGCTCCATTCACTTCACACTCATCATGGAGTTTGAACGAGCAGAGTGTGTCGAGTGCAAGGAAGCGCGGAGCGATTCCGAAGGAGCGGCCTTAGTGCCGTGATCGAGGAATCGACGACAGCGCTGACGCCGTAATCGACGTGCTATGCGAAGTTAAAATGGCGGCGTAGCTCAGTTGGTCAGAGCGCACGGTTCATACCCGTGTTGCCAT
>CAYLYJ010000014.1:0-23733 GCA_964388185.1 uncultured Coriobacteriaceae bacterium
GCTGGGACGTGAAGCGCGCCACGGTCGTCAACCTGTGCAGTCAGTCGTCATGGGCATTTGCTTGCGTCATGGGTGCGCTCATCGGCAATCTCGTGTCGGTACCGACTGCCATCGCGTCGTTTGCCATGACCTCGATCTTCATCTGCCTGCTGTGCATGCAGAAGATCACGACGACGAACCTCATCACCGTCGGCGTGGCGGTTTTGGGCGTACTGCTGTGCAAGCTCACGGGGCTTTCCGGGCCCGCGATCTTGCTCGGCGCGTTGGCGGGCATGTTTGCCGGCTATATCCATGCGACGGTTACGAAGTCAGGTGAGCGCGCATGAGCTGGTTCGATTTCGCCATCATCACCGCTTCCGTCGCGCTCACGATGCTCGCCTGCCGCGTCATTCCGGTGTTCGCGCTCAAGGGCCGCACCCTGCCATCCAATGCGGTGCGGTTGCTCAACCTCATTCCGCCTGCCGCGTTCGCCGCGCTGGTCGCCAATGACCTCATCGTGCTCGATAGCTGGGCGACAGGGCCCTGGCCGGCGATGATTCCGTGGATTTCCGCGGCGCTCGTGTTCGTGGTCGGCTACAAGACGAAGTCGCTCGTCTGGTGTATCGTCGCGGGAGTCGTCTCCTACGCGCTGCTCATGCTCGTGTAGCGGGAACTCAAAATGTGACAGGGGCCTGACCCCTGTCACATTAGTGGGCATGTGTTATGTGACAGGGGTCAGGCCCCTGTCACATTTTACGCGATGCCGCGGTCGCGTTCGTCGAAGCGCTCGGCGAGCCACATGTTGATGACGGCCTGGCGCGAAACGGCGAGACGCCGAGCCTCGGCATCAAGTCTATTGACGAGCCATTCGGGCATGTTGATGTTCACGCGTATCTTGCCCTCGAGACCGGGTTGGCATTCTGAGCCGGGAATGATGTATGGCGTTATGTCACCGCCGTTGTCGAAGTACTCGTCGAACTCATCGGCATTCATTGTTTTCTTGGTCATAGCGTGATACCTCGTTCTTAGTAGATCTTCTGACGGAAATAATTCGTATTTGCTCTGCGCGTATCGTGAAAATGCCCGTCCAATACTGGCCGCCGTATCGCGCGATTATCGCCCTGCGCTTCTCGACTTGCGTTCGCGCGTCCACGATTACCCTGCGCTCGTCATCCCAGAGTCGCTGAGCTTCCTCGAAGTTGATTCCGTGCTTCGCCTCGTTGGAATCGCTCTTCCCCTGGTCGTACTCAAAGCGAAGTGGTTCGTAAGTTAGGTGTATTATATCTGCCATATATACCCCTGACAAGTGTATGTTATAACCCTACAGTATATCTGCGATGCCGAGATGCGCTGACACATGCCATGCGCCATTCCTTGGGGATGACGATGCTACGCCTTTTACCTCTGAGCGAACCACCCTGGCAATCTGAACGATTTCGGAATGATTTCCGAGAGGAATCGGGCGATGAGCATGACAGGGACGAGCGAAAAATGTGACAGGGGTCAGGCCCCTGTCACATTAGTGGGCATGTGTCATGTGACAGGGGCCTGACCCCTGTCACATTGACCCCTGTCACGGTTCCTGTCTCATTAACGATGCCTGAACAAAATGTGCAGAACGCGCTTTATGCGAGGATGGCTTCGCGCCTCGTAGTAAAATCAACGGACTCGGTTTCTCGTAGGCACGGAGAGTGAATGGCCAAAGGTAGTTCGAAAAGCACGGTTCTCAAGAACGCGCAAAAGGTCGCCGCCGCAACCACGATGGACTCCGTCGCGCGAAACGCCGGGAAGTACGACGCGAACAATCGGACGAAGAAGGCCGACTCGCAAGCTGCGGCAAGCGGCCCCCAACACTCGAAGAAGCCCGTGAAGAAGATGAGCACTGCCCGCAAGGCACTCATCGTCTTTATCGCCGCCATGGTGGTCGTGTTTGCCTGCTGTTGCGTTGCGTTTGCGGCGGTCGAGGAGTCGCGTTCCCATTTCGTCCCCGAAAACACCATGCTCGACGGGCAGATCGACGTTTCCGGTATGACCGAGGAGGAGCTGCGTGCTCTGCTCGTCAAGCGCGTCGAAGGCGGTATCGGCACGACGATCACCCTGAAGGCTGGCGACTCAAGTCACACGATCGAGATGGGCGATATCGGCAGCATCGACATCGACGCAACAGTCGCGCAGGCCTTCGCTCCGTATCGTGCCAACCCCGTCGTGCGTGTCTTCGTCTCCATCGGCGAGCTCGTGGGCATCGGTCCTGATGGATACGATATCTGCACGGTGTGCGTGATCGACCACGAGGCACTTGCCAACCGTGTCGCGGCAATCGCCGAGAAGGCCAACATGCCGGCCAAGAACGCTGGATATGCGTACGACAAGGACACGAACGCGCTCGTGATCGCCCCGGCTACGCAAGGCGTCGTGATGGATGAGGATGCCACTATCGCACGCATCGAGCAGGTGTTTGCCGCCGTGGATAATGGCGACCCATCGCGCCTGACCATTGAGGCCGAGGCCGTCATCACCGAGCCCGGATCCGACGACCCCGGCCAAGGTATCTTCGTCGACACGCGCAAGTGCCGTGTGCATCTCTACGAGGGTGGCGTCGAGGTCGTGAGCTACCCGTGTACGCCGGGCACCTCGGGTTACGCGACACCCACGGGTGACTTCACGCTCTCGTACAAGGATCCGGCGCCTGTCTGGTACAACCCGCATAGCGCGTGGTCCGAAGGCATGGAGGAGACCATCGCGCCCGGTCCGTCCAACCCGCTTGGCGTGCGCGCCCTTGCCGTGAGCTGCGGAGGCGGCATCTTCCTGCACGGTACCACCAATACCGGCGGGCTGGGTTCTCCCGGCAGCCATGGCTGCGTGCGCCTTTCCAATGCCAATATCGTCGACCTGTACGACCGGGTTTCTGCCGGTATCCCCATCATCATCCGCTAGACCAAGGAGCAAGTATGGAATCGACCCTGTATCTCGACCTTTCGACCGATGCGACGCGCAAGTCCATCTTCGGGCAGCTCGTCGCCGCCACGCCCGAGCAGCGCCGCGGCAACATCGGCGTTGTCGTGGGCGACGAGAGCATTCCCGCCAAGGCGCACTTGCACGACCTCGCCGACGTCGAGCGCGCCATCGGCACTTCGGTGGCAAGTGAGTGGACGAAGGAGGAGGCTCGCCAGGTGTACCGCATCCTGGCGCACGCCGAGGCCCAGGTGCACGGTTGCGCCATCGAGGAGACGCACTTCCATGAGGTGGGCCTTGGGATGACCGTACGCGAGATCCTCGGCATGTGCGCCTCCATCGAGCAGATCGGTCCCGACAAGGTCATCGCATCGAAAGTGCAGGTGGGAAGCGGCAAGGTCGAATGCGCTCATGGCGTGCTCGACATCCCCGCGCCGGCGACGGCCGCGATTCTCGAGCGCTATCGCATCCCATTGGCCGAGCCGCGTCTGGCAGGCGAGCTATGCACGCCGACTTCGGCGGCATTCATCGCACGTTACGTGGAGGAGTATCAATGAGTAGACTCATCGGCATAGATCTGGGCACAACCAATTCCTGTGTTGCGGTGATGGAAGGCGGCCACCCGAGTGTCATCGTCAACGCCGAGGGCTCGCGTACGACGCCTTCGGTCGTCGCATTCACGAAGAAAGGCGAGCGCCTGGTGGGCGAGATTGCCAAGCGCCAGGCCGCCATGAACCCCGATCGCACCATCAGTTCGATCAAGCGCCAGATGGGTTCGACCAAGCCCATCCGCATTGACCGGCAGAAGTACCTACCGCAGGAGATTTCGGCCATGATCCTCGCCAAGCTCAAGGCCGATGCCGAGAGCTACCTGGGCGAGCCGGTCACTGACGCGGTCATCACCGTGCCTGCGTACTTCACCGATGCGCAGCGCCAGGCGACCAAGGACGCCGGCGTCATCGCCGGGCTCAACGTGCAGCGCATCGTCAACGAGCCCACGGCTGCGGCGCTTGCCTACGGCGTGGACAAGGAGGAGAACAAGGCCGTCATGGTCTATGACCTGGGCGGCGGCACCTTCGACGTCTCGGTGCTCTCTATCAACGGCGGCGTGATCGAGGTGCTGGCCACCGCTGGCGATAACCACCTGGGTGGCGATGACTTTGACGCACGCGTCGTTGACGAGCTGCTGCGACGCTTCAAGGCACAGTACGGCGTGGACATCTCGGGTGATGCGGCGGCGATGAACCGTCTGACCGAGGCTGCCGAGGCTGCAAAGCGCGAGCTCTCGTCGGTATCCACGACGACGATCAACCTGCCGTTTCTGGCCAGTAACGGCGGCCAGCCCCTGCACTTCGAGACGCAGCTCACACGCGACGAGTTCGAGCGCCTGACCGCGGACCTGGTCGAGCGTACGATGGGGCCATGCAAGCGTGCCCTGGCCGATGCGCACATGGGGCCCGGCGACATCGGCAAGGTGCTCATGGTGGGCGGATCGAGCCGCATCCCCGCCGTCAAGCGTGCGGTGCGCGAGCTTACGGGCAAGGAGCCGTCCGAGTCGATCAATCCCGACGAGTCCGTCGCCTTGGGCGCGTGTCTGCAAGCCGGCGTTTTGGCCGGCGACGTGGGCGGCCTGTTGTTGCTCGACGTGACGCCGCATTCGCTCGGTATCGAGGTCGTCGGTGATGTCATGTCGGTGCTCATCCCGCGCAATTCGCCGTTGCCGACCACGAAGAGCGACATCTACACGACGGTTTCGCCCATGCAGACGACGGTCGAGATCAACGTGTTGCAAGGCGAGAGTCCTCGTGCAAGCGAGAACACGTCGCTGGGCAAGTTCATGCTGGGAGGCTTGCGTTTGGGGATGAAGAAGCCGCAGGTCGAGGTCACTTTCGAGATCGACGCCAACGGCATCGTGCACGTGACCGCCCGCGACCTCGAGACGAACAAGGCCGCCAACATCTCCATCGAGGGCTCGTCGAACATGTCGCAGCGCCAAATCGAGGCTGCGACCAAACGCCTGACGGATGGCAAGTAGCGCAGAATGCGACGGGGGTCAGAATGTGACAGGGGTCAGGCCCCTGTCACATTCGGTAACAGCTCGGCATCGCGTGATGTGACAGGGGCCTGACCCCTGTCACATTCGGCGTGTGCTCGTGTATGATGGGGAGGATCTATAGCGTCCTCGAGGAGAAAGCGAACGCATGGAAAAGAACGTGAAGAAGACGGTCGTCATTCCGCTGATCATTACGATCGTGCTCATCGGGATTCTCTATTACGTGACCATCCCGCCCATCAACATCCAGAGCGTGCAGTTCTGGAACTTCCTCATCTGGTGCCTCATCATCGTCGCGGTGTGCTTTGGCATTCCGCGCGCGCATGATGCGTCGACGAGCTTCATCTCCGATTTCATCGAGGGAATCAACCGTGAGGGTCTCGGCTACATCTTCAAGTTTCGCGAGCGCCGTGCCGCGCGCAAGCAGGCCAAGGCCGATGGTGACAAATCGGCCGTGCCCAAGCGCAGCTGGCTGTTCTGGATCATCGCTGTCGTCATCTTCCTCTTCCTCGGCATCTTCGTCGGGCAGATCGCGAGCTCCCCGCTCTTCAACGCACGCGCGTATTCGGGTCTGCTCGAGGTCAAGGAAGGAAACTTTGCCGAGGACATCTCCGAGATCTCGATGAAGAGCGTGCCGGTCGTCGACCGTGACACGGCCGTGCGCCTCGGTTCGCGCACCATCGGCGAGATGAGCGATCTGGTTAGCCAGTTCGCCATCGACGAGGGACCGGATGCCTACACGCAGATCAACTACGAGAGCCAGCCCTATCGCGTCTCGCCGCTCATCTACGCCGACCCCATCAAGTGGATCATGAACACGTGGGAGGGCCTGCCCGGATTTGTCACGGTCAATATGGCCACGCAGGACACGCAGCTCGTGCGCCTGCCCGAGGGCCACTACATGCACATCTCCACGGGCGAGCACTTCAACAACTACCTGTACCGCTACGTGCGTTTCCAGTTCCCGTTCGAGATCTTCGGCGAGGCGGCCTTCGAGCTCAACGACGAGGGCGAGCCGTACTGGATCGTGCCCACCGTCAAGATGCGCATCGGGCTGTTTGGCGGCGAGGATTACGATGGCGCCATCCTCGTGAACGCCTGCACGGGCGAGACCACCAAGTACGATCTCGCTGACGTGCCCAATTGGTGCGATAAGGTCTTCACCGCCGACCTCGTCTACGAGCAGCTTGGCTACTACGGCAAGTACCGCTCGGGCTTCATCAACTCGCTCATTGGCCAGACCGGCGTGCTCGTGCCTACGGGCTCTCCCGCGCCCGGCTTGTTCAACAATGACAGCTCGTCATCGTCGGGCGTCGGTGGCGGTTACAACTACCTCGCGATCAATGATGACGTCTACATGTACACGGGCATGACGAGCGCCAACAGCGATGAATCGCTCGTCGGCTTCGCGCTCGTCAACCTGCGAACCAAGGAGCCGCGCTACTACACGTGCGCTGGTGCGACCGAATCCTCGGCCATGTCGTCTGCAGAGGGCCAGGTCCAGCAGATGAGCTACAACGCGACCTTCCCGCTGCTGCTCAACATCGCCGACCGTCCCACGTACTTCCTGTCGCTCAAGGACGCGGCGGGCCTGGTCAAGATGTACGCGTTCGTCGACGTGCAGCAGTACCAGATCGTCGGTACGGGCTCCACGGTGGCCGACGCGCAAAACGCCTACATCGCGGCGCTCACCAACGATGACCAGGTCGAGATCGACGAGGGCGCCATCGCCGAAAGCGGCATCCTGCCTTCGGTCGACGGACAGATCGAGGCCATCGAATCCGTGGTCTTCGACGGCAACACGCGCTACTACTTCAAGCTCGCCGGTGATCCGAAGATCTACATCGCGAGCATTTCGGCCAACGAGAACATGCCGTTTTTGGGGCCGGGGTCACGGGTGTCGGTGATGTACACCGAGAAGGACAACACGCGCGAGGTCACGGCGCTCACGCTGCTCTGACCTGCGCGACCAGACAGTGTGGCGATGAGACGGCGTCCCTGAGCAACTGTCTCATCGTCTCATAGGCCGATGCGGGGGCTTCCCTTCTGGGGAAGCTCCTCGTCTTTGAAGAGCGTCTTGACGACGCCGGACGCGAGGTCGGCGGCCGGGACGCTGGTCGAGTAGATCATCGAGTGCGAGATGCAGCTATCGCGGCAGAGGCGGCAGTTCACGCAGAGCGAGGGCTGGAACGTGAGCGTCGCGCGGCGCTCGTCATCGACGTGGTACTCGAGCGCCTGGGTCACGCACATGCGCGCGCAGGCGCCGCAGTGCTTGCAACGATTGGGGTCGATGTCGACCGATGCCCAGAAGCGCGTGCAGATGGTCGCGCCATCTGGATGAGAGCCGATTGCGTCGAGCATCCTGAGCAGGCGCACGCTACGGTAGCTATCGGCATCGAAGCGCTCGTCGGGACTCATGATGATCTGCGCATCCGGATCGGGGGCGGCCTCGCCCGTGAGGTTGCCGATGGCGGAGCTCACGGCATGCCAGGCGTATTCGATGGCCGAGGCTCCGGCTTGCTCGAAGGCCTCACGCCGGTCGGAGCTGATGACGCTCACCTGCGCGCGCGGCTTGTCGAGCACGAGTGCGGGCGGGACCTCGTCGAGCGTGGCGAAGGTACCCGGCACCTTCCATAGCCCAAGCAGTTCGCGCGCACTGCGAATGACCTCTTCGAAGTAGGGTTGCTCGCAATCGATGGGGCAATCGTCGCAGCCGAGGGTGAAGAGGATGACACGCTTGAACTTGAGTGCGAACATGCCGGTGATGAGGTATTCGTCAAGGTAGTTGAGACAGGGGAGGACCACGACGCGCTCGGGGTCGATGCGTGCAGCTTTGGCCTGGCGCTCGCAGATGAAGGCGGCGCTGCCGGCGTTGCGCTCGGCGGAGACGCGCGCAGCTGCGACGATCTCGCTTGCTGCCGGCGCAGTCGTGTTCATGGCCGAGGTGGGGCAGGCGGCCACGCAGGCACCGCAGTTGGTGCAAGTTTCCGAGTCGATGGAGAGATGGCCGAGCGAGCGCTTGATGGCATCGTGCTGGCAAGCCGAGAGACAGCTGCGGCAGCGCGAGTGCCAGTTGCGAATGTAGACGCAGCGCTTGGGCGTGACTGCAATCGAGGTCGCGGCGAGCTTGTCCGAGATGCTCTCTATGGTGTCGATCTTGCTCATGGGAGGAATTATAGCGTGCGTGCCATGTGCGGACATGTGTAAAAGGGCCTGACCCTTTTACACATGTCCGCATCCTTGCCGTATAATCAACAATTCGTGTGATGTTCCGAGCGAAAGGCTTCTTCGTGCACAATCGTCCCGAGTTTCCCAAGCGCGCCGTCGTCACGGCGGGCATGCCCTACGGCAACAAGGGCCTCCATTTTGGCCATATCGCCGGCGTCTTCGTACCGGCCGACGTCTACGCACGCTTTCTGCGCGACCGCATCGGGTCGGATAACGTGCTCTTCGTGAGCGGCACCGATTGCTTCGGCTCGCCCATCAATGAGGGCTACCGCAAGCTTGTCGAGGCCGGCGAATTCGACGGGAGTATCGCCGACTACGTGCAGATGAACCATGACGCGCAAAAGGCTGCGCTCGACGCCTATGACATCAGCCTCGACATCTTCGAGGGAAGCGGCATCGGGCTTTCCGGCATCAAGCAACAGGAGATGACCGACGCCTTCATCACGCGTCTCTACGATAATGGCTGGCTCGAGAAGCTTTCCACGCCGCAGTTCTACGACGCGCAGGCGGGTACCTTTCTCAACGGCCGCCAGGTCATCGGGCGTTGCCCGGTGCAGGGCTGTAAGTCCGAGAAGGCCTACGCCGACGAGTGCGACCTGGGTCATCAGTACGATCCGGTCGACCTCATCGCGCCCAAATCCGCGCTCACCGGCGAGACTCCCGAGATGCGCGAGGTGAGCAACTGGTACTTCGAGCTGCCGCACTTTCATGACCTCATCGCCGCGCACATCGAGCAGATCGCCGACGCATGCGGCACACGCCGGGTGCTTGTCGACGAAGTCGAGTCCTTCCTCGCACCGCCCATCATCTACATCCAGGAGAAGTTCGCCGATGACTTCGCCGCCATCGAGGCAGAGCTGCCGCCGCATTCCGTGCTGCCCGTCGAGAAGGGCAAGAGCTCGTTTGGCGTGGAGTTCGCGAGCATCACCGAGCGCGAGCGCGCCGTCGAGGTCATGCACGCCGCTGGCCTGCGCTTTCGTACGGGCAAGACGCTCGTTCCCTTCCGGTTGACCGGCAACATCGAGTGGGGCGTGAAAGCGCCCGATCTGGACGGGACTTTGCCGGATGCGACCGTGTGGTGCTGGCCGGAGTCGCTGTGGGCGCCCATCGCGTTTTCGCAGGCGGCGCTTGAGGAGAGCGGCCGCGATGCGAAACGGTGGCGCGACTGGTGGTGCTCGGATGACGCGAAGGTCTACCAGTTCATCGGGCAGGATAACATCTACTTCTACGGTGTCGCGCAGACGGCACTGTGGCAGGGCACGCAGGCCGGTCATGAGCCGCGCGTCGATGGCACCGGCGACGAGTTGCGCCAGACGACGCTCGTTCCCAACTACCACATCCTCTTCATGGGCAAGAAGGCCTCGAGCTCGGGTGCGATCAAGCCGCCCATGGCAGCCGAGCTACTCGACCATTACACGCCCGAGCAGCTGCGCGCGCACTGGATTTCGCTCGGCCTGGGCGTCAAGCCCGCGAGTTTCTCGCCCAAGGTGCTCGATCCGAACGCCAACGAGAAGGCGCCCGACCCCGTTCTCAAGGAGAGCGCGCTGCTCACCAACATCTTCAATCGCATTGCACGCTCGTGCTTCTACACGGCGCAGAAGCACTGCAACGGTCGTCTGCCTTTGGGTGGGCCGAGCGAGGACGTGCGTGCCGCGTGCGAGCGGGCGGTGCTCGCCTACGAGGAGCACATGGCCTGCTTCGAGATGCACGCGGTGATGGCGCAGATGGACGAGTTCTTGCGTGGCATCAACAAGTGGTGGGCGAGCGAGAGCCGCACCGCGCTTGCCGAGGACGCGCCCGAGGGTGCCGTCGAGATGCTGTTGCGCGACGCCTTCCATTGCCTGCGGTGCGCAACGTTGCTCATGCATCCCATCGTTCCACGTGGCTGCGAGCTCATCTTCGAGCATCTCGCCATCGAGCCGAAGGACGGCCCGTGCGCGACGCGGGACGCCGGCTTCTTCAACTGGTGCCATGTCTTCGAGCCCATCGACTTCTGGGCCACCGACGAGGAGCGCGCCGCGGGAAGCAAGGTGCTCGAGGAGCTACCGCCGCGCTTCGACTTCTTCGAGAAGCATCCCAGTCAGTACGAGGATATGGCATAATACCGGTCACGTGCCCGAGTGGCGGAATGGCAGACGCGACGGTCTCAAAAACCGTTGTCCTCTGGGCGTGTGGGTTCGACTCCCACCTCGGGCACCAGCAGACGATACGCGGGGCAGCGAAAGACTGCCCCTTTTGCTATTTCGCATGAGGAAGCGAGGAGCTTCTGATGACCAACCAACACGGACACGACGACGCGGACAAGCACGAGGACTTCTCCGATACGCCTATCATTCCCGGTCCCGACAATCCCGATCCAGACGGGCTGTTCATCGCCGAGGTGCAGGGTCGTAACAAGCGTCTGCGCCAGCTCATCCAGTTCACGCACTCGTCCACCAAGGCCGCGGCGATCATGCTCCTTGCCGCCATCGTCGCGCTCGTCGTCGCCAACACGCCGGCGCATGGTCCCTTCCTCGAGTTCTGGCATACGCAGGTCTCCATCGGCATCGGCGCCTTCCATGGTGAGATGTCGTTCGCGCACATCATCAACGACATCTTCATGGCCGTGTTCTTCCTGCTCGTGGGCCTCGAGATCAAGTACGAGATGACGGCCGGCGAGCTCACCAACATTCGTCAGGCCATCCTGCCGATTCTCGGCGCTCTGGGTGGTGTGCTCGCGCCCATCGGCATCTATCTCGCGTTCAACACGACGCATCCCGAGGCGTTCATGGGCTGGGGCGTACCGACCGCGACCGACATCGCGTTCGCGCTCGGCATCTTGTCGCTTCTGGGTAGTCGCGTGCCCAACGGCGTGCGCGTGTTTCTCTCGACGCTGGCTGTCGCGGACGATATCATCGCCATCCTCGTTATCGCGATCTTCTACGGCGAGAGTCCCGACCTGTTTTGGCTGGCAGCCGCTGCCGTTGTCTTCGTTGCGCTCATCGTCATGAACCGCATGCACGTCTACTCGCTCGTGCCCTACATACTCGTGGGCTGCGTGCTGTGGTTTTGCGTGTTCTCGTCGGGCATTCACTCGACCATCGCGGGCGTGCTGCTCGCGTTTGCCATTCCGTCGGGCTCGCGCGTGAACCTCGACAACTTCTTCGATTGGTCGAACAAGCGCCTGCGCATGGCCAACAGCTTCTACGAGGGTGACGAGACGCCGCTCGTCGCGCAGAAGGACTACATCACCACGGTCACGAGCCTGAGCAAGGTCTCGAAGCAGGCGGTGCCACCGGCCACGCGTCTTGAGCACAAGCTGTACCCGTGGGTGTACTTCCTCATCCTGCCGCTGTTCGCGCTCACGAATGCCGATGTTGCGGTGACGGGCCTCGACCTCGCGACGGTCACATCCTCGCCGGTCGTGCTCGGTGTGTTCTGCGGCCTGGTGCTTGGCAAGCCCATCGGCATCATGCTGTTCAGCTTCATCACGGTGAAGACGAAGATCGCGTCGCTGCCCGAGTTCGTGACCTGGCGGCATATGCTGGGCGCGTCGGTACTCGGTGGTGTCGGCTTTACGATGGCGATTTTCGTGGCGAACCTCGCGTACGCCGACGCGCTTTTGGTGACCGAGGCCAAGCTCTCGATTTTGGTCGCGTCGACGGTCGCTGGTGTGGTGGGCTTCGTGCTGTTGCTCGTGCAGGCCAAGGCCGATCAGCGCCGTGGTATCAGCTACGTTACGATCGTGCCCGACGACGGCAACGTCTCGCACGCGGATGCCGAACTGGCGCGTGACTCCGAGGAGCTTGTCGACCAGCTGGGCGACGAGGAGCTGGCCGAGCGCGTGCGGGCTGCCAGCGAACATGCCGATGCACCTGGTGAGATCAAAGTCGAGATCAAGTGCGATTAGGGGCGAAGACGCGCTCAGAACGTGCGGACGACCAGACAATGTGACAGGGGTCAGGCACCTGTCACATTTTAGAACTCGCGGATGAGTTGGGTGTTGTTTGCCCAGATGTGGGAGCAGGCGGCTTCCTTGATACTGGCTGTCATCCTGACAGAAAGGGAGGCGGAGATCGTCACGACCTTGTCCCGGTAGCTGGTGAAGTTGTCGCCCAATATGATCTTGTTGTTGCTCGTGTTGCCATACTGGGTGCCCGTCACCGTTATCGCGTCCGGCAGTTCAAGGTAGCACACGTTGCCCTTCCCTCCAGGTCCTGTATTTGTGTCGAAATAGCCCACACGCACGGTGCCGGTGAGCCGCACCATTTCTCCTGATGCATGCGTCGAGGGATTGGGTCCGACGACGGTTCTCGGGTTAGCCGCGAGTGCCGTCTGCTTTTCCTGTTCTAACGCGATTCGCGCTGCCTCGGCGTTGCGTTTCTCCACGATAACGTTGCAGATGCGCTGGACCTCGTCGGTATTCACGCCGAACGACGTCATCCATGTCCGGATTGTTTCGACTTGCTGGTCGGGGATCTTGTCGGGTGCGATCGCCTCGAAGGAGAAGCTCACGGAGGTTGGGGCTTGCGGGGAGGTGCTGTCGGGGATGGGGATTTCGAGCTGCTGGGAATCGCCGTTTTGCGCAGCGTAGACGGTTCCGTCGTTGGACACCGGGTTACCGGCAAGCGAGATTGTGTACGAGCCCGCGAGGAGCTCGATTGTGTTGTCGCTCGGCGTGGCGAGGAGCTGCTCGTCGACCGCCTTGCCGTCGAGGTCTGCTCCCTGGATGACGATGGGCACGCCGATGGGCTGCGCGCCCTGGTCTCCCGTGTAGGTGAAGTCGAACTGCACCTGAGTGGGGACGTGGGTGTCTTCATGCTTCTTGAGGAGCGCGAAGACGGTGAATCCCGCCGCGACCAGTGCGACGACGACGAGGCATGCGACCGCGATGACGAGAGCCGTGCGCTTCTTCTTGTGGCCGCCGGCAGCCGGGGCCGCGGCGGGCGCGGGTGCCGGGGCGGGCGTCACGGGCATCTGCTTGGTCTGCTGGATGACGGCGGGTTGCCACGCGGGTTGCTCGGGCGGCTCGGCGGTCTCGATGGCGACGGTCTCGTCGGTTGCGGAGGCAGCTGCGGCCGGGGTGATGACGACGGTCTCGTCGGCTGCGATGTCGGGTGCCTTCTCGCCGCACCTGGTGCAGAAGGCCGCGCCGTCGTCGAGTTCGTTTCCGCAGTTTCCACAGTACATGGCGTCCCTTTCGCGTAGGCCATCGAAAACGCACACAGAATGTGACAGGGGTCAGGCACCTGTCACATTGGCACCTGTCACATTACTTGGCGGTGAGCTGAACGTTGTCTTCCAGCCAACGCGCGGCCATCATGGCGTACTTCATCGACAGATCGCCTTGATTGGCGGAATGGTCAGCTTCGATCTTCGCGAGAGAGGTGGCGCCTCCGGTCTGCAAATCAATCGCAGTCGCAAGGGCATCCTTGGATAGCCCGCCGTAATTGGGCACGCCATGAACCATACCCGGATACCTTGTGGCCCACATCTCCGCTCGTCCTCCGGAAGTATTCACGTGCTTCAGCATGCCGCCCATGTAATCTCCCGCGTTTATCATTTCCGAACTGGGGACGAAGGTGATGTACAGAATCGTGCAATCCTTGCCATAGCCTTTAGGCACGATCTGCACGTTGTTCCCATCGCGAATCACGTCGACCTTGCCGACCCAGTATTCGGGCAGCTTGAGGGTGTAGTACTTCATGTCGACGGTGCGTGCGGCTTCGGCCGCCTTGCGCTGCTCTTCAGCGGCCACCGCATCTCCGTGGACGCGGGTGGCGACTGCCTTCAGTTCCTCGGCACGGTCGGCCTGGGATTCGTCCATGATGGCGTAATCGTAGGCCGAGGCGATCATCTCGTCGGTCTCGCCATAGGCCGTGGACTTACTGAATACGGCGGGCGTCTTGTCCGGCTGGTCGAAGGGCACGCCCTCTTCGAGATCTTCTCCGATAGCCACGTGGTACGAGTTGGTGGGCACGTTGTACAGCACGCCGTCGGGTGTGAGTGGGGAGGCGGGGAAGCTGAGGTCATACTCGCCTTTCACGAGTTCGACGCCGCTTCCGCTCGCATCGACGAACGCGACGTCATCGACCTGATTGCCCTCGAAGTCAACTCCCTTGACCGATACGGGAATCTTGGTGCACTGGCCATTGTATCCCTCGGCTTGGATGGTGAACGAGATGGGGTGAGGGGCACGTTTGGCTTGCATCTTCTGGCCGATGACGAGCCAGGCGGTAATGCCGATGATGGCGACGACGACGAGGCATGCGACCGCGATGACGAGGGCCGTGCGCTTCTTCTTGTGGCCGCCGGCAGCCGGGGCCGCGGCGGGTGCGGGTGCCGGGGCGGGCGTCACGGGCATCTGCTTGGTCTGCTGGATGACGGTGGGTTGCCATGCGGGCTGCTCGGGCGGCTCGGCGGTCTCGATGACGACGGTCTCGTCGGTTGCGGAGGCAGCTGCGGCCGGGGTGATGACGACGGTCTCGTCGGCTGCGATGTCGGGTGCCTTCTCGCCGCACCTGGTGCAGAAGGCCGCGCCGTCGTCGAGTTCGTTTCCGCAGTTTCCA
Source organism: uncultured Coriobacteriaceae bacterium (assembly GCA_964388185.1). Classification (GTDB taxonomy): domain Bacteria; phylum Actinomycetota; class Coriobacteriia; order Coriobacteriales; family QAMH01; genus QAMH01. The sequence goes on from CAYLYJ010000014.1 coordinate 14,761, forward strand.
CAGTACATGGCGTCCCTTTCGCGTAGGCCATCGAAAACGCACACAGTATAGCGCAGAATGTGACAGGGGCCTGACCCCTGTCACATTTGACCCCTGTCACATTTCACGGGGCGCTTACAAGCATGCAACGATAACTTGTCAAGACTGTTTCTTTTGACCGGTGACGTGTATAGTACATAGTGCTTCATCCTCTGACCCGGCTTATTGCGATGGACCGATGGCAATTCTATGGGATCCCGAGATCTTGGGTCGGAAAGGTATCCCTCGTTACGACGGTGGGGAAGCTGGAACGCCCAGTGTGGGAGCCCACCTTATAGGGTGGGTTCATCCTACCGGCAGGGGATGAGGTGACAAAGGGGCTGCTTCGGCAGCCTCTTTTGCGTTGCGAGGATATGAGGGATTCCTGCTGACTTTATAGCTTGCAACATATAGAATCGTTGGAAACGATGAGACAGCGTCTCTGAGCGACTGTCTCATTTCAGACGATATCAGCGGAAAGTGAGACAAATGACCTGTCCATTTGTCTCATTCGCGAGGAGGAAGCGATGAAGCAATCACCGTCCATGGACCAGTGGCTCGCCGAGGCAAAGGCAGACGAAAGCGCCCCGCGTTGCGGCATGTACCTCGCCCACAACGGCACGGTGCGCGAGCTGCCCAAGAAGCTCGTGCGCGAGGGCGTCGATGATGGCACCAAGGTCACGGGTATGAACTTTGGCTATGATGCCGATGCCGTGGAGGCCGCACGTCAGGAGGCGCTCGCCTGGCCGGGTATCGAGTACGTGCGCGTATGGCTCAACGAGGGTACGCTCGCGGTGGGTGACGACATCATGTACGTGCTCATTGGTGGCGACATTCGTCCCAATGTGATCGATGCGCTCCAGAAGCTCGTGGGCAGAATCAAGAACGAGATGGTGCAGGAGATCGAGATTGCCGAGTAGGCATGCGATGCGTGCCGTTGCGCAGGTAACATATTGACTTTGCCGCAATGTTTTTCTTGTGACCCGAATCTAATTATTCTAGAATATAGATAACGTGATTGGCACGTTGTTTTAGCGCTCGTCCGGGCTTGGCCGCCCGGCCCGCGTGTATTGGAGCCCCTAACGGGGCCAAACGAAAGGCGTTTCAAATGGCTGAAGGTACGGTTAAGTGGTTCAACCCCGACAAGGGCTACGGCTTCATCTCTCGTGAGGATGGCGACGATCTGTTCGTGCATTTCTCCGAGATCCAGATGGATGGCTTCAAGACCCTTGACGAGGGTGACAAGGTCAACTTCGAGGTGACGACGGGCCAGAACGGCAAGCTGCAGGCAAGCAACGTCACCAAGGCCTAGTTGGTACCCATAAACTGACGCCTAAAGGGCTCCGCGAACGCGGGGCCCTTTTCGTTTGCGAGAACGTGACAGGGGTCAAAATGTGACAGGGGTCAGGCCCCTGTCACGTGGCAAGGGGATCGAGATGTGACAGGGGCCTGACCCCTGTCACATTTTAGTAGTCGTTGGCGGCCTCCGACTCCATCCACGCGCGTTCGAAGGCGGCGTAGCGTCCCTCGGCAATCGCCTCGCGGGCGCGCCGCATAAGGTCGAGCAGGAAGTGCAGGTTGTGTACGGTGAGCAGGATGCCGCCGAGCATCTCGTCCATCTTCACGAGGTGCCGGATGTAGGCGCAGGTGTGATTGCGGCAAGTCGGACACGTACATTGCTCGTCGAGCGGCCCGAAGTCGCGCGCGTACTTGGCGTTGCGCATGTTCATGCGTCCCGTACTCGAAAACGCCGTGCCCATGCGCGCCGTGCGGGTGGGCAACACGCAATCGAACATGTCGACGCCCAGGGCCACCGCGCGCACGAGCGTCGTCGGGTTGCCCACGCCCATGAGATAGCGCGGCTTGTTCGCCGGCAGCGCAGCCGTGACCGTGCCAAGCTGCGCGAGCATGAGCTCGTGATCCTCGCCCACGGAATAGCCACCGATGCCGTAACCCGGCAGGTCGAGTTCGCTTACACGCTGGGCGCTCTCGAGACGCAGGTCCTCGAAGACGCCACCCTGCACGATGCCGAACAGGGCCTGGTCCTCGCGCGCGTGCGCCGCCTTGCAACGCGCGGCCCAGTTGGCGCTGCGCTCGACGGCGGCCGCGACCTCCTCCTTGGTGGCGGGATAGTGCGTGCACTGGTCGAGCTGCATGATGATGTCGGCGCCGATGGCCTCCTGGACGCGCATGTTGTCCTCGGGCGTCCAGCGATGCCTGGAACCGTCCACAATGGAGCGGAAGTTCACGCCATCGGCATCGAGCTCGAGCGTGTCGGCGAGCGAGAAGATCTGGAATCCGCCACTGTCGGTAAGCACGGGGTGATTCCAGTGCATGAAGCCATGAATGCCACCGGCCTCGCGTATGACGTCAATGCCCGGCCGCAGGTACAGATGGTAGGTGTTGGCGAGGATGATCTGCGCATGCAAGCTCTCGAGCTGGGCGTTGGTGATGCCCTTGACCGTGGCCTGCGTGCCCACGGGCATGAAGATGGGGGTCTCGATGTCGCCATGCGGCGTGTGCAGGCGGCCTAGGCGCGCCGCGCATCCGGGGTCGGTTGCTATGAGATCGTATTCGAACACGTATGACTCCTTATTAGTGCTAAATCACGTTGCATTACGGGACGTGGAAAGGGGTGCCGCCTCGACGGTCGCTTCCCGACAGCCCGCTACGCGGTCTTTACGGCGCGCTCCCTTAGACCTCGGCTCTACCCCTCTCCATGTCCTCTACAGCTCTCCTTACAAAAGTAGCATCGCATCGCCAAAGCTGAAGAAGCGGTAGCCCTCGGCCTTGGCGGTCTCGTAGGCATTCATAATCGTCTCGCGCCCCGAAAACGCGCTCACGAGCATCATGAGCGTGCTTCTGGGGACGTGGAAGTTGGTGATGATGCCATCGCATACCTTGAACTCGTAACCAGGGAGGATATAGAGGCTCGTGGCCGCACGCGTGCAAGGCGCCAACTTGCCAGCCGCCGCCGCGCTTTCAAGTGAACGTACCGAGGTCGTCCCAACGGCGAAGACACGACCACCGTGCGCCTTGGTCTGCGCGATGGCTTCGACCGTCGCCGCGGGTACGGTGTAGAGCTCGGTATGCATCTCGTGATCGAGCGGATCGGTCTCGCTCACGATCCTGAAGGTGTCGAGCCCAACCTCGAGGTCGACGTAGGCGATGTTCACGCCCGCGTCGCGTAGCTGGTCGAGAAGCTCGGGCGTGAAGTGCAGGCCGGCCGTGGGAGCCGCAGCGCTGCGCTCGTTACGCGCGTACACCGTCTGGTAGAGCTCCTCGTCACCCGCGTAATCCTTGATGTAGGGCGGCAGCGGCGTGTGGCCCACCAGGTGGATGGCCGCATCGACGCTGGCCGCACCCTCTGTGCCCGGCACCGTAAACCGCACCGCACGCGAGCCGTTTGCCTCGTCGATGCCGATGACCTCGCCTTCGAGTACGACCGTGCCCTCGTGCGCGAACTCCATGCGCGCTCCGACTTTGAGACGCTTTCCGGGCTTGACCAGGCAGTTCCACGTCTGCTCTGCATCGCAATCCGGTGTACCGGCAACTTTGTCGAGCAGTAGTGCCTCGACCGCGCCTCCTGTGCCCTGCTTGTGCCCGAGCAAGCGCGCTGGCAGTACGCGCGTCTCGTTCACGACGAGCAGATCGCCCGCATGCAGGTACTCGCCGATTTCGCGAAACACGCGATGTTCGAGCGCACCATCGCGATGCACGACCATGAGCTTGCACGAGTCACGCGGAATGGCCGGCTGCTGCGCTATGAACTTTTCGGGCAATTCGTAGTCAAAATCTTCGGTCTTCATCAATGCTCCTCATTTGCGTGGAAAATATACTAGCATTCGCATACGACGCAAAACGTCGACAGAGTCAAGCGCAGTTTGGAGTTACACGTGAAGGTCCTCGGCAAGATCCTCAAGGGGATATTCGTCATCATCTCGATCATCTGCATCGCGTTTTCCGCGTTCTTCGTTTTCTCGGTGGTGAGCGGCAATACCGGGCCCATCGACAAGATCGAGCGCGGGCTTTCGACGTTTGCGCATGTCACGGGCATCAGCGGGCCGTCGAGCTCGACGAGCACCGTCGGCATGCTCACGCAGGACTTCGGCCTGTCGACGAGTCAGGCGGCCAAGGTCATCGACATCGCCGACCAGCTCGGCGTCGATACCGACGACCCTGCGGCCGTAAGCGGGTTCGTCTCGAAGAACATCGGCAACAAGGAAGAGATCCAGGACATCGCCGCCATGCTCCAGGCGGGCGAGATTACGGAATCGCAGGCCAAGTCCATGCTGAAGGGCATCGTCAATGTCTAGCGAAAGGCGCATGCTACTGCACGCCTGCTGCGGGCCCTGCTCGCTCGAGCCAACACGCATCTTTGCGGATGAAGGGGTCGATTTCGCGATTCACTATGCCAACTCGAACATCTTTCCGCCAGAGGAATACGAGCATCGTCTTGCCACGTTGGTCGAGCATGTGAGCGAGCCGCGAGGCATCGAGCTCATCGAAGGCGATTACGATCCGGACTCATGGGAGCGCGAGGTCGCCGTGCACGGCACCGATCGCGAGGCTCGCTGCCGCGCCTGCTATCGCCTGCGCTTCGAGGAGACGGCGCGCGAGGCGGCGGCGCGCGGCTTCGACACGATCTCGACGACGCTCACCATCAGTCCCTACCAGCTCACGGACGTCATTTGCGAGGAGCTCGAGGCGGCTGCCGAGCGTCATGGGCTGACGGCTGACGCACGTGACTTTCGCGAGCACTATCGGGAGGCGACGCGCATCAGCCGCGAGAAGGGCATGTACCGCCAGAACTACTGCGGCTGCCGTTTCTCGATTGCCGAGGCCGAGCAACAGCGAAGAGCCGCGAAGCAGAAGCGCGACGAGGAAAAGCGCCTGCGCCATGTCGCGCTGCTCTGCATGGCCGCCGAAGGTGTCTCTACCCAGAAGTGACGAGGGACGACGGGGGCAATGTGACAGGGGTCAATGTGACAGGGGCCTGACCCCTGTCACATTTTGAGCTTGTCGGAGCGCTTGAGGAAGCAGCTAAGGAGCGCTGCGGCAAAGGCGATGGCGGCCATGATGAAGAAGACCGGCGTGAGCCCCACAGCATCGCCCGCTACACCGAGCAGCGGCTCGACCACGCCGCCGATGCACACCGTCACGCCATACGATAGGCCCGAGGCCATGCCGAGGTGCAGCGGGATGTAGTCCATGCCGAGCGCGATCGTCGAGGGGTGAAAGAGGCTCGAGGACATCGAGAGGAACATCGCGATGGCGATGGCAAGTATGACGTTGCCGCTCAGGCCATAGGCAACGAGCCCGACGCCAAGTGCGATGCAGCAGACGATCGCGAGGCGAATCGCGCCGAATCTCTCGGCAACTTTGCCCGAAACGGCCGTGGCGATGGCGCCGAATATCGCGAACGCCGAGAGCACCATCGAGCTCGCGGTATCGCTTTGGCCGAGGTTGGCGACGAGGAAGAGCGGGACGAAGGCGAGCAGACCGTAGCTCACGATGGACTTGAGCGAGAGCACCCCCATGACGATGGCGAAAAGCCCCCAGTGCTCGCGTTGCCCGGATTCGATGACGGGGTTGTCGCGCGAGGTGCCGAGCGCCTTGAAGCGTCCGTTGAAGGCGAGGAGCACGAGCGTGCAGGGGAGTGCGGGGACGAGGAAGACCCAGGTGCCGGTGAGGCCGAACAGGCCGACGAAGGTCGCGCATAGCAGCGGGCCGACGAAGAAGCCGATGTTGCCACCGACGGCGAAGATCGACATGCCAGTGCCCTTGTGCTCGCCGGCGGCGAGGTTGGCGAGACGACCTCCTTCGGGATGCACGAGCGCAATGCCGATGCCGCTCACCATCGCCGAGGCGAGCACGAGCCAGTAATTGCCGACGAAGCCGATGGCCGCCATGCCGAAACCGGCGAGAAACACGCCGAGCGCCATGAACCACGGGCAGGGATGGCGATCGCCGAGCCAGCCGAAGAGGGGCTGGATAATGCCGGAGGCGATGTTGGAGGCAAAGAGCAGCATCGTGGCCTCGAGATAGCTGTAACCAGCACCGACGACGAGGAAGGGCAGGATGGCCGAGAGCGCGCCCTGATTGATGTCGGCGCAGAGGTGTCCGAGCATTGTGAGGTAGTTGGCGAGCTTGTCGCCTTGCGTGCGGGACATGCGGCAGGTCCTTAGGCGGGGTCGGCGGAATTGAGGCGCAGCGCGCAGGCCTGCAGCTCATCGGCGAGTGAGGACGTGATGGGCTCGGCAAGCTCGTCGCCGGCTTGCAGTGCTGCATCGAGCGCGAGCATGCGGCGTACGAAGGCCTCGTTTTTGGCATCGAACATGCGCAGGCGACGCGCCGCCTCGAGACCGGCATCGATGTCGTTTGATTGCGCGACGCGACGCAGGTGAAGGATGACGAGGTTGACCGAACCGTGAAAGCGGCGCTCTATGGGGACTTCGGTCTGTGGCATGCGGGCTCCTTGGTGACGGGATCGTGAATCGTAGTGTAGCGCAACGGATGTGACGGGGATGTGACAGGGGCCTGACCCCTGTCACATGGTGACGGGATCGTGCGTGACAGGGGCCTGACCCCTGTCACATTTGTGGACGAATTGTGGGGCAAATCGGGTCATGATAAGGAGAGAATGCCCCGTCAATGACCGCTTGTCGCATGTGCATGCATGTTGGTTGTAACGTTTTTGAATCGGAATCGACAGACGCGCCGGTGAGAGGGTACTATTCCCCCTGCTGTAAGAACCGATTCGCGGCGAGGGATGCCGCTTTGAACCTGGAGGTACGTCATGAGGAGCAAGCGTCTTGTGCTATCGGCATTGCTGTCGGTCGCGCTCGTGATCGGGCTGTTCCCCGGCCTCGCGCTTGCCACGGCACAAGGAGACGCCGTCGAGCAGGGCATCGAGGTGCAGGAAAACGCCGATGGGCAGGCCGAGAAGAGCGCCGCTGTCGAGGGCGAGGAGCCTGAGGAGACCGCTGCGGGTGAAGAGGCCGCTGCGCCCGCAGAGGCTGCGGCGCCTGCTGCCGAGGCCACCGAGGAGGCAGATGCCGATGCGCCGCTCACTGCCGCGGCGAGCACCGTTTCGGGAACGTGGGGCACGTGCAAGTGGGATTTGACCTCGGACGGCACGCTCACGATTCACGCGGGCACGGGTGCGGATACGACGATGCCGGGCGTCCTGTGGAGGGCACACGCCGTCAAGATCAAGAAGGTCGTCGTCAAGGAGCGCGTCATCGCACCGCCGATCTCCCAATCGCTCTTCCTCAATTGCTATAACCTCACCGATATCGACCTTTCCGGTTTCGATACTTCCAATGCAACGCATATGGGCAACATGTTCTCGCAGTGCCGTGCGCTCAAGACGATCAAGTTCGGTTCGAGCTTCAACACCGCGAAGGTGACGAACATGCAGTACATGTTTGCCGATTGCCTGGCGCTTCCCAGCATCGACCTCTCGAAGTTCAACACCGCGAAGGTGACGAACATGCAGTACATGTTCTCGGGCTGCCAGGCGCTCAAGTCCATCGACGTGTCGAAGTTCAACACCGCCAACGTCGCGGACATGAGCTACATGTTCATGCACTGCTCCGCGCTCGACAGCTTGAACGTCTCGAACTTCAACACCGCCAAGGTGAAGACGATGAGGAGCATGTTCTGCGACTGCCAGCTCATCCGCACGCTCGATCTCTCGAACTTCAACACCGCCAATGTGGATACGATGGCGTTCATGTTCGGGGACTGCAAGGCGCTCAACACTCTCAAGTTCGGCTCGGGCTTCTCGACCGCGAAGGTCACGGACATGAACGCCATGTTCTCCGACTGCCGCGCGCTGATGTCCATTGACCTGTCGAGGTTCGATACCTCGCGGGTGACGAACATGAGCGTCATGTTCGCCGGATGTATGTCCCTCTCGTCGCTTAACCTCTCGAAGTTCAACACCGCAAACGTGGAGACGATGGCTTCTATGTTCTCCAATTGTTCGTCACTGACCTCGATCGATCTCTCTAGTTTCGACACGCGGAAATTGACGAGCACGAGAGATATGCTCGCGAACTGCACCTCGCTTAAGACGATGAAGCTCGGCGCGAAGACGACGAAGCTGAGCGTGCCGTCGACCAAGGTCGCGGGACACGTGAACTGGTTCTCGAAGGGCGCCAACAAGTGGTTTAAGCCTGCCGAGATCGAGAAGGACCGCCTGGGTATCGCTGACACGTACGTGAAGAACGGGCCTGATTCGATTCCGGACCCGGACTTCCAGGTGATGCATCGCCTGTACAATCCCAATTCCGGCGAGCACTTCTACACGGCTGACGTCAAGGAGCGCGACAACGTTGTCAAGGCAGGCTGGAAGTACGAGGGCACGGCGTGGACTGCGCCCACGACGTCAAAGACGCCGGTGTATCGCCTGTATTCGGGTACCGACCATCATTACACGATGGACGAGAAGGAGCGCGATTGGCTGGTCACGCAAGGCTGGAAGTACGAGGGCATCGGATGGTATTCCGATGACGACAAGGGCGAGAAGCTGTATCGCCTGTTCAACCCCAACGTACAGCCGACTGCGCCGCGCAACAACTCCGGATCGCACCACTATACCGTGAACGCCGCCGAGCGCGACAACCTCGTCAAGGTTGGCTGGAAGTACGAGGGTCTTGCCTGGTACGGCGCACGGTAATCTGCCGAGCTTGCCATATAGAGAGAGGGCCGCAAAACGTGACAGGGGTCAGGCCCCCGTCACATCTGCGTCAATGTGACGGGGGCCTGACCCCTGTCACACCTGTCACATTTTCTAGAGCGTGTAGTGTTCCTTGCCCTCGAAGACGTCCATGGCCTCTTCGACATCGTAGTCACCGAGCGTGATGGCGCTAATCGCCTGCGTGAGGCGCACTGCCTCGTCGAGCGAGCGCATGTGGATGTTGCGGCCCGTGGCGTTGCCGACGGCGC
>CAYLYJ010000015.1:0-22136 GCA_964388185.1 uncultured Coriobacteriaceae bacterium
CCTCTCTCACGCCTGTGGATAGTTTTTTTTTTTTTTTTGGGGGGGGGGGGGGCCCCCCCCCCCCCCCCCCCCCCCCCTTGCATGCCCTACGTGTAAAAGGGTCAGGCCCCTTTACACGTTACATGTGTACATGTGTAAAGGGGCCTGACCCTTTTACACGTCCCACTGGTACGTGCGCATGTCGACGTGACTGTCGTCTCTGAGCTCGACGCCTTCCTCGGCTAAAAGCGCGGCTTGTTCATTCCATCCGGGTACGAGACGCCCCGCGTGATTGACCACGCGATGACATGGATACTCACCATAGCGTGCGGCCTCCTTGAGCACCTTGCCCACGAGGCGCGAGTTTTTGGGACGGCCGATGAGCCGCGCGATCTGGCCATAGCTCGCAACGCATCCTACGGGGATTTCGGTAACGACCTCGAGTATCTCGTAGGCGAGCTTGTCATCGAGAATATGGGTGCCGTTGCTCGTGTTCTGCGGTTCGCCGAAGAAAAAGTCATCGTAGCTCAAGGTCGCTCCTCTGCCTCCATTTTCAAGAAAGTATACGCAAAATTGCATGGCTGACTGTGAACGAAGTGTCGCCTGAATTACAATTACTAGACCTATGTAATTTCAATCGTGAAGGAGCTTGCACATGGCTGACGCTATTGCTGGTGAATTGACCATCGCCGAGGACGTCATCACCGACTTGGCTGGCTACGCTGCTCTCGAGAGCTATGGTGTCGTGGGCATGGCCGCCCCGACGCTTTCCGATGGCATTGCCAAACTGCTGCCCGCGAGTCGCCTGCGTCGTGGCATCAACGTCGAGATGGTCGACGGCGCCATCGACGTTGATCTCTACATCATCATCGAGCATGGCACTAATCTTGCCGAAGTGAGCCGCATGCTTGCCGACAAGGTCAAATTCGTGCTCGAGGACGGTGCCCAGCTGCCTGTCCACGAGGTGAACATCCACGTCCAGGGCGTGAAGGTCCGCGATTAGCAACTTGTAAGTCACGAATCAACGGGGATACATCCATGAACATTGACGATATTCGCACCTGCATTGCAGCCGCTTCGGCTGAGCTTTCCGCGCGCAAGGAGGAGATTAACCGCCTGAACGTCTTTCCGGTGCCGGACGGCGACACGGGAACGAACATGTCGCTGACGATGGAATCGGTGGCTCGCGAGGTTGCTGCGCTACCGGCCAACGCCGATGGCGCCGAGCTACGCAAAGCCGTGACGCACGGCTCGCTCATGGGCGCACGCGGCAATTCGGGCGTCATCACGAGTCAAATCCTGCGTGGCCTATGCGAGGGACTCGCCGATGCCACCGAGTATAGCAGCGAGACGATCGCGCGCGCGGCCCAGCGCAGTGTCGAAGTCGCCTTCCAGGCCGTGCGTAAGCCGGTAAAAGGTACGATTCTCACCGTGCTCGAGGACTGCGCGAACGTCGCGCAGCAGGCCTACGAAGACGGGCTCGATGTCACAACGATGCTACATGCCGTCTCTGACGAGGCGCTGGCTTCCGTCAAGCGCACACCGGACCTTCTGCCCGTGCTCAAGGAAAACGGCGTTGTCGATTCCGGCGGCTTCGGCCTCGCCATCCTCATCCAGAGCTTCATTGCCGCTTTGACCGGCGAGCAGGCGCATCTGGCTTCCGCCGAGGATTTCACGCACGCCGAGGCGAAGGTCGCCATCGAGCACGTACGCGACTGGGCGGGTTCGGATTACATGTACTGCACGGAGTTTCTCCTGCACAGCGATGATATCGACCCGGTCGAGGCACTTGAATTCCTCGCTTCCATTGGCGATTGCGAACTGCTTGTGGGCGCACATCCGGACTTCAAGGTACATGTGCATACGGACACACCGGGTACGGTGCTCACCTACATGACCGATCGTGGTCAGGTCTCCGAGGTCTTCATTCACAACATGGTGCTCGAGAGCGAGGAGCGCGCCGATGGCATCGCGGCCGAGGAGGCCGCTTCGGGCAAGTCGGCACAGCGCAAACCCATTGCGTTCATCGCCGTGGCGGCAGGCGAGGGCATGGCCAATATCCTGCGTTCGCTCGGTGTTGATCACGTTGTCTCGGGCGGCCAGACCATGAACCCCTCGACAAAGGACCTGCTCGATGCCATCGATGAGGTCAATGCCGATTCCGTGATCCTGCTTCCCAACAACAAGAACATCATCATGGCTGCCAATGCCGCGGCTGAGAACGCTGAGATTCCGTGCAAGGTCGTGCCCACGACCTCGGTGCCCGCATCGTTTTCCGCGATGCTTGTCGCCGATCTGGAGGACGATCTTGAGGAGAACGCCAAGGCCATGATCGAGGTGCTCGACGAGGTCAAATGCGGCGAGGTCACGACGGCCATCAAGGACTCCAAGACCTCGGACGGCCGCGAGATTCATCCCGATGACATCATCGGCATCGCCGACGGCTCGCTCGACGCCGTGGGCAAAAGCGTCGAGGAAGTGACGCTTGCCCTCATCGACGAGCTCAACGATGATCTCGACTCCCTCACGCTTCTCGCAGGTGCGGACTTCGCGCAAGAGGACTTCGAAGCCCTCGTCGAGCAGATCGAGGAGCTCCATCCCGACCTCGAGGTCGACGCGCAACGTGGCGAGCAGCCGCTGTATCCCATCGTTTTCTCGATCGAATAGGCGCAGGTGATGTAGGAGATGCAGATGGAGAAGATAGCGATCGTAACCGATAACGCGTGTGACGCATCTGACGCCGAACTTGCCGAGCTGGGTGTGGAGTGCGTTCATCTCAGGGTCATCAGGCCCGATGGGACGCATTTTCCCGAGGACAATACGCCCGATAACATCGAAGCGTTCTACGATTACGTCGTCGACTGCGATGAGCTTCCCTCAACATCCATGCCGCCTCTGCTCGACTTCGCCCAGCTCTACACTGACCTCTCATTGGCCGGTTATACGCATGTGATTTCCCTGCACATTTCGTCGGGCATGTCGGGCACGGTTCATACCGCGCGCATGGCTGCCGAGAGCGCGCCCATTCCCGTCGAGGTCATCGACACGCGCTGCAACACCGTCGCCCAGTTCCTCTTCGTGCGTCGCATCGCGCAGCTGCGCGAGTACGGCCTGGGCTTTGCCGAGCTCGTCGAGGCGGCGCATGATCTCGAGGGCAAGACGAGCATCTGCTTCATGCTCGACAAGCTCAAGAACCTCATCAAGGGAGGTCGCACGGGCAAGGCAACGGGATTGGCCGCCACGCTGCTCAAGATTAAGCCGCTGCTGACGGTCGACCCCGATGGCGAGGTCGAGATGTTTGGCAAGGCCAAGTCGCCCAAGCGCGCCGTCATCAAGCTCGTACAGCGCTACAAGGAGCTCGAGGAGCGTTTCGGTCCACTCGAATGCTGCTTTGCCCACACGCGCAATATGGGTGGTGTCGATGAGCTGCGCGAAGCCATGATAGAGGCAGGCATCAAGCTGGTCGAGGTCGGAGTGCGCATGGTCGGTCCGGTCATCACTACGCATGTTTCCACCGGCTGTTTCGGCTTTGCCTACATTCCGCAAGACGAGCGGGTGCTGGGGCTTGCCTGATGGCATCGCGTGGAGATTCCGATTTCCTGCTTGATTGCGATGTCGGCAAGGTACGCGCCGTAAGTCCTGCACGCGCCAAGCACCTTGCCAAGATGGGCATTATGACGGTGCGCGACCTGCTCGAGAACTACCCGCGCCGCTACATCGATCTTTCCAATATCGAGACGGCTGCTCGTGCGCCCATCGGCCAGTTCGTGACTGTCGTGGGCACGGTCGACGAGGTTACCGAAAAGCAGCCGCGCCGCCGTCTGCACATCCTCGAGGTCGCGATCTTCGATGGAACGGGTGTCATCATCGCCACCTGGTTCAGACAGCCCTGGATGACTGCCAAGTTCGAGCGCGGTATGCGCGTCGCTTTCTCGGGCAAGGTAAGCTTCGAATACGGCTTCAAGCGCATGAATAGCCCGTACGTCGCCTTTCTGGGCGATCCCGACCAGCCACAGGCGCGTCTTGCCCAGATGATTGCCGTGCATCCCACGACCGAGGGTGTCTCGACGACGTGGATGCGCCGTTTCGTTGCCAATGCACTCGAGCAAACAGCCGATATAAGTGACGCCCTGCCTGCCGATTTGCGACTAAAGTATGGTCTCATCGGCAAGAAGGAGGCCATGCGTCAGATTCATTTCCCCGAAAACCGCACGCAGATGCTCCAAGCTCGCAAGCGTCTGGCTTACGAGGAGGTCCTGCGCCTGCAACTCGAGATGATGCGCTTGCGTCGCGCCGAGACGCTCGATGCCGACCCCATCGTGCACGAGCCCGGTTTGCGCGTGGAAAGCCTGCGTGCGCAGCTACCCTACACGCTCACCGATGAACAGGAACAAGCCGTTGCCGACATCACCGGTGACATGCGTGCGCCACGCAGCATGAACCGCATGCTGCTTGGTGATGTCGGCACGGGCAAGACCATCGTTGCTGCATTCGCTCTGGCGCTCAGTGCCGATAGCGGCTGTCAGGCGGCTATGATGGCGCCGACCGAGGTTCTCGCTCGTCAGTACGCAAGCAAGCTCGGCTCGCTCTTCGATGCGGCGGGCATCAGCTGGGGCACGCTTACGGGTTCGACTACGCCCGATGAACGCGATCGCTTGCTTACGGCAGCTGCTGACGGAAGCTTACAGGTGCTCTTCGGGACGCATGCGCTCATCGAGCCTACGGTGAGCTTCTCGCGCCTATCGCTCGTCATCATCGACGAGCAGCATCGTTTCGGTGTTAACCAACGCGCTGCCCTGCGCATGAAGGGCCCGGGCTGCGATTTGCTCGTCATGACGGCAACGCCCATTCCGCGCACGCTTGCCCTTACGCTGTACGGTGATCTCGACACGAGCTACATTCGCACGCGGCCCGGCAACGTCACGCCCACGCGCACCGAGCTCGTCTCGCGCGATGCGCGCGGCAGGGCCTACGAGGCGATGAAGGAGGCGCTTTCCCAGGGGCGGCAGGCCTACGTCATCTGCCCGCTCGTGGGACTTTCACGCGAGAACCGGGCTGCGCGCGTCGAGGATGGATCGCTACTCGCCTCGCTTGCAAATGGTAGCGATATCTCCGATCCCAAGGCTGCCGAAGAGGAAGCCGCCCGTCTGCAACGCGAGGTCTTTACCGGCTACCGGGTGGGTTTGCTCACCGGGCGCATGAATGCTGCCGAAAAGCAGCAGGTCATGGAGGCTTTCAATGAAGGCGATATCGACGTGCTCGTTGCCACGACGGTCGTCGAGGTTGGCGTTGACGTTCCCAATGCGACGATGATGCTCATCGAGGATGCCGAGCGTTTCGGTCTCTCGCAGCTGCACCAGCTACGAGGCCGCGTGGGGCGTGGTGAGCATCCGGGCACGGTCTTTCTCGTTGCAGATCCCGGCAAGGATGACACCGAGACGCGGGCGCGCATGGACGCGTTCGTGAGTACCACGGATGGCTTCGAGCTTGCCGAAGCCGATCTGCGCACGCGTCACGAAGGTGACGTGCTCGGCAGCAGGCAGCATGGTGCCGAGACTCTCAAGCTCGTCAATGTCATCGACGACGCGCAGCTCATTGCCTGCGCGCATGCAGATGCGCTCGAGATTCTCGAAAACGATCCTGATTTGTGCGCACCCGAGCATGCGGCGCTTGCCGCTGATATCGAGCGTGCGTTCGCGAATCTGGACGAGACAGTAAGCAGGGGAGCATGACATGCGCATTGTCGCAGGTGAATTCAAGAGTCGTATCATCGAGAGTCCGAGCGAGAAGACGACGCGCCCCACGACCGATCGGGTGCGCGAGTCCATCTTCTCTTCCGTTTACTCGCGTCTGCCCGAACTCGAGGACATTGACGTGCTCGATGCGTTTGCGGGAAGCGGTGCTCTGGGCATCGAGGCGCTCTCGCGAGGCGCGCGTAGCTGTACCTTCATCGAGCATGACCGTGCGGCTCGTGATGTGCTCGAGCGTAACCTCGGCACGCTTGGCCTCAAGGCCCCGCGCGTACGCACTGTCGCTGGCGATAGCTTTGACATCGCCAGCCGCCCTTTGCCTGCGTGCTTTGGGCTCGTGCTGCTTGATCCGCCGTACGCCGAAGACGTCGCGCGTGTGCATGGCCTTTTGCTCGAGCTCTCCAATCACGATGGACTTTCCGACGGTTGCGTTATTGTCTACGAGCATGCGCTGCAAGACAAGCAGACGGTGGCCGATGAGTTTGCCGCAGATGAGCGCTTCGTGCTAGACGGCCAGAAGAAGTATGGCAAAATCGGCGTGACCTACCTGAAGCATCACGATCGTGAGGAATAGACATGCGCAAGTCATTGGTCCCCGGAACCTTCGACCCCATCACCTTTGGTCATCTGGATGTCATACGCCGTGCGAGCCGCATGTCCGATGAGGTTGTCGTCGGCGTCGCCGCTTCGACGAACAAACGCGGCGGCACGCTTTTCACGCTCGATGAGCGCGTCGAGCTCGCGCGTGCGGTCACGGCCGAGTTCGATAACGTCGAGGTTGTTCCCTTCGAGAACCTGCTCGTCGATTTCGCGACCTCCATCGGCGTCACCGCTATCGTCAAGGGGCTGCGCGCGACGACCGATTTCGAGTACGAGTTTCAGATGGCGATGCTCAACTACCGTCTCGCTCCCGAGCTCGAGACCCTCTTCGTCATGTCCTCGCCCGATTACATGTACGTTTCATCATCTATTGCCAAGGAGCTCGCGTCGTTGCACGGTAGCACGGAGAGTATCGTCCCGCCCCTGGTGGGCGAGGCTCTCGCCAAACGTCTGGGCTAGTCGCGTTGCGAGGTGGTGCCGTCGAGCGCGCCTTCTCGCTTTTGCGCGGCGAGCTTGCCGACGAAGTCGAGCAGGCTTCGTGCCTGCGCACTCGGTCGCTTGGCGAAGATCAGCCCATAGGGCATGCTATAGTTTTTTTCGAGCGGGATAGTGGCAAGTTGTGGATGGATGTCCGTCCAGAGCTGGGTGGTGATTATCGCGCGGTCGTTGAGTCCGCAGTCGGCGAAGAGCTCCATCGTGTAATGCGGGACGTCCGAGATGCGCTGTGCACCTAGCGCCCGAAGGTATGCGCGCGCCGCATCATATTCTGTCGAGATTCCCTTTCGCATCATCACGAGGTCAAGATCATGCAGCATGTCGGATGTGACATGGGGCATCGAAGCGAGCGGAGATGTCGCGGAGACGGCAAGGCAAAGGGGTGCTCTTTCAAGCTCGAAGAACAAACATCGGTCCTGGTAGAGCTCAGACATGTACAGGCCTTCCATGACGTCGTAGGCGCTTCCGAGACCGTATAGGTAGTTACCGGGAGTCGCACCGATGCTTTCGAGCGAGACGATGTCGACGCGCGTGCCTGGCGACTCCTCGATGAGTTTGGACCATATGCGTGGCAAGAGACGACAGCTCATGAGCAGCGAGGTGGCAACACGTATGGAGTTCTCGCCCTTCTGTATACGCTGTGCCCTGGCAACGGCCTCCCTCGAAAGGCGCATCAGGTCCGTCGCGTCAGCGAGTAGCGACTTTCCGGCTTCGGTGAGCGTGACGCCACGTGGCGTCCTGTTGAAGAGCCGCACGCCAAGGCGACGCTCCAGGAGGTCGATTTGCTGGATGAGTGATGAGGGCGCAATGTAGAGCGCCCGTGCGGCTTTGGTGAAACTGCCCACCCGGGCGGTTTCGACGAACGATTCGAGTTGCCTTGAGTGCATGATTAACCCCTTGTATCAGGTTATAACCTAATAGTGTAATAGAAAGATGCACGAACAAACACCGTGTATTGCAATTACTATAAGTCTAAATCGAACGATGATGGGGGGATCATGGACGCACAGACTATCAAACGTAAGAGAAACATCTACTTATACGTATCTGCCGTGTCCCTGCTGGTGTTGGGCTTGGTCTATGCGTGGTCGCTCTTCGCGACACCGCTTGCCACCATGTACGGTTGGGAGATGGAGGCGGTGAAGCTCACCTTTACCATCTGCATGATCTCGTTTTGCGTAGGTGGACTCATCGGTGTGCCGGTGCTCAAGCGCTTTGGCGTCAAGGGTGCCATCTTGCTTTCGGCTGTCATGCTCGCGTGCGGCTTTGCGGGAACGGCACTGCTTGCCCCAAAGGGCATCTGGGCCCTGTACATATGCTATGGCGTCTTGACGGGTGGCGGAACGGGTCTGGGCTACAACGTCATCATCGCATCGGTCACGTTGTGGTTCCCTGACAAGACGGGCTATGCATCCGGTGTCATGATGATGGGCTTTGGCCTGGGCTCTCTCATTCTTGGCACTGTCGCAAATGCCATCATCGAGGGCGCGGGCCTCACCTCGGCGCTCTTCGCCATTGCGGCGATCGGTGCCGTGTTCATGGTGCTTCTCGCCCTGCTCATCAAAAGCGCGCCGGATAACATCACCGAGATACTCGGGATGGAGACGAAGGCGGAAGTCGCGGCAGAGACCGCGGCGGACAAACGCGGGCTTTTCACCGACCCAGCGTTCTACAGCTACTACATCTGGGCGATCATCGTCATCGGCGCCGGCCTCGCGATGATTGGCACTTCTAAGCAGGGCGCCATCGCCCTGGACGTGAACGCGACCTTCGCAACCACGCTCGTGGGCATCATCTCGATTGTCAACGGTCTGTCGCGTCTCGCCATGGGCGTCATCTACGACAAGACCAACTTGCGTTTCGCCATGGTCTTGTCGGCAATCGTTACGGTTGTCGCTTGCGCGGCTTTGGCGCTTTCTTTTGCGATGAACATCGGGCTGCTCTATGTCGTGGGTTGCCTTGTGCTCGTCTTCTCGTATGGTAGCGTGCCACCCATTGCCGCCGGTTTCGCACGAGAGCGTTACGGTGCGAAACGCTTCCCGCGCAATCTCGCTATCGTCAATACCGACATCGCCGGCGGCTCGGCCTTCCAGCAGGCCGTGTCAACGGCAACTGCCGGTGCGAGCATCGCCATCTACACGGCGATGGCGCTCTTTGGTGCCGCCGCCACCGTGGTGAGTCTCATCTTTGCGCGCATAACCAAATAGCAGATGCTCGGTGTTACCGCTTTTCTCCTCGGACCATCGAGCTTCGCCACTGCATCAACGAGTCGAGATGCGCCAGGAAGCCGGACTTCCTGGCGCATTGCGCGTTTCCGGTCATTTGCGTGAATGCACATCACGACCGTCGACGCTTCGTATATAATCGAAGGCTCTATAGCTAATCTCCGGGTTCACGAGAGCCCGTGCAACTTGAGAAAAGGAGGCGATACGTGAAACCCTTGCACATCATGGACACGACGTTGCGCGACGCGCACCAGTCGTTATGGGCGACGCGCATGGAGACGGGTGACATGCTTCCCATCCTGCCAAAGCTCGATCAGGTCGGCTATTGGTCGATAGAGATGTGGGGCGGCGCGACCTTCGATACCTGTCTGCGCTTCCTCGACGAGAATCCCTGGGATCGTCTGCGCGTCATCAAGCAACATTGCCCCAACACGCCTCTGCAGATGCTCACCCGTGGGCAGAATCTCATCGGCTACCATCACTACTCGCGCGATATCGTCAATCGCTTCATCAAGGCTGCCCACCGCAACGGCATCGACATCTTCCGCGTCTTCGATGCGCTCAACGATATTCGCAATGTCATCGATAGCGCCGAAGCGCTCAACGAGTGCGGCGCGCATTTCGAGGGTGCCATCAGTTACACCATGAGCCCGGTGCACACGCTCGATTCCTACATTGACTACGCCTCGGAGCTCAAGGCGCTCGGCGCCAAGTCCATCTGCATCAAGGACATGGCGGGCATGCTCACGCCATATCGCACGGAGCGCCTGGTCAAGGCCCTCAACCAGGAGGTCGGGCTGCCGGTCCACGTACACTGCCACTACGTCGGCGGCATGGCGCCCGCCAACTACATCAAGGCGGCTGAGGCCGGCGCATCCATCGTCGATACCGCATCTGCGCCACTGGCCTTCGGCAACTCGCAGCCGGCTGTTGAGATGATCGTCGCCGCGCTCAAGGAATCCGAGTACGATACCGGTCTTGACCTTGACCTTCTCTTTGAGATTGCCGACTATTGGGAGGAGATGCGCATCAAGAAGGGCTTCAAGCGTGGTATCTCCACGCTTTCCCACATGCGCGTCTACAGTCACCAGGTGCCTGGCGGTATGATGTCCAACCTCGTGAGCCAGCTCGAGATCCAGAAGGCATCCAATCGCATGGACGAGGTGCTCAAGGAGATTCCCCGTGTCCGCGCCGAGGTCGGCTATCCGCCGCTCGTCACGCCCATGTCGCAGATCGTCGGCACGCAATCGGTCTTCAACGTGCTCACCGGCAAGCGCTGGTCGGTCATCTCGAAGGAGATGAAGGATTACATCGCCGGTTACTACGGCAAGGCTCCGGGCAAGATTGATCCGGCCATCCAAAAGGCCGTGCTCGGCGACGAACAACCGCTCGCGCCGGACGTCGCGCCGGGCTCGCTCGTCACCACCACCTATGACGAGCTCGCCGAAGAGCTCGGGGATCTGGCAAAGAGCGAGGAAGACGTCCTCATGTACGCCATGTTCCCTAACGAGGCACGTCAGTTCCTCGAGAGGCAACGCAAGATCGAGAATACCAATTTCCTGATGAACAATGCCGTCAGCATCACCAAGGAGGAGGACTACGTGGACATCGCACAGATTCGTGACCTCGTGAAGCTCGTCGAGGAGTCCGGAGTCGGAGAGATTACCGTCGAGGAAGCCGGTGCGAAGGTCACCATTCGCACCCCGGGCATGCAGCCTACCGGTTACGCCCCGGCTCCCGTCATGCCCCAGGCGGCAGTCGCTGCCGCTCCCGCCACCGCCGAGGCGGCTCCCGCAGCCGCCGAGTCTTCGCGCCCGGCAAGCTGGAAGGCCGTCACCGCGCCCATGGTCGGCACCTTCTACGCCGCCCCGTCACCTGATGCCGATCCCTTCGTCGCCGAAGGCGCGACGGTCGGAGCGGGCGACACGCTCTGCATCGTCGAGGCCATGAAGCTCATGAACGAGATAACCGCCGACGAGATGTGCGTCGTGCGCGAGGTATGCGTCGACAATGCCGCGCCCGTCGAGTTCGGAACCGTCATGTTCTACGTCGAGCCCGTCTCCGAGTAGGAAGGCCCGAATCGCGCATGCTTGACAAGATCCTCATCGCCAACCGAGGCGAAATCGCCCTGCGCGTCGTGCGCGCCGCCCACGAGCTCGGCATCAAGTGCGTCGTCGTGTATTCCGAGGCCGACAAGGACACGCGTGCCGTCGAGATGGCCGACGAAAGCGTCTGCATCGGTCCGGCCCCGTCGGCGCTCTCGTATCTCAACATCCCCAACATCATCGCAGCGGCCCAGATTACTGGTGCGCAGGCCATCCATCCTGGCTACGGTTTCCTCTCCGAGAACGCCGACTTTGCCCGCGCCTGTGCCGACAACGACATCATCTTCATCGGACCGTCTCCCGAGTGCATCGACTCTCTCGGCAACAAGGCAGCCGCCAAGGCCACGATGAAGGAGCTCGGGGTTCCCACGGTGCCCGGAAGCGACGGCCCGGTCGAGACCATCGAGGAGGCCCGTGCCTTTGCCCACGAGGTCGGCTACCCCGTCCTCATCAAGGCCTCTGCCGGCGGCGGTGGCAAGGGCATGCGCGAGGCAAACGACGACGAGGAGCTCGAGAGGATGTTCGTCGCCGCCCGTACCGAGGCTGCCAACGCCTTTGGCAACGACGAGGTCTACCTCGAAAAGCTCATTCGCCGTCCGCGTCATGTCGAGATTCAGGTCATCGCCGATTCGCATGGCAACGCCATGCACCTGTGCGAGCGGGATTGCTCGATCCAGCGGCGTCACCAAAAGCTCATCGAGGAGGCACCGTGTCCCGTCATCGACGAGTCCACGCGTCAGGCGATGGGCGAGGCTGCCCTCAAGGCCGTGCGCGGCGTCGGCTACGTCAACGCCGGTACCATCGAGTTCCTTCTCGACACGGACGGCAGCTTCTACTTCATGGAGATGAACACGCGCGTGCAGGTCGAGCATCCGGTCTCCGAGCAGATCACCGGCGTCGACATCATCAAGCAGCAGCTTATCGTCGCATCAGGCGATCCCATCACCTGTGCCGATCTTGCCCCGATGTCGCCAAAGGCATGCGCAATCGAGTTTCGCATCAACGCCGAGGATCCCGATCATGACTTCCGTCCCTGCCCAGGTACCATCACGCGTTTCGATATGCCGGGCGGTCCCGGCGTGCGCGTCGACACGCATCTGCGCGCCGGCGATGTGATTCCGCCTACCTACGACTCGCTGATGGCCAAGCTCATCGTCTGGGGTGACACGCGTGCGGAGGCCATTGCACGTGGCAAGCGCGCGCTCGACGAGTTCGTTATCGAGGGTGTCGCGACGACGATACCCTTCCATCGTCGTGTGCTCGATAACGCGACCTTTAACTCTGGCATGGTCTATACGGATTTCATCGAATCCGAAACGAATGGGGGACAGCTGTGAAGGAAATCGATCAGGGCTACGCGATTGATGGCATCACCATCGCTCCTGGTGTCGTCGAGACCATCATCTCGCTCGCCGCGGCCGAGGTGCCCGGTGTTGCGGGAGTGGGAACGGCCGGCGCCATCTCGACCATCAAGTCGGCGTTCAATGCCGGAAACGCCATTCCCGCAGGTGGTGTGCGTATCGAGCCGCAAGGCGACAAGCAGGTTGCTGTCACCATCTCCATCCAAGCCTATTATGGCTATCGTCTCGTCGAGATTGCCGAGAACGTGCGCAAGGCAGTTGCCGATGCGCTTGCTGCTCAGATTGGCGTAACTGCATCGTCCGTCGATATACACGTCGACGGGCTGTCCTTCGAGGAATAGGGCAAGTGATGTCCTCGGTTCGACATGAACATACGGCTGCACGTCGCGAGGCATTGCAGCTGCTATACATGGGCGAGCTTACGGGTCAGCCCCTGCAAGAGCTCGTGAACAACGATGGGGCAGAGCTCCTGCTCGTCCCCGAGTGCCCGAAGGGCGTGAGCGACGCAGACTTGCTCGGCGTCGACCTTGTTGACTATGCATCGACGCTCGTCGAGGGCATAGTCGAGCATTTCGATGCGCTTGACGAGCGCATTGCCTCGACAGCAGAGAACTGGACGCTTGAGCGCATGCCCATCGTCGACCGCAACATTATTCGTATCGCCACCTATGAGATTGTCTACTGCGACGATATTCCTACGGGTGTTGCCATCAACGAGGCAGTCGAGATGGCCAAGGCGTTCGGTACCGATGAGTCTCCCAAGTTCGTGAATGGCGTCTTGGGACGCATTGCGAGCGAGACCTGCGGCGAGGAGCTTTGCGAACTCGAGAAGAACACGCTGTAGGTTGCGAGATTTGGCAGATAGGGTAGAGATGGCAGAGAGTTCACCAGAGACGTTCGGTGAGGTGCGGGCACGGCTTGACGAGATCGTTGCCGAGGTGCGCAGCAAGGATGTTTCGCTCGAGAAGAGCCTTGACCTCTACGAAGAGGCGATAAAGCTTGGCAACCGCGCAGCCGAGCTCATCGATAAGCCCGATTACACCGCGGCCGAGATCGCCGAGGCTAACGAGGTAATCGAAGCCGGTCAAGAAGAGGGACCAGAGGTTACGATCTGATGTCGAAGACTGGACTGGGATTTGCCTGAGAAGATTCTGGATACGATTGACGCGCCTGCGGATCTCAAGGACTTGAGCTACGAGCAGCTCGAGCGTCTCGCCTTTGAGCTACGTGCCGAGATGATCGCGGCGACCTCGCTGCATGGCGGGCATCTTGCCCCCTCGCTTGGCGCCGTCGAGCTCATCATCGCCCTGCATCGTGTGCTTGATTGCCCGCGTGACCGTCTTGTTTTCGATGTCGGCCATCAATCCTACGCGCACAAGCTCCTGACGGGGCGTCGCAAGGTCTTCAAGACGTTGCGTACCTATGATGGCATTTCGGGCTTTCCCAAGATCACCGAAAGCGAATACGACGCCCATGATTCCGGTCATGCGTCTGATTCGCTCTCCACGGCGCTCGGCTTCGCACTCGCCCGCGATCTCGATAAGTCCGACGCCACTATCGCGGCTCTCATCGGCGACGCGTCATTTACCGGGGGCATGGCGCTTGAGGCGCTCAACGATATCGGACGTGCCAACACGCCGCTTCTGATCGTGCTCAACGACAACGGTATGTCCATTTCGCCCAACGTTGGTGGCTTTTCCACTTATCTTGCCAAGGTGCGCATGTCAAGCCAGTACACCAACCTGCGCAATCAAGTCGAGGATGCCTTTAACGCAAGCGGCACGCTCGGTCGCCTGCTCATGCGTGGCGGCAATGCAGCCAAGGAGTCCTTCAAGCAATTCGTGCTGCCCGGCGCGACCTTTCTCGAGGGCTTTGGTGTCACCTATATCGGTCCGGTGGACGGTCATGACATCCAGACGCTCGAGGAGATTTTCCGCGACGCAAAGAAACTCAACGGCCCCGTCGTCATCCATGCGGTGACGGTGAAGGGCAAGGGTTATAGCCCGGCCGAGAAAAACCCCGCCCTTTTTCATGGCGTGAGTCCTTTCGACATCGCCACGGGTACGCCCAAGCCCAAGACCAACGCCAATCCCACTTGGACCCAGGTTTTCTCCGATGAGCTTGTGAAGCTTGCCGCAGATGATGATGACATCGTTGCCATCACTGCCGCTATGGCAAGTGGTACGGGCCTTTCGGCTTTCGCCAAGGCCTATCCCGAACGTTTCTTCGATGTCGGCATCGCCGAAGAGCACGCCGTCGGCATGGCGAGCTCGCTCGCGCTCGCGGGCAAGAAGCCCGTCGTCGCCATTTACTCCACGTTCATGCAGCGTGCCATCGACCAGGCCATTGTCAACGTCGGCTTGCAGAAGGCCCATGTCACCTTTTGCCTCGATCGCGCCGGCCTCGTGGGAGATGACGGTCCCACGCATCACGGTGTCTTCGACCTCGTGTACCTGCGCATGATTCCTGGCATGCGTATCCTCGCGCCCTCCAATGACAGGGAGCTACGCGCGGCTCTGCGTTGTGCCATCGATCTTGAGGGACCGGTTGCCATCCGTTATCCACGCGGCAGTGCGCCCGTTGCTTCGACTGCGTGCGAACCTTGGCATGAGGGCAAGGCCGTCAAGGTTAGAGAGGGTGGCGATGGAGCGCTGTTAGCACTCGGTCGAATGGTCGATGTCGCGCAAGAGGTTGCCGAGGCAGCTGCCCAATCCGGTATCGAGCTTGCCGTGTGGGATATGCGCTGGGCCAAGCCGATCGACGCGGAGGCCGTGCGCGAGGCTGCACGGACAGGACATATCTTCACGCTCGAAGACGGAATCATCACCGGCGGCTTTGGGTCAGGCGTGCTCGAGTTGCTTTCCGAGATGGAGCTGGGCTGTCCGGTCGTGCGCTTCGGCATTCTCGATACGTTCGTCACCCAAGGCTCGGTGGACAGGCTTTTCGAGGAGATGGGCATGGATGCACGAAGCATCGGCGATAAGGTCATCGCGACCTACCAGAAGCGGGACTAAACGGTGCGGCTCGACGAGCTGCTCGTGCAGCGGGGGCTCTGCCCGGACCTCCATGATGCCCAGGCTTGCATCATCGCCGGCGAGGTCGTAGTGGGAGAGCATCGTGCCGCAAGTGCCGGCATGAGCGTGAGGCCCGATGTTCCCGTACGCCTCAAGTCAAGCAAGCAACGCGGCGGTTTCGTGTCGCGCGGTGGTCTCAAGCTCCAACATGCACTCGATACCTTTGAAATGGATGTCACGGGCCTCTCATGTGTTGATCTGGGTGCTTCGAGTGGCGGTTTTACCGACTGTCTCTTACAGCGGGGCGCGGCGCATGTGAGCGCGGTCGATGTTGGTGTGGGGCAATTCGATTGGGGCTTGCGAAACGACCCGCGCGTCAGCCTCTTCGAGCGCACGAACATTCGCAATGTGAGCGCAGCTGACATCGGCGGACCCTTTGACCTGGCGGTTGCCGATCTCTCATTCATTAGCCTCACATCCGTCATGGACGACGTCGCTTCCTTCCTCAGGTCAGGAGCGAGTTTCGTCTCGCTCATCAAGCCGCAATTCGAGGCGGATAAGAGTCTCATCGAGCCCGGCGGAGTCGTGCGCGATACCGAGGTGCATACGTCTTGCATACGCTCCGTCTTCGAAAGCGCTTACAGCTGCGGTTTCGAAGTTCTCGCTTTGACGTATTCGCCTGT
Source organism: uncultured Coriobacteriaceae bacterium (assembly GCA_964388185.1). Classification (GTDB taxonomy): domain Bacteria; phylum Actinomycetota; class Coriobacteriia; order Coriobacteriales; family QAMH01; genus QAMH01. Next base: position 16,213 of record CAYLYJ010000015.1, read on the forward strand.
CAAGGGTCCGGCAGGTAATATTGAGTTTCTGTTTTGGGCAAAAAATCATGGAACCGCGTCACAGCAAGAGGGTAGTATGTGCTTCGACGAAATCGAGCGTGTCGTCGCTGCGGCGCACGCCAGGCTGAAAGGTGATTCGTGAAGGTTCTGATCGTGCCGAGCGCTTTGGACGAAGTCGGCGCAGCTGCCCATTACCTGGCCTCGCGCCTTGTCATTGCCGGCATAGATACCCTGGTGCAAGACCCACAGGTTCCGGATAAGTTATCGGTTCCCATCGATGAGCTCGCTCTCGTCGTCTGCATGGGTGGCGATGGCACGTTCTTGCGTGCCGCACGTCTCATCGATTTCGCGCCGGTGCCTATGCTCGCCCTCAACTACGGCACGCTCGCGTTCTTGGCGGGCAACCCTGACCGTGACGATGTCGAGCTCATCACGAGCGCCCTTGCCGGCGATATGGTCTTCGAGCATCGCTCCACGGCCGATGTCACGATCGAGCAGGCCGATGGCCAGCTCACGCATATGACTGCTCTCAACGAGGTCGCCTACACGCGTGGTCGCAGTGGTCGTGTCGTCGAGTATCGCTACGGCATCAATGGCATCACCATCGCCCAACTCAAGGCAGATGGTCTTGTCGTGGCCACACCTACAGGTTCGACGGGCTATGCGTTGTCGGCTGGCGGCCCTATCGTCTCGCCAGCTTACACTGGTCTTGTCGTCGTGCCGGTCGCACCCCATGCGCTCAACACGCGTGCCATCGTGCTTGCGCCTTCCGATGTCCTCGAGGTTGTCATGGATACGACGCGCTCACGTGATGCTTCGGTGTTCGTGGACGGGGTCATGATCGACGTCGAGCAGCCCTCTTCGATCGAGGTGCGCCGTGGGGAGCGTGACTTGCTTCTGGCACGTGGTGGTGACGCCTTTTTCCGGAACGTCTCGCGCGTCTTTTTCGGTGGTCCGCATCCAGACATGCCCGAGCGGCAGTAGGGAGGGCGCATGCTTGACGAGCTCCACGTATCCAACATCGCCCTCATTGAGGATGCGACGATTGCCTTTGCACCGGGTCTCACTGTGCTTACGGGCGAGACGGGCGCCGGCAAGACGGCGCTGCTCGCCGCTCTCAAGCTTATCTGCGGCGCGCGTGCGGACGCTTCGGTCGTGCGCGATGGTGCCGAGGAAGCGCTCGCCGAGGCTCGTCTTGTCGATGATGACGAGCATATCGTGCGTCGTCGTCTGAGCGTTGCCGGTCGTAGCCGCTGCGCGATTGACGGTGCAATGGCCACGGTTGGCGAACTCGCCGCGCTCACGTCGTCCATCGAGGTGCATGGTCAGCACGAGCAGGTTCTCTTGCTCGAGCCGGCACGTCAGCTCGTCTATCTTGACTCATGGGCACAAGACGACGGGCTCGTCGCCGAATATGCCCGTGCTCGCGTCGATTACCTGGATGCGCGCAATGCGGTCAATGAGCTGGAGCGGGCACGGGGCAAAAACGAGCAAGAACTCGAGTTCATGCGCTTTACCTGCGAGCAGATCGAGAAGGTTAATCCCCAGCCCGGCGAGCTCGAGCAACTCGAAGACGATTTGCCGCGGTTGCAGCATGCCGACCAGCTCGCGCAGGCTTTGCAAGGCGCCTGTGCCTCCCTGCATGACGATGGCGGAGCCCTCGACCTGATTGCCCGGTCTGTTGCCGACCTCATGCACCAACAGGGTATTGATGACGAGCTCGACGAGCTCGCCATGCGGCTTGACGGTCAGATGCGTGACCTCGAGGATCTCACGCGTGACCTGAGCGCCTATGCCCATGGTATCGATACTGATCCGCGCTTGCTCGAAGACACCCTCGAGCGCCTCGACAAGCTCAACGGCCTCATGAGGCGCTTCGGGCCCGGCATGGATCAAGTCTTTTCCGCCTGGCAGACCGCACGGCGTTCTCTCGAGTCCGCACAGGATTCCCCGCAGCGCATGGTCGAGGCGCAAGACCGTCTTGTTCGCGCTGAGGAGGCGTATCGCCAGGCGGCAGCCGCGCTCGGCCATGCGCGTCGTGAGGCGGCAGCGAGCTTCTGCGAACAGCTTGCGTCGTCCGTTGCCGAGCTCGCAATGGAAGGTGCGCGTTTCGAGTTCTCGTTTACCGAGCTCGACTTCGAGCGCTGGGGCGAGACCGGCTCCGAGCAAATCGAGCTGCTCTACCAGCCTGCGCCTACGTCCAAGCCGCGCCCGCTGCGCCGTATCGCGAGCGGTGGCGAGCTTTCGCGCATTCTGCTCGCGCTCGAATGCATGCACTACGCTTCCGACGGGCATGATGGCGGTCGTACCACCATCATTTTCGACGAGGTCGATTCTGGCATCGGCGGTGCCACGGGTAACGCGGTCGCTCGGCGTCTCGCCGCGCTCGCCAAGGGCGCTCAGGTTATCGTCGTCACGCATCTGGCTCAGGTCGCGGCGCTTGCCGACGAGCATTACGTGGTGAGCAAGCAATCTCTCGTGGACACGCTGCCGCATACGAGCGTCGAGCCCGTCACGGGCGAGGCGCGCGTGGCAGAGATTGCCCGCATGCTCTCGGGTGACGATGACGAGCGCGCGCTCGATCATGCACGTTCCCTGCTCGAGGCGGCGCGCCGATGACAGGGTCGATGCTTGCTGACGTGCTACGTGACGGACAAGTCGCAATCATCGCGACCGATACCGTCTATGGTCTCGCGGCGCTTCCCGGTTCTATGGGATACGCGAGCATCTTCGAGCTTAAGGGCCGTCCCGTCGATCAGGTGCTTCCCTGGCTCGTGCATGATGCTAGCGCGCTTGACGTGTTCGCGGACGGTGCCCCTGCCTATGCCCGTCATCTTGCCCAGATGTTCTGGCCCGGTGCACTTACCCTTGTGTTGCATGCCTCGAAGGTCGCATGCGAGTTGGGTGACGTCGCAGCAGATGGAACGATTGCTCTGCGCTGTCCCGATGATGCCGGCTTGCTCGTCCTTCTCAACGAACTCGACGGCCCGCTTGCCTGCACGAGCGCGAATGTTCACGGCGAACCTGCGCCCACGTGTCTGGTAGACATCTCCATCCCGATGCGCGCGCTTCCCGGTGGCGAGCTCCTACCCGAGGCATGCCGTGGCGATTGCGCGTCCACGATTGTGGATTGCACGGGCCCTTATCCGAAGATCCTGCGTGAAGGGCCGATACCCGAGCAAGTCCTGCTCGATGTGGCCGTCTTCGGTGCTACACTAACGAGCCACGAGTAAAATGACAGATATGGGTCGCGCGTATGGGCTTGCTTTCGCACCCGATTCGCGATTCATTGCAGCCGCTGCGGAACTCGCACGCAAAGATCGCGTGCTCAGACAGTCCTCGCGCCCGCTTCGCATGAATCGCTCATCTGCTCAAGATGCCCATACGCGCGACCCATATCTGCTAGGTCGCATTTTGCTTGCTGATGCATGTGTTGCATTGGCTAGATTCGCAAACGGGACGAGAGGGTCAACTATGGCACAACTGCGCATCGCGTTGGCATCGGATCACGGTGGCTTCGAGCAGAAGGAGGAACTCAAGCCGTGGCTCGAGGGCCTTGGTTTCACCGTCGACGACTTCGGCTGCGATAGCGAGGAAAGCGTCGATTATCCCGATTACGCCGAGCGCGCGGCGCGTGCCGTCGCGCAAGGCGATGACGACTATGGCATTCTCGTATGTGGTACCGGCATCGGTATGATGATCGCTGCCAACAAGGTCGCCGGCATCCGTGCCGCAAATCTTACCTCACCCGAGTTCGCCAAGCTTTCCCGCGAGCATAACGATGCAAACGTCGCGACGCTTTCGGGGCGTTTCACCTCCCTCGAGGACAACAAGAGCATCGTCGAGACGTTCCTCGACACCGACTTCGCGGGTGGCAGGCATGCCCGCAGGGTCGAGAAGATCATGACCATCGAAGACGCAGAGTAGGAGAGCCTCGCCCATGAACAACGAGCTACTTGCCCAAGCAGACCCCGAGATTTCCGCCGCCATACATGACGAGCTGACGCGTCAGCGCAACACGCTCGAGCTCATCGCATCCGAGAATATTCCCTCGCTGCCCGTCATCGAGACGATGGGCACGATTCTCACCAACAAGTATGCCGAGGGCTATCCCGGCAAGCGCTATTATGGCGGCTGCGCTAACGTCGACACCATCGAGACGATCGCGCGCAATCGCGCCTGCGAGGTGTTTGGTGCCAAGTACGCCAACGTGCAGCCGCACTCGGGCGTCTGCGCCAACTCGGCAGCCTATTTTGCGTTGCTCGATCCGGGCGCCACCATCTTGGGCATGTCGCTTCCGGCGGGCGGTCATCTCTCGCACGGTGCCAAGTTCTCGCTCTCGGGTCGTTTCTACGATGCCCATTCCTATGGCCTGAATCCCGAGACCGAGCGCATCGATATGGACGAGGTCCGTGTCATTGCCCAAGAGGTCAAGCCCGACCTCATCATCGCGGGCGCCTCGGCCTATCCGCGCATCATTGACTTCGAGGCTTTCGCCGATATCGCCCACGAGGTGGGTGCCTATCTCATGGTCGACATGGCGCATATCGCTGGCCTTGTCGCCGGCGGTGCTCATCCCTCGCCGATACCTTATGCCGACATCGTCACCTCAACCTCGCACAAGACCTTGCGCGGCCCGCGTGGTGGTTTTATGGTTACAAACAACGAGGAGATCTACGACAAGTACAACAAGGCCGTGTTTCCCGGATGGCAGGGCGGTCCGCTCATGCACGTCATTGCCGCCAAGGCCGTTGCCTTTGGCGAGGCGGCGCAACCCTCGTTCTCCGAGTACGCCCATGCCGTCGTCGAAAACGCCGCCGCCTTGGGCGAGGGCTTGGTCGAGAGTGGCCTGCGCCTCGTTTCCGGCGGCACTGACAATCATCTCTGCCTCGTTGACCTCACACCCGCGGGCATCACCGGCAAGGAGGCCGAGGAGCTGCTCGAGCCGCTCGGCATCACGACCAACAAGAACGCCATTCCCAACGATCCGCTGCCTTCTTCGATTACGAGCGGTGTGCGCGTGGGAAGCGCGACGATCACCTCGCGCGGCTTTGACGCAGACGAGGCTCGCGCCATCGGCGGTTTCATCGCCCAGGTCATTTTCAACCGCGATAACCAGGCCGTGCTTGAGCGCGTGGCAGGCGAGGTGCACGATATGCTCGAGGCGCATCCGCTGTATCCTGAGATTGCGTAAGCGCTCATACCACGCAGAAGGAGGAGGGCTCATGGCTGACACACGCCCGAGCTGGGACGAGTACTTCATGGACATTACGAGGCGCGTCGCCACGCGCTCGACCTGTCTGCGCCGTGCCGTAGGCGCCATACTCGTGCACGACAAACGCATCATCGCAAGCGGTTACAACGGTGGCCCCACGGGGCTTGCGCACTGTCTTGACATTGGTTGTCTGCGCGAGAGGCTCGGGATTCCCTCCGGTCAGCAGCACGAGCTGTGCCGCGGTATCCATGCCGAGCAAAACGCCATCATCCAGGCCGCGCGCTATGGCGTGTCCATCGAGGGCGCCGTGCTTTACTGCACCACGCAGCCGTGCACCCAGTGCACCAAGATGCTCATCAATGCCGGCATCGTCGAGATCGTCTATGCGGAGGGCTATCCCGACGACCTCGCGCGCGAGCTCCTAGACGAGTCCGGCATCATCGTGCGTAGGTTCGAAGCGTAGGTAAAAACGCCCCTCAAAGGGCATTTCACCGTTCACGGAATAACGCGCGAAAAAAAAATCATCGAGCAAGAATGCGAAAGCCTTTTGCTACAATCTCAAATTGGTGTGCTTGATGCCGAGTCGCCAGCTAATCAGGGAGGAACGTGTTCGATGCCCATACTTTTCGGAGCCCTCACGGGTTTTCTGGGTTTCGTCCCGTTGTTCCTCGCTTTTAGGCTGGCACGCAAGCACGTCTCGACGAACACG
>CAYLYJ010000016.1:0-22105 GCA_964388185.1 uncultured Coriobacteriaceae bacterium
GACAAGCGTCGTGTCGAAGTGCGAGAGGTCGAGCTGCGTGAGCTTCGCACAACCCCTGAACATCGAGCCCATTTCGAGGACTCTTGCGGTGTCGAAGTTCGAGATATCGAGTGTGGCTAGGGAAGCGCAGCCATCAAAGAGATTTGCCATGCATCGAACGCTGCCAGTGTTGAGGAAGGAGAGATCGAGCGCCGCGAGTGAGGCGCAGCCGGAGAAGGTGGAGCGCATGCTTTGGGGAGTCGCATCGACGAGCCCGCTCAGATCAAGGGATTCGAGGGATGAGCAGCCCTCGAAAATCGAGTTCATGGTCGACAGAAGCGGAACCTTAAAGCCACCGGTTTCAAGTGATACAAGAGCAGAGCAGTCTTTGAACATCTCGGTGGCGGAGCCAACTCTCTGCATGTCGAAACTGGAAATGTCAAGCGACTCTAAGGTGGAGCATCCGGCAAACATCCTGTCCATCTTTCCTGCTGAAGCAGTGTTGAGTCCAGAGAGATCGGCCGAGGTCATCGCCGTGCAGCCCTTGAACATGCCATTGAGATTTCCCGGTTCGGCTGGCGTGCCGTTGTCTCTAACACCTGGTTCGATGACGACGGAGGTTATTTTCGCAGCATGCGCTTCCCAGGGAGGTGTGTCGTTCAGTATCCCCAGCGTGCCGCTATCACCGCTCGTGGGACGGATGGTGAGCTTGCCCGAGCCATCGATGACCCAGGAGCAGGTCCCGCTCGTGCCCCGGGCGATGTCGGCAGCCTGTGCGGTGAGCGGAGCATCCTGGGTGGGCGCGGCAATGGCTGTCACCGGGATAAACGCGGTGATGAGGGCAATGGAGGCGAAGGTTGCGATGATCCTCCGCATGGTTGTCATGATGTGGCTCGTGGGCATTGCCGAACCTCCTCATGGTGCAGTAGTCGAGAGAAGACATTGTACGCCCGATTTGCCCGTCATGCGGGAGCTATTGCCCGACCGTGCGCAAGTGCTAGGTGGAGGGATATTGCGCTATCCTATGGCCCATGCAACTCGTCATGCCACAGAAACATCTCGGGCCACGCGCTTTCCTGGCGTGCGTGCTCGTCATAAACACGACGCTCATCCTCGCGATCGACATGTACGTGCCGGCGCTTCCCGGTCTCCTTCACGAGTTCGACACCACGGCGTCGTTTCTCAACCTCACGATGTTCATGTTCATGTTCGTCTCGGCCTTCGCGATTCTCATCTCGGGACCGCTTTCCGACAAGTTCGGGCGCAAGCCGGTCCTCGTGGCGAGCTGCGCGATTTTCGCCGTCTCCTCGTTCGGCTGCGCGCTTTCCACGTCGGTGCTCATGCTCACGACGTTTCGCATCGGACAGGCCGTGGGCTTTGGTCTGGTCGAGACTGATGTCACGGCGCTCATCAAGGATGCCTATGCCGACAAGGACCTCAAGTTCGCGATGTCGCTTTTGCAGTCGCTTGTCATCATCGGTCCCGTCCTCGCCCCTTTCCTCGGGACGCTGCTGCTGAGCATCGGCGGGTGGCGCGAGATATTCATCGCCCTCGCCGTCATGGGAAGCGTCGATCTCGTCTTCGCCTTTCTCATCACCGAGACCCTGCAGCCTTCCCAGCGGCTCGCCTCCGGTGTCATTCCGGCCCTGCGCGATACGCTTTCCCGTGGGCGCAGACTGCTTTCGAAGCGCGCGTTTTGCGCCATGGCACTCATCGTAGCCCTGGCTGGGCTGCCCTATATGGGCTATATCGCCGTGGCCTCGTACATTCTGCTCGACGACTTCGGTGCGAGCTACCTCGTCTACAACCTCGTATATGCTGGCACCTGCGTCGTGAGCGTGCTTGCCCCCTTTGTCTACCTGCGCCTATCCAAGGTGATGAGACCCAAGCCTCTCACGTTGCTCTGCATTGTGCTCGGTCTGGTGGGCGCTGCGCTCACCTGGTTCTTCGGGCCATGGGGCCCGCTTGCCCTCTTCCTTGTTTTCGCGCCCTACGCTCTCATGGAGGGCATCATTCGTCCTCACGCCTTCGTTGTCCTGCTTGATCAGCCGCCCGAACAGGTAGGCTCGGCTAGCGCGATTGTGAACTTCATGTACACCGTGCTCGGTGCCATAGGCACCGTTGTCATGACCTTGCCATGGGCGAGTTACGTGGGCGGACTTGCCATCGTCATGGGGACGTGCTCGATTCTCATGCTGGCACTGTTTTGCTGGGGTTTGCGCAAGTAGGCGCAAGTCGTTACGCAAACGTTCTCTCAGCGAATGGCTCCTGCGCTATCATAGGCCAAGAGTCATAAATCCACTTCATGGGGAGAGCAATGAAGATTCTGGTCACGGGAGGAGCGGGCTTCATCGGAAGCCACACGATCATCGAGCTCCTAAACGCCGGTCACGAGCCCATCGCATATGACAATCTGTGCAACGCCTCTCCGGTCGTCTTCGAGCGCATCAAGGCCATCACGGGAGTAGACGTTCCCTTCATCGAAGGCGACATTCGTGACGCGGACAAGCTACGCGAGGTCTTCGCCGAGCATGACATCGATTGCGTGATTCACTTCGCCGGGCTCAAGGCCGTGGGCGAGTCGGTCGAGAAGCCCATCGAGTACTACGATAACAACGTGGGCGGCACGGTCAAGCTGCTTGAGGCCATGCGCGATGCTGGTTGCAAGAACATCATCTTCTCGAGTTCGGCCACGGTATACGGCACGCCGCAAGCGCTGCCTTTGACCGAGGACATGCCCAAGGGCGAGGCAACCAATCCCTACGGGCGCACCAAGTCCATCATCGAGGACATCCTCGCCGACGTCCAGCGCGCCATCCCGGACATGAACGTCGTGCTGCTGCGCTACTTCAACCCCATCGGTGCGCATCCGTCGGGCACCATGGGCGAGGACCCGGCCGGCATCCCCAATAACCTCATGCCCTACATCACGCAGGTCGCCGTGGGCAAGCTCGAAAAGCTCGGCGTCTTTGGCGATGACTACGACACGCCCGATGGCACCGGCGTGCGCGATTACATCCACGTCATGGACCTCGCGAGCGGACATGTCGCCGCGCTCAAGGCGATCAAGCCCGAGGGCGGCTTGCATGTCTACAATCTGGGGACGGGCAATGGCACGAGCGTGCTCGAGCTTGTGCACGCCTTCCAAAATGCAACCGGCGTTGAGGTTCCCTACGCCATTAAGCCACGTCGAGCGGGAGACGTAGCGGCCTGCTATGCCGATTGCACCAAAGCGGCCAATGAGCTCGGCTGGCGGGCGCAATACGACATCGCGGACATGTGCGCGGACTCGTGGCGCTGGCAGCAAGCCAACCCCAATGGGTATAGGGGCTAACCCGCCTGGCCATGCTCAAGCTCGTCAGGACATATTTCATGCGCTTCACGCCCCTGTTTATAGGGGCGTTCGTTCTTACGGCCATTCGCGTTGGCTGTGACCTCATGATTCCCAATCTCATGAGCGAGGTCATCGACGCGGGCGTCGCAAATGGCGACGTGCCCTACATTTTCCAGACAGGCGGCATCATGCTGCTTTGGGCGCTTGGCTGCGTCGTTGCCGATATTGCGGCGGGCCTATGCGCCGCACGCGCATCCATGGGGTTCGGTCGCAACTTGCGCAGCGCCGTCTATAAGCGTGTTACCGCGTTTAGTCTGCGCGAGATCGGCGAGTTCGGCACCTCCTCGCTCATCACGCGCACGACCAACGATATCCAGCAGCTCGAGCGCTTTGCGTTGATGACCATGACCATAGCCATGATGGCGCCCATCATGTTCGTCGGGGCTGCGCTCATGGCGTTCCAGAAGAGCGTCGAGCTTTCGATAGCCGTGTTCGCGGCCATCCCCGTCATGGCCATTATCGTGGCGATTGTGATGAAGTTCACCGTTCCGCTCCTGCGCTCTCTCCAGGCTCGTATCGACGACCTCAATCGCGTCACGCGCGAGGGCCTCACGGGCATCCGCGTCATCAGGGCGTACAACAAGGAGGATTTCGAGGAGAGACGCTTCTCGATTGCAAACAAGGTGCTCGCCGATACCAACGTCTCCGTGGCACGCCGCATGTCGGTGCTCATGCCACTCATCGGCTTCGTGCTGGACCTCGTGATTATCGTTATCGCTTGGGTTGGCGGTCATCTCGTCGATCTGGGCAGCTTCCAGGCGGGCGATCTGATGGCGATCATCCAGTACGCCATGATGTTGCTCATGTCGGTCATGATGCTCTCGATGATCTTCATGATTTGGCCACGCGCCCAGGCCGCCGCCGAACGCGTGACGGCCGTGTTGCAGTGCGAGCTGACCGTGCATGATCCCGACGCCGCCGAACGCGTGGAAGCCCCCACATCCTCCCGCGCGCATTCCGTGCGCTTCGAGGATGTCAGCTTCAGTTTCGAGGGTGCCGAAGAGCCCACGCTCGATGGCATCAGCTTCGAACTTGAAGCGGGCAAGACCTACGCGCTCATTGGGGCGACGGGTTCGGGCAAGAGCGTGCTCGTCGACCTCATCGAGCGTTTCTACGACCCCACGAATGGCCGCATTCTGCTCGATGACGTCGACATCACGCGCATTCCGCAGGCACAGCTGCGTGCACTCATCTCCTACGCGCCGCAGAAGACCACGCTTTTCACGGGAACGATCGCCGACAACATTCGCTATGGCAACAAGGACGCCAGCGATGAGGAGGTCGCCGAGGCTGCGCGCGAGGCAGCGGCGTATGACTTCATTATGGAAAAGCCCGATGGCTTCGAGACGCAAATCACCCAGGCCGGTGGCGGTCTTTCCGGCGGGCAAAAGCAACGCATTGCCATCGCGCGCGCCCTCGCTAAGAAGGCGGGTCTCTACGTCTTTGACGACTCCTTTTCCGCGTTGGACCTCAAAACGGATGCCCAGGTTCGTGCCAACCTCAAACGGGCGACGAAAGAGGCCACGGTACTCATCGTTGCGCAGCGCGTTTCCGTCGCCATGGACGCCGACATGGTCATCGTGCTTGACGAGGGGCGCGTCGATTCGATTGGCACCCACGAGGAGTTGCTCGGTGCGAGTGAGGTCTATGACGAAATCGTCGCTTCCCAGATCACGGACGAGGAGGCGAGTCGCTAGATGTCTCCTCAGCACAAGAATCCTATGGTGGGCAATGGTCCTGGCCCTGGGCATCATGGTCCCCATGGGCCCCACGCCACTATGCCGACGCGCAAGGCGAAGAACGCCAAGGGGACGTTTCGCCGCCTGCTTACGTTCATCAAGCCCGAGATCCCCAAAATTTTCCTCGTACTCGTCTGTGCCATTATCGCCACGGTCTTCGACATATTTGCGCCGCGCCAGTTGGGTCTGGCCACGACGGAGATATTCAGGGCTGGTGTCGCGATTGCCAATGGCGAGCCGGGGGCTGGCGTAAACTTTGACCTGCTCAGGGAGATCTTGCTCGTCCTTATCGTCCTGTACGTTTGTTATCAGGTATTTACGTATTTGCAATCGTTTGTGATGGCGCGCGTCGCACAGAACGTCGTCTACTCCCTGCGTCAGAAGACCGAGGAGAAGCTCAACCGCATCCCGTTGTCCTACTACGACTCGCATGCGAAGGGCGATATCCTCTCGCGCGTCGTCAATGACATCGACCTCATCTCGACGACCTTGCAAGATGGCATGACGCAGGCTCTCACGTCGGTCATTACGATCATCGGTGTCTTCGTCATGATGATGCTCATGAGTCCGCTCGTCACGATTGTCGCCCTGTGCACGTTGCCCGTTTCCATCGCGCTCACGGCCGTCGTCGCAAAGCGTTCGCAGAGGTTCTTTCTCGCCCAGCAGACTGCGCTCGGCGTGCTGGATGCGCATATCGAAGAGACCTACGGCGGTCACACCGAAGTCAAAGCGTTCGCTCACGAAGAAGGTGCGATCGAGGACTTCGAACGCATCAATGACGAGTACTTCGACCACGCCTGGCGCGCGCAATTCGTTTCGGGTCTGATTCGCCCGCTCATGATCTTCGTGGGCAATCTCGCCTATATCGCCATCGTATGCATAGGCGGCTGGCAGGCCGTCATCGGCGCGCTCACCGTTGGCGAGGTGCAGGCGTTCACGCAGTACATGCGCAACTTCACGCGACCCATCAGCCAGCTGGCGGGCATCATCAACACCTTCCAGGCAACGATTGCCGGCGCCGAGCGCGTCTTCGAGATTCTCGATCAGCCCGAGATGAGCGATGAGTCGGCGCTGCTCCCCGACACGACGCCGCGCAGGGGACACGTGCAGTTCGAGCACGTGCGCTTTGGCTATGACCCGGAAAAGCCCGTCATCCATGACCTTTCGGTCGAGGTGCAACCGGGACAGATGGTCGCGATTGTCGGCCCTACCGGAGCGGGAAAGACGACGATCGTCAATCTTCTGATGCGCTTCTACGAAATCGACGCAGGCGCGATTCTGCTTGATGGCCACGATATTCGCACCATCAAGCGTGACGAGCTGCGTTCGCACATGGGCATGGTGCTCCAGGACACGTGGCTATTCAACGGGACCATCCGCGACAATATCGCCTATGGGGTTGATGGGGCGACCGATGAGGCGATAGAGCGTGCCGCTCGGGCAGCTCACGTCGACCATTTCATCCACACGCTCCCTGATGGCTATGACACTGTCATCAACGAGGAAGCTTCCAACATATCGGCGGGCCAGCGCCAGCTCATCACCATCGCTCGTGCCTTGCTGGCTGATCCCGAAATACTCATTCTTGACGAGGCAACGAGCTCCATTGACACGCGTACGGAACGTCTCGTCCAGCATGCGATGACCGAGCTTGCGAGCACGCGCACGAGCTTCGTCATCGCGCATCGTCTCTCGACCATCCGCGACGCGGACACGATTTTGGTGTTAAGAGAAGGCGACATCGTCGAGATGGGCACGCATGAGCAGCTCTTGCTGCAAGATGGCTTCTACGCCGAGCTCTATAACTCGCAGTTCAGCGATTGCATCGACGAGGTGGATTATTAGCATCGCCTGTCTCTCCCATAGCGTATAATTCGCACGGCCAAAATGATTTCACGCACGGGAGAGACGTATTGGTACGTGTTGCCGCCTTTGACCTCGATGGCACGATCATCGACGGAGAGTCCCCGCTCAAGCTCACGACGAGCTTGCTGCGTCATCGCCAGCTGCCCGTACACAAGGCCATTCTTATGGGCATCTGGGGTATCCGCTATCGTCTGCGTCTGCCACAGGTGGAGTCCACGCCCCGTGAGCTTCTCTTCTCCGCGCTCACCAGCTCCACGGTCGAGGAAGTCGATGAAGAGATCATGGACGTCTTCAATCGTCGTATCCGCAAGCGCATTCGTCCTGGTGCGATTCGCGAGATCAAGCGCTGTCGCGAAGACGGCATGAAGGTGGTGCTGGCATCGGCGTCCTTCAAGCCCATTACCACGACCATTGTCGAGGAGCTTGGCTTTGACGGACAGGTGTCGACCATAATGGAGGAGAAGGACGATCACTACACGGGCAAGGTCGTCGGTGTTCCCGTGCAAGGACGCGAAAAGCTCCGCCTGCTCATCCAGCTTTGCGATGACATGTTTGGTTCGCGCAACTGGGTGCTCGAACGCGCTTACAGCGATCATTACAGCGATATTCCCATGCTTGAGCTTGCGAATGAGGTCACGGTCATCGATCCCGACAAGAAGCTTGAGCGTATTGCCAAGAAACGCGGCTGGGAGATTGTCGACTGGGACTCGTGATCATGGATCTCTCAGCTGCGAAGCTCGATGCGTTCATCGAAACCATCTGGGAGCAAGGTCGCGAGCTCTATCGCGACCTGCCCTGGCGCAATACCTACGATCCCTATGCAATTCTGCTTTCCGAGGTCATGCTCCAGCAGACTCAGGTCTCGCGCGTCATGGGGCGCTGGGAGCAGTGGCTCGACACGTTTCCGACTATCACCGAACTTGCTGCGGCTCCGCTGCCGCCGGTGCTCGAGTTGTGGCAGGGCATGGGATACAACAGACGTGCGCTCAATCTCAAGCGCTGTGCTGAGGAGGTGGTTGCCATCCACGATGGTGTCATCCCCTCCGATAAGAAGGCGTTGCTGGCCCTGCCGGGTATCGGCCCTTCGACATCTGCGGGTGTGCGCATATTTGCATTCCAGCAGCCAGACATGTACCTCGAGACCAATGTTCGTGCTGTTTTCATCCACGAATTTTTTGGCGAGCACGAAGTCGTGAGCGACAAGCAGCTCGTTCCCCTCGTCGAGATGGCGTGTCCGCAGGATGCATGCGTGCGCGATTGGTACTACGCCCTGCTCGACTATGGGGCGTATCTGAAGAAGACGATGGCCAACCCCACGCGCAAGAGCAAACACTACACGCGTCAATCAAAATTCGAGGGAAGCCATCGGCAAAAACGGGCCTACCTGCTGCGTCGGGTCATCGACGATGGCCTGACGAGCGAGGAGCTGCTGCGTGACTTGGCGCATAGCGAGCGCGAGGCAGGGCGCGAGGAGCCTTCGCCCGAAGAGGTTGAAGCCATACTTGCCGAGCTCGAACGCGAGGGTTTCATCATGCGTCAGGGAGATGTGTGGCTCTGCGCGGAATAACCCGTACGCAGCTGTGCTAGAATTCCCAGTCAACGCAAGCTAAACGAAGGTACTCACGCACATGTCTCAATCTAAACCGACCTACGCATTTCTTGGACCCATCGGGACTTTTTCCGATATGGCGGTGCGCGCGCTCGTTGAGCGTGGCTCGCTACCCGCCGACTACGATCCGCTGCCCTGCGAATCACTTCCCGAGGTCTTCGAGGCCGTTGAGCGCGGCAAGGCGGAGTACGGTATCGTCCCCATCGAGAACTCGCTCGAGGGTTCGGTCACGGCCGTTCTCGATGCGTTTGCCTTCACCTCACGCGCGGAGATCCTGGGAGAGATCGCCATCGACATCCATCAGGCGCTGCTTCTCAATCCGGCTGCCACGCTTGACGATGTGACGACCATTGCTTCGCATACCCAAGGCATCGGCCAATGTCGTCGCTGGATTAATCAGAACCTCCCCGGCCGCCAGCTTCGCCTCGCCAATTCGACGGCAGCAGCCGCCGAGATGGCCGCTGCCGATAAGACCGTTGCTGCCATCGCAGCGCCGCTTGCCGCCGAGATTTGTGGCATCGATATCTACGAGGAAGCCATCGAGGACAACCTGAGCAGCCAGACGCGCTTCGTTATCATCGGCAAGGGGCCGGTCGCGCATGAGGGTCCGGGCAAGAGCACGCTGGCGCTCTTCATGAACGCCGATCGTCCAGGTACGCTGCAGATGATTCTGTCGGAGCTCTTCTTCGCCGGCGTCAATCTCACGATGGTCCAGTCGCGCCCGACCAAGCAGGACCTGGGGGACTACATGTTCTTCATGGACATCGACGGATACGCCGACGATCCCAATATTCAGGTTGCGCTCAACTGCCTGCGCATGAAGATGCGTGAGGTCAAGGTCATCGGCTCGTATCCGCGTAGCGTCTGAGAATGCCGTATACTTAGCCACATGCAAACGTGGATACACTACTTGCTAATCTTCGCCATTGCCTTTGCCGCGACGGCCGTCTTCGTTCCTCCCGTCAGGCGCTTCGCGACGGCGCATGGCATTGTCGATGAGCCCGGTCCGCGCCGCGTCAATCGCAGGCCCGTCCCGCGCATGGGCGGCGTTGCCATGTTCGGTGGTCTGCTCGTTGCTATCATCATCGAATATATTGGCGAGCGAACTGGTTTCTGGAACGGCCCTCTCTACATTCCGGGTGAGGTGAACATCAGATCCCTCGGTGTGCTCGCCGGGCTCGCGTTCATCGTGATCGTGGGCGTCATCGATGACGTGCGCAGCCTCGGGCCGGGCGTGAAGTTTGTCGGTCAAGTACTCGCGTCATGCATCATCGCCGGTACGGG
Organism: uncultured Coriobacteriaceae bacterium; assembly: GCA_964388185.1. GTDB lineage: Bacteria > Actinomycetota > Coriobacteriia > Coriobacteriales > QAMH01 > QAMH01. The sequence continues at coordinate 9,872 of CAYLYJ010000016.1, forward strand.
CACGATTCTGCATGCGTTTCAGGTTCCCGGTTCCGCGCTCATCATCGACTTCGGAATCTGGGCGTATCCCATCACGGTCATATACCTTGTCTGCTTTATCAACATCATCAATCTCATCGACGGTCTTGATGGTCTTGCCGCGGGCATTACTGGCATGGCGGCCATCACGCTCTTCATCATGTTCATGACGCTGCAGCAAACCGAAGCTGCGCTGCTTGCGGCGATTACCGCCGCGGTGGCTGGGGCCTTTCTCATCTACAATTTCTATCCGGCAAGCATTTTCATGGGCGATTCGGGCTCGATGCTGCTCGGCCTGCTACTCGGCTCAGTATCCTTGGTGGGTACCACGCGCCTGCTTTCGGTGACTCTGCTCATCGTCCCCATCATCGTGGCGCTCATTCCCATCATCGACACGGCTGCCGCCATCGTGCGTCGTTTGCGCAAGCACGAGTCGATTGCCACGCCCGATGCCGGCCATATTCATCACCGCCTGCTTCTGCGCGGCTACTCGCAGCGTAAGGCGGTGCTGCTCATTTACCTGTGGACGGCCATACTCTGCATTGGCACTCTACTCATGTGGGTGCTTGGCGGTACGGCTAAGCTGGTGATTTTCATCCTATTACTTATTGCCTCGGCCATCATCGTGTACAAGATTGGTCTGTTTGACCCGGTGCGTCAGCGCCATGGACGCGGTGACTTCGTGTACGACACCAACGGCATCGATCCCGAACATGAGCCCCGCCATGACGAACGCTCCGGAGCATAGCAACATTCCCGACTTGCGCGAGCAGCTGAAGGGCGTGCCCGAGAGCCCGGGTTGCTACCTGTGGAAGAACGCCGAGGGCGAGATACTCTACGTTGGCAAGGCCGTTGATCTGCGTGCGCGCATGATGCAGTACGTTTCCGGGCAAGACGAGCGCCTCAAGATTCCGTTCATGATGGAGCAGGTCGCCTCTTTCGACTACATTGTGGTGAATAACGAGACCGAATCGCTCGTGCTCGAGAAGAACCTCATCCAGCAATACAACCCGCCCTTCAACGTCGACTATCGCGACAACAAAAGCTATCCGTTCATCGCCATCACGAAGAGCGCCGCCTATCCCGCCATCAAGTTCACGCGCGAAAAGCACAAGAGCGGGACACGCTACTTCGGGCCCTACACCGATGCGCGGGCGGCACGAGAGACCATCGATACCGTGCGGCGCATCGTTCCCATCTGCGCCGTATCCTGCGAGCAGTACCGCAAGATGACGCGCATGATCGAGGCGGGGCGCTGGCCCACGCCCGACGACAAGGCGTGCTTCGCCTATCACATCGGCAAGGGCACGGGCCCGTGTTGCGCAGCCATCACGCCCGAGGAATACGCTCCGCTCGTTGCCCGCGTCGAGCGCTTTTTGGCAGGCGAGCGCGATGAATTCGTGGGCGAGCTCGAGGCCGAGATGAAGGAGGCGGCAGCCGAACTCGATTTCGAGCATGCCGCTCGCACGCGTGATCGTCTCGAAGCCATTAAGGCGCTGCAGGAAAAGCAGAAGGCGGTGCTCTCGCGCCCGCTCAACATCGATGTCATCGGCTTCTTCCGCGAGGAGACCATTGCCGCTGCCCATGTTTTCGTCGTACGCAACGGCCGCATTATCATTAGCAACGATTTCGTGCTCGACAAGGGCCTCAATGTTCCCGAGGCCGATCTGGTCGGGCAATTTCTGTCCAGATACTACGATCAGACGACCGAGCTGCCGCACGAGGTGGTCATCGCCGAGCACCTTCCAGGAGAGGTGACGCGACCGCTCGAGCAATGGCTCACCGAGCGGCTTGCGAGCCCGCATGGTGCCAAGGTGCATGTCGTCGTGCCCGAGCGCGGCGAGCGCAATCAGCTGCTCGAACTCGCGGCACTCAACGCCAAGCACGCGCTCATGCGCCACAAGATGCGTACGCGCTACGACGAGGAACGCATCGATCTGGCGTTATTGCAGCTCGAAAGCGCGCTCGCGTTGCCCGAGCCACCCATGCGCATCGAGTGCTTCGACATCTCGACCATCCATGGCAACTACTCCGTTGCCTCGATGGTTGTCTTCACGGGTGGCAGGCCCGACAAGTCACAGTACCGTCGTTTTAAGATTCGCAAGGAATACGGAGAGGCGAACGACTTTGCGATGATGAGCGAGGTGCTGCGGCGCCGTTACGCGCCCGAGCGCATGGAAGACGAGCGATTTGGCAGCCGGCCCGACTTGCTCATCCTCGACGGTGGCAAGCCACAGCTCACTGCTGCCATCAACGAGCTGTCCGAGCTCGGTCTCGACATTCCAATGGCGGGCTTGGCAAAGAAGGACGAGGAACTCTACGTGCCCTGGGATGATACGGGCCCCGTTGTGCTGCCTAGCGGCAGTCCTTCGTTGTACCTTGTCAAACATGTGCGTGACGAGGCCCATCGCTTCGCCATCACCTTTCATCGCGAACTGCGCGACAAGGGCATGGTTGCCTCCATCCTCGACGATGTTCCCGGCCTGGGCCCCAAACGGCGCAAGCAGCTCCTCAAGCACTTCGGTAGCGTCAAGCGCATGCGCGAGGCAAGTCTCGAGGAAATAGAGGCTGTGCCCGGCATACCCAAGCAAGTCGCCGAAGACCTCTATGCCGTCATCCTCGACTTCGATGCCGAGCATAGTCCCGACAGCTAAAACGTGACGGTTTGCGCGTAGACAAGCTGCGAAGCGGAGCAGTACCACGCAAACCTTGCGGACAATATGACGGTCCTGCGATGCCATGCTCACTCGCGGTATACTGTGAGCTCCTGCAATTTCGATAAAGGGGAGTTCCATGGCTCAGCAAGATGCTGTCGAAGAGCTCGATCCATCATCGCTTGGTCCCGATCTCATCGTCATCACGGGCATGTCCGGCGCGGGACGCACCGAAGCCATGCACACCTTCGAGGATCTCGGTTACTTCTGCATCGACAATCTGCCGCCGTCGCTGCTCCTCAATCTCGTGAGCCTCGCTGGCCTCAACGCCGGCTCCTCGCGCAAGCTCGCTGTTGTCTGCGACCTGCGCGCCCAGGAGTTCTTCCCGGAGCTGGCTCGCGAACTCGACAAGCTTGATGAAATGGGCGTCACCACCAAGGTACTCTTCCTCGATTCGACAGATGAACAGCTGTTGAATCGTTACAAGGCGACACGTCGCCGTCATCCGCTATGCGAGGGTGACATGTCGGTGCTTGACGGTATCCGCAAGGAGCGCGAGTTGCTTGCCGAGGCACGCGACCAGGCCGATTATGTGCTCGATACGAGCATCACACGCCCTCAGGAGACGCGCGCCAAGATCCGTGCGCTTTTTGCTTCCGAAAACGACCTCGACGAGATGCGCATTTCGGTTTACTCCTTCGGATTCAAGCATGGCGCCCCCATTGATGCAGATATCGTCATTGATGTGCGCTTCTTGCCCAATCCTTACTATGACAAGGAATTGCGCACCAAGACGGGGCTTGATCATGAAGTCTCGGAATTCGTGCTCGGGCAGCCCGAGACCAAGCGCTTTCTCACGCGTTGGTACGCCTTGCTTGACGACATCATTCCCGGCTATATCCAGGAGGGCAAGCAGTACCTCACCATCGGGGTGGGCTGCACGGGCGGTCAGCATCGCAGCGTCGCGCTTGCCGCCATGACCGGCCAACATCTCTCCCAGGCGGGTTATCGCGTGAACACTGCCCACCGCGACTTGGCGCTCGCTGAAGTCAATTAGGAGGCTGTCATGAATCGGACGAACGCTGTTGTCATTGGTGGCGGCACGGGCGCGCCCGCATCCATCCGCACCCTGCTCGATATGGGCTGCAAGGTTTCTTCGGTCGTGGCCATGGTCGATGATGGTGGTTCCACTGGTATCCTGCGTGAGCGCGGTGGTGTGATTCCGCCCGGCGATATCCGCAAATGCATCAGTGCCATGTCGGCAAACTACGAGGGCATTCTCGCGCGTGCCTTCCGTCATCGCTTCGACTATCTCGACAACCATTCGCTCGGCAACCTTATTCTCACGGCCATCGCCGACGAGACCAACTCCTTTCCCGATGCGATTCGTGTATGCGAAGGTCTCATTGAAGCGCGTGGACACGTATATCCCTCAACCCTGCATGATGTGAGTCTCTACGGTCTGACCAACGACGGCACCGAGCTTGAGGGTCAAGCGGTCATCAGCGATGCGGACTGCAGCATGCGCTATGTCTCGCTGCATCCGGCCGATGCCCAGGCCTATCCAGCGGCTCTGCGCGTCATACGCGAGGCCAATTTCATTGTGCTCGGCCCGGGTTCACTGTTCACTTCGATTATCCCTAACCTGCTCGTTCCCGGCGTCGTCGAGGCGATACGCGAGGCGCATGACCGTGAGGATGATCCCGCGTGCACGCTCTTCGTATGCTCGCTTGCCGACATGCAGGGCGAGACCTGGGGTATGAACTGCTACGACTATGTCGACGCGCTTACGCGTCATGGCATGCGCGGTCTGTTAGATATCGCGCTCATTCATCGCAATGCCGACACGAGCCCGATGGCAAGCGGCGTTTTCCCGACACTCACCGATTACTCCGATGCGCGAAAGTACACGAAGGGGCGCAGGGCGGGCAAGCTCGCCCATGTCGAGGCGAGTGACGAGATCGTAAATAGAATCAACGAGCTTGGCGTGCAGCCCATGGTGCGTGACCTGGTCGATCCGGTTCGTCCCACTTGGCATGATCGCGATAAACTTGCCAAGGCGTTTCAGGAGGTGCTGACGGCGTGTCATTCACGTCAGAGGTGAAAGACGAGCTATCTCGCATCGAGCCTGTCTGCTCCCAATGTGATCGAGCCGAGCTCTCCGCGCTCATCCGCATTGAGGGCACGCTCTCCATCAGCGGCGAAGGCCCGCGTCTCGAGCTTGCGACCGAGACGGCAAGCGTCGCCCGTACAGCGATTCGCCTGCTTCACAGCGTCTATGAGCTCGCCACCAACCTCACCGTGCGCCGTAGCATTCTGCATAAGACACACAACTATCTCATCACCGTGCCATCGCAGGCGGGGCTCACCGATGCCTTGCACGATATGGGCATTCTGGGTGAATCCGGCTTCGAAGGCGGCATTCGTCCCGAGATCGTGGGCAATTCCTGTTGCGCCGGGGCCTATCTGCGTGGCGCGTTTTTGGGCGGTGGCTATATAGCCGATCCGCGTGGTGCCTTTCATTTCGAGCTGGCCGGTCCGTCCGAAGAGCTCATAGTGGCTTGTCTTGAGCTCATGCGCGAGCATGGCATACGGGCGCGCCATATTCGTCGACATAATATGTACGTGATATACATAAAGGGTATCGAGCAAATCATCGCCCTACTTGCCTTTATTGGTGCATGCCAAAGTGCACTTGCCATCGAGAACGCACGTGTCATCAAGTCGGTGCGCAACGACACGAACCGTAGGGTCAATGCCGAGATAGCCAACCAGGTCAAATCGACGAAGGCATCGCTGCGACAAATCGAGTGCATTCGTCGCCTTGTCGGGCAAAGAGGTATCGAGTCGATTCCCGAATCACTGCGCGAGGTCGCCTTGCTGCGCATCAAGCATCCGGACGCCACGGTCAAGGAACTTGGCGAGCTGGCTGATCCACCGCTGTCCAAGAGCGCGGTGTACCATCGTATGCGGCGCATCGCGGCGATGATTGACGAGAATGAGGGCTGACGCTCCCGTATAATGACTGCAACACATCACGGCAGAGGAGAAAGGGCACGGCACATGGGCGAGGCATTGGAGAAGGCGAAGAAGGCGCGTATCGCATCGCGTGCACTGGCGCAGACGAGCTCGCAGCAGCGTTGCAACGCGCTCAACAAAATGGCCGATGCACTCATCGAACATGCTCCGGAAATTCTCGCGGCCAACAAGGCCGATATGGATGCGGCGCGCGAGAACGGCACGCCTGGTCCGCTGCTCGATCGTCTCATGCTCTCACATGAACGCATTGACGGCATTGCAGATGGTTTGCGCCAAGTCGCAGCTCAGCCCGAGGTGCTTGGCGAAGTCCTTGAGGGAAGTGAGCTCTACAATGGCCTGCGCATGATCAAGTACCGCGTGCCGCTCGGTGTTGTCGCGATGATCTACGAGGCTCGTCCCAACGTCACCGCTGATGCTGCCGGCCTGTGCATCAAGACGGGCAATGCCTGCATCCTGCGCGGCGGCAGTATCGCGCAGCGCTCGTGTCTGGCTATCTCCCAGGTTCTCGCCCAGGCCGCCCAGGCCGCCGGTCTGCCCATCGACTGCATCCAGAGCATCGAGAGCCCAGGCCACGAGGTGACAGACGAGCTCATGAACCTCGCCGGCTTGGTTGACGTGCTCATTCCGCGTGGTGGTGCGGGGCTCATCCAGCATTGCGTGAAGAACGCGACCGTTCCCGTCATCGAGACCGGAACGGGCAACTGCCACATTTACATTCATAAGCAGGCGAACCCTGCCTATGTGGAGCCCATTATTATGAATGCGAAGACCCAACGTCCCGGTGTCTGCAATGCGTGCGAGAGCCTGCTCATCGACGAAGAGGTTGCCGAGACCTTCCTACCTACGCTGCTCATGGCGCTTGCGCGGGCGGGCGTGACCATTCATGCTGATGCGCCGGCTGCTGCCATCGCTGCGGCACACGGCATCGAGGCCATCGCGGCGACCGAAGAGGATTGGGGTACCGAGTATCTCGACATGGAGATAAGCGTCAAGTGCGTGACGGGAGTCGATGAAGCGATTGCGCATATCAACATGTATGGCACGGGACATTCAGAGAGCATCATCTCGCAAGATGTGAGCGTCGTCGATCGCTTCCAGCGCGAGGTTGATGCATCCGTCGTCTATGCAAATGCCTCAACGCGCTTTACCGATGGCGGCGAGTTTGGCCTGGGTGCCGAGATCGGTATCAGCACGCAGAAGCTACATGCGCGTGGCCCCATGGGAGCAGCTGCTCTCACATCGGTCAAGTATCTCGTGAGCGGCGAGGGTCAGATCAGAGGCTAGAACGTGCACGAACGCATTGGCATCATGGGCGGGACCTTCGATCCCGTGCACAACGGGCATATCGTCATCGCAAAAAGCGTTGCCGAGCAGCTTGATCTTGATCGTGTGCTCTTCATTCCCGCGGGTAATCCCAATTTCAAGCAAGGACAGGAGCTCGCTTCTGCAGCCAATCGCGCGCATATGGTTGCGCTTGCTATCGAAGATGAACCGCTTTTCGAGCTTGACCTGTGCGAAGTCGAGCGTGCAGGCGTGACCTATACGGCCGACACGCTCGAAGAGCTCGCGCAATGCCATGAGGACGCGCAGCTCTTCTTCATCATGGGTACCGACTCCGCCGTCACGCTTCCCGGCTGGAAGCGCGTGTCTGATGTGGCGCGTTTGTGCACGATTGTCGTGGCGAAGCGTCCAGGGCAGTCAACGCAGCGTGTGCGCGATGCACTCGCAGCAAGCTCCATTGACTTCGACACCATTTACCTCGATGTTCCCCAAGTCGATGTTTCCTCGACCCAAGTGCGCGAGCAAATTGCGCAGGGCCATGACGTGAGCGATATGATCCCTTCTTCTGTCTGGACGTTTCTTACCGAGGTGGGGCTGTACCAAAACACGCAAGGCTGAAAGAGAGACGAAACGTGAAGAAAGACAAGAAGCTGCTGAAACGCGTGACCGAGGCAGTGGACGATCGCCTGTCGGGCAAGCGACTCGAGCACGTTCACTCGGTTTCCGAGTGCGCTGCCGAGCTTGCGTGCATATACGGGGCCAACGAGTTCGATGCTCGCATCGCGGGGTTGTTGCATGACTGGGATAAGCTGTTGACTGACGACGAGCTGCCGGCGCGTCTTGACGAGCTGGGCATCAAGCGCCCCGATAACATCGAGTACCTGTATCCGGTTCTCCACTCGTTCACGGGTGCTGCTGCCGTCAAACGTGAGTTTCCTGAGCTGAGTGATGACATCATCAGCGCTATCCACAAACACACGCTTGGCGATTTCGAGATGAGCGACCTGGATATCATTATCTTTACGGCCGACATGATCGAGCCACTTCGAAAGACGAAGGGGCGTCCGCAGATCAAGCGTCTGCGCAAGATGGTAGGCGAGGCATCGCTTGGTGAGCTCTATTTCGAGGCATATGCAACGACGATGGTCTCGCTCATCGAGCGCAAACGCTTCATTGATCCGGTTGCGCTCGACATTTGGAATAGTTTGGTCGAACGTCATCATCCCATTGACAAGTCGCGCCAGGGCGATCCCGACGTCGTCTTGTAATACAATTCGCTATCATTAACGCAAGCAAACTTGCACGTCCGTAAGGGGGCACGTTGACCGAGCACAGCGCATTCAAGGAGCAGGCACTCGTTGCCGCACGCGCCATCGACGAGAAGAAGGGCACCGACATCGTCATCCAGGACGTGTCAGATCTTCTCAACGTCACCGACTACTTCGTAATCTGCACGGCGGCTAACAATCGCCGCGTTGATGCGATTGCCGAGGAAGTCGAAGAGCGACTTTTCAAGGATTTCGGCATCAAGCCGGTGAGCATCGAGGGCCTCGACGAGAGCGAGTGGGTGCTCATGGATTATGGCCCTATTGTCGTGCATATCTTCCAACCCGGCCCACGCGACTATTACCGTCTCGAGCAGCTTTGGGATGCGGCCCCCACGGTGGATGTCGCTCTCGCCGGCATCGAAGATCCCGTTTATACCGAGCGCATCGCGCACCTGCTCGAACGCGCCGGCGCAAATGCCCAGGACGCGACGAGCGAGGAATAGCCTATGGGTGCGAGGACGGTCTGTGCGGCGCTCGTCTGCAAGGCGACGTACCATATGCTGCGCCTGCTCGGACGCGGCGGCACCTCATTGCCCGGCAAGCTTGCGCTCAAGATCGATCCGGAATATCTGCATCGGCTGAGCCGGGGCGTGCGCACTATTGTCATCACGGGCACCAACGGCAAGACGACGTCCACGCATATCATCGCCCAGGCGCTCGAGAACATGGGTGAGCAGGCCTTCTACAATCGTAGCGGCGCGAATCTTATCCAGGGCATCACGACCGAGTTTGCCATCCGTTCCAGTATCACCGGCAAGCCGCGCTACAAGCTTGCCGCCATCGAGTGTGACGAGGGCGCGTTGCGTCGCGTCTGCAAACAGCTTGACCCGGACGTTCTTGTCATCACGAACGTCTTTCGCGACCAGCTCGACCGCTATGGTGAGGTCACGCACACGCTCGAGAACATCATGGCGGGTGTCATCAATTCCCCACATGCGACATTGTGCCTCAATGCTGACGATTCGATGGTGGCCTCGATTGCCCAGAAGGTCGACAACGAGGCAATCTTCTATGGAGTAAGCTGCGAGATTTATCCTGAGCGCGTAGCCGATCTCTCGGATGCGACGCACTGCATCATGTGCGGGAGCGAGTACGAATACGACTATGTCACGTTTGCGCACCTGGGCGGATTTCGTTGTTTGGCCTGCGGTTATGCTCGTCCTGTTCCTGCGGTTGCGGTGGAGAGGATACTCGAACGCCGAAGCGATAGCTGCGTGCTCGAAATGAGCGTCAACGGTGTTAACTCGGTTGTACCGGTCGACGTGCCTGCGAGCTACGATATTTACAATTGCGCATGTGTTGTCGCCGGCCTTCTGGCCTTTGGCTTCTCCAAGGAGCAAGCCTTCGAGGCGCTCGGCAAGTTCAAGCATGGCTTTGGTCGTTCCGAGGTGCTCGACGTGAATGGCACCAAGGTGCGTCTCATGCTCATGAAGAACCCTGCTGGCTGCAATCAGATTATCAACCTGTTGCTTAACGAGACCGACGAGGGTATGGGTCTCGTGTGCATACTCAATGACCGGGAATGCGACGGTACGGATGTCTCATGGATCTATGATGCTGGCTGGGAGGCGATTTGCGCGCGCAAGAGCACCGCTATTTGCAGCGGCGATCGTGCCGAGGACATGGCGTTGCGTCTCAAGTATGCCGGTATGCCCGCGTCTGGCATTCGCATTGTGCACGATTACGGCGAGCTCATCGAGGAACTTGGGCACATGGATCATGCCGTGACCGTCGTCGCAAACTATTCGGCGATGCTCGGCTTTCGCGCGAAGGCGGCAAGTGTTCTCGGCCTTGCGGGATTCTGGGAGGGCTAGATGATGGATGACGAGCGTATGCACATCACGATTGGTCATCTCTATCCCGATCTGCTCAATCTCTATGGAGACCGCGGCAATACGATTACGCTTGTCAAGCGCTGCAAATGGCGAGGTATCGATGCGCGGGTGATTGATTTGGGTGCTGGTCAGGATGCTGATTTCGAGGATATCGACCTCTTCTTCATCGGCGGTGGCCAGGATTTCGACCAGCGCACCCTGCTTGCAGATCTGGGTGTCGGCACCGCGGGCTCAAAGGCGGCTCGTTTGCAACGGGCTATTGAAGATGATGTTCCCGTGCTCGCGATATGCGGTGGCTACCAGATTCTCGGCGAGTACTACGTTGATCACGAGGGCTGCACATCCACGTATATCGGTGCGCTGCCCATGTATACCGAGGCAGGCGATATGCGCCTCATTGGCAACATCGCGTTTCGGGCAGATGCCGTCGAGGGAGCGCCCGTGGTCATCGGATTCGAGAACCATGCAGGTCGCACGAACTTGCGAGAGGGAGCGATCCCGCTTGGTACGGTGCTGAAGGGGCATGGCAACAATGGCGAGGACGGCACCGAAGGCTTGCGCTATCGCAACGTCATTGCGACCTACAGCCATGGTCCGCTGCTGCCCAAGAACCCACGAGTCGCGGATACGCTCATTGAGCTTGCGCTGCGCCGCCGCTATCCCGAGGTGAAACTTCAGCCGCTCAATGATGCACTTGAGAGCGCCGCACATGATACTATGGAACGAAGACTAATCTCATAGTCGCTTAATCGGAGGGAAGTCATGGACAAGGCCAACTACAGCGGAAAGTACTTCCGCACGAGTTATGGTGATATCAAGGGTTCTAAGGGCTGGTTTGGCAAGATTTGTCTGCTTGGTCTCATCGAATTCATTCCTATTTTCGGTCAGATGACCGTGTATGGCTATGCGTGGGAGTGGGCGCATAAGGCCGCCTGGGGTGTTGACACGCCCATGCCCAAGAAGATTTACAGCCGTCCGGGCAGCAAGATGCTGCGTTGGGGTTGGTTTGCGCTGGTCATCGCATTTCTCATCGCGCTTATTCCGGGTATCGTCATGTCGATCGGCAGCTGGTTCAGCTCGATGGGTATGGAAACCGGCATCTACACGGCAACGGGTCGCTATATGGTGGTCAGCCCCGGCAACTTCGGTTTTGCCGCCCTCGGTTGGGTCGTCAACGTCATCGGCATTGTGCTCGCCGTTTTCGCCTGCGTCATCAGCTGGGTAGGCACCATTCGCATGACCATGTACGATCGCCTGGGCACGGGTCTGCAGATTGGCAAGATCTGGGCCATGATCAAGCAAGACTTCGGTGGCATCATGCGCATCTTCGGCATGGTGATTCTCTTCGAGATTATCGGCGGCATCATCATCGGCATCATCGTGGCCATCATTCTCGCGCTCGTGCTCGGCGCGACGCTTACCCCGCTTATCCTCATGGCGAGCGGTGGCGGCTATCCCGATTCTGCCATCGTTGGCTATCTCGTGACGCTTGTCATGACCATGCTGCCGTTGCTCCTCCTGATTTCCTATGTCTGGTTCGTCTATTCCGTATTCGTTCAGCTGTTGCTTGCCAGGGCCGTTGGCTACTGGACGCGCCAGTTCAACGTGGCTGCATGGGGTACCAAGGACGATCCGTTGCCCTTCGAGGTCGCAGGAGGTCAGCCTGATGCACCGCATCCTCCGCACGCGCCCGCTGGTGCTTCCGAGATGCCTGCACCGCCCACGGGCGAGCCGGTGAACGTTGCCGTAACATCCGATTCTTCGGTCGAGGTACCTCCCGCGCTCAATCCGGTCGATGTCGCTGAGGCGCTTGATGCCGAGCCTGAGCTGCCTGCATCCGATGCGGCTGATGACAACGTGAGCGATGAGGCAACGCATGTCGACGTCGTCGATCCTACCCTTGTTGCTCCCGAAGAAGAAGAGATGGCGCAGCGCCAGTCGCAAGGCAAGCTCTAGAGGGCAAAAAGCACCATCCACTTAGCATATTTTTATTGCTTTCGCGTCGTACCACGAGTATTCTTAATGGGTTCGCTTTCAGAGCCCCGTGAAACTCTGTGATTGAACAACATGGTAGTTTAG
>CAYLYJ010000017.1:0-21943 GCA_964388185.1 uncultured Coriobacteriaceae bacterium
CTCGGACGCATCCTCGGCCAGGGCCTCCTTGTCGACCCAGGTGATGATATTGCTCGCGAAATACAGAACCTTCTCGAGGTCCTTCGGCGGGATGTCAAGCAGGTAGCCAAGACGGCTCGGGCTGCCCTTGAAGTACCAGATGTGGCTCACGGGAGCAGCGAGCTCGATGTGACCCATGCGCTCGCGACGAACCTTCGCGCGCGTCACCTCGACGCCGCAACGCTCGCAGACGATGCCCTTGAAGCGAATGCGCTTGTACTTACCGCAGGCGCACTCCCAGTCCTTGGTCGGGCCAAAGATCTTCTCGCAGAACAGACCGTCTTTCTCGGGCTTGAGCGTGCGGTAGTTGATGGTTTCGGGCTTCTTGACCTCACCGTGCGACCAGGAGCGGATCTTCTCGGCGCTTGCCAGGCCAATATGGAATTCATCAAAGTTATTGACGTCAAATACGGTCATGGCCTACTCCTCTCCCTCAGGGTCGTCATCCATCTCGGGCTGCTCATCCACGTTCACGTCAATCGCAATGCCGGGATCGGCCGACGCATCGCCGAGGAGCTCTTCGGCCCCATCGATATACGCATCCTGATCCTCTTCGATCGCAGACTCGGCGATCTGATCTTCGACAGCTTCCTCGATCTCGTCATGAAGCGGATTGTCCTCGGTGATGATGCCGCCGAGCAGTCCCTCGTCGACATCGACAGGCGCATCGTCATCCGTGGGGGTGGCAGCGCCAATCAGCACCTCGTCGCCATCATCGGATACGGTGCCGCCGATGAGCTCCTCACCACCTTCGGGATAGCCCAAAAGGTCGGCTGCATTGGCGTTCATCTCGGCAATACCGTCAGTGAGCATGTCGAGCGCATCGAGGTTGAGATCGATGCCGGGATTACCGGCCTCGGCGACTTCGCTTGACGCATCGAGCACCTCAATGGTCTCGGTGAGCGCGTCGGTCTCATCCTTGCCGTCACGGCCGATGAGCTCGACATCGAGCGCGAGCGACTTCATCTCCTTGACGAGAACCTTGAACGACTCGGGCAACTCGGGCGCGGGGATGTTCTCGCCCTTGACGATGGACTCGTAGGCCTTCACGCGACCGGCTGTGTCGTCGGACTTGACCGTGAGGATCTCCTGCAGGACGCTGCCCGCGCCATATGCGTACAGTGCCCAAACCTCCATCTCGCCGAAGCGCTGACCGCCGAACTGGGCCTTGCCGCCGAGCGGCTGCTGGGTGATGAGGCTGTAAGGACCGGTCGAGCGGGCATGGATCTTATCGTCGACCATGTGCGAGAGCTTGAGCATGTAGGTCTGGCCCACGGTGATCTGCTCACGGAACTTCTCGCCCGTGCGACCGTCGTAGAGGTCAGCCTTGCCCGTGGCGGAAAGTTGCGCGACGAACGGCTCGTAGAACATGTCGCCATAGCGCTTCTTGGCCTTGTTCACGCGGTTCTTGTTGCCCTTGATGATGGCATCCGAGATCTCTTCCTCGGTCGCGCCGTCGAAAATCGGCGTGGATACGAAGAAGGGTCCCTCAACTGGCTCGTCGCTCTTCGGATCATCGCTCCAGCCGTTGAGCGCGGCCCAGCCAAGGTGATTCTCGAGCAGCTGACCGACGTTCATACGAGAGGGAACGCCCAGGGGATTGAGGATGACATCGACAGGCGTGCCATCTGCCATGTAGGGCATGTCCTCGACCGGAAGCACCAGCGAGATGACGCCCTTGTTGCCATGGCGACCGGAGAGCTTGTCGCCCTGCTGGACCTTGCGCTTCTGCGCGACGTACACGCGCACGAGTTCGTTGATTCCCGGGGGAAGCTCATCGCCGGCAGCGCGCGAGAATTGCGAGATGCCGATGACGCGACCCGAAGCACCGTGCGGCATCTTCAGGGACGTGTCGCGAACCTCGCGGGCCTTCTCGCCGAAGATGGCGCGCAGCAGGCGCTCCTCGGCGGTGAGCTCGGTCTCGCCCTTGGGCGTGACCTTGCCGACGAGCACGTCGCCCGGGTGCACCTCGGCGCCAATGCGGATGACACCGTCGGCGTCCAGATTGCCGAGCATGTCCTCGGAGAGGTTCGGGATTTCGCGGGTGATCTCCTCGGGACCGAGCTTGGTGTCGCGCGCGTCGATCTCGTGCTCGGAGATGTGGATGGACGTGAGCAGGTCCTCGGCGACGACGCGCTCGGAGATGATGATGGCGTCCTCGTAGTTGTAACCTTCCCACGGCATGTAGGCGATCATGAGGTTCTGGCCCAGGGCAAGCTCGGCGTGATCGGTGGAAGGGCCGTCGGCCAGAGCGTCGCCCATGTGGACCTCGTCGCCGTACTTCACGAGCGGCTTGTAGTTGATGCAGCCGCTCTGGTTGGAGCGCTGGAACTTGGGCAGCGTGTAGGTGTCGATATTGCCATCGCCATCGGTGACCTCAACGCGGGCACCATCGACATACGTGACCGTGCCGGCATGCTTGGCCAGGGGCAGCTCGCCGGAGTCAGAGGCGATGCGATGCTCCATGCCGGTGCCGACGAGCGGGGCCTGCGGGCGAAGCAGCGGCACAGCCTGACGCTGCATGTTCGAGCCCATGAGGGCGCGGTTGGCGTCATCGTGCTCGAGGAAGGGAATGAGCGCGGTTGCAACCGAGTTCATCTGGCGCGGAGACACGTCCATGTACTGCACGTCCTCGACAGGCACTTCCTCGGGATCGCCGAAGACGCCGTCGGCGTTCTTGGTACGGCAGACGACGCGCTTGGCGGCAACGAACTTGCCGGTCTTCTCGTCAACGGAACCGAAGACGCGCGTCTTGGGATCGAAGGGCTCGTTTGCCTGGGCGATGGAGTAGTTCTCCTCCTCGTCCGCGGTCAGGTAATCGACATCATCGGTGATCTTTCCATCGACAACGCGGCGATACGGCGTCTCGATGAAGCCGAAGTCGTTAACGCGAGCATAGGTTGCCAGCGAGCCGATGAGGCCGATGTTCGGGCCTTCAGGCGTCTCGATGGGACACATGCGACCGTAATGCGAAGTGTGAACGTCGCGAACCTCGAAGCCGGCGCGCTCGCGAGACAGGCCGCCCGGGCCGAGTGCGGACAGGCGGCGCTTGTGCGTGATGCCCGCAGCCGGGTTGGTCTGATCGAAGAACTGCGAGAGCTGCGAGGAACCGAAGAACTCCTTGATGGCAGCGACGATCGGGCGGATGTTGATGAGCGACTGCGGCGAGATGTCCTCGGGGTCAAAGGTGGACATGCGCTCGCGCACGACACGCTCCATGCGGCTGATGCCAATGCGGAACTGATTCTTGATGAGCTCGCCAACCGTGCGAATGCGACGGTTGCCGAAATGGTCGATATCGTCGACCTGATAGCCAGGGTTGCCCTGGGCGAGGTTGATGATGTAGCGCATCGCGGTGACGATGTCCTCGACCGTGAGCGTGGAGGAGTCGCTCTCGATGCCGAGTTTCTTGTCGATCTTGTAGCGACCGACCTTGGCGAGGTCATAGCGTTGCGGATTGAAGAACAGACCCTCGAGCAGGCTGCGCGCAGAGTCGACCGTGGGCGGCTCGCCCGGACGCAGGCGACGATAGAGCTCGATGAGAGCCTCCTCGCGCGTGGACGACGGATCCTTCTCGAGCGTGCGCTCGACCATCTCGCTATCACCGAGCAAGTCAATGATCTCGTCTCGGGTCTCGGCAATGCCAAGCGCACGAAGAAGAAGCGTCGCGGGCTGCTTGCGCTTACGATCGATGCGGATGGAAAGCACGTCGCGCTTGTCGGTCTCGAACTCGAGCCACGCACCGCGCGTAGGGATGACCTTAGCATTGTATATAGTGCGATCGCTCGTCTTATCGCGCTCGGCGGAGAAGTACACGCCCGGCGAGCGAACGAGCTGGGAGACGACGACGCGCTCGGTGCCGTTGATGATGAAGGTGCCGCGGTTCGTCATGAGCGGAAAATCGCCCATGAAGACGTTGGACTCCTGCATCTCGCCGGTCTCCTTGTTGATGAAGCGAATGTCGACGAAGAGCGGGGCCTGGTACGAGATGTCGCGCTTCTTGCACTCCTCGACGGAATGCTTGGGATCGCCAAACTCGTGGGCACCGAACTCGACGCAAAGGGTCTTCGCGCTGTTCTCGATGGGAGACATGCTCGCGAAGGTTTCGTCGAGGCCCTCGGTCATCAGATTGTTGAACGAATCGACCTGAATGGAAATCAGGTTGGGGATGTCCATGACCTCGGGGAGCTTCGCGAAGCTAAGGCGATCGCGATACACGTTGGCCTGGGACGTTACGGTAGTCGGCACTATATCCTCCTTATAGTTGTCCGATGAAGCTATGAAACGGGTGATACACGAGCGAGAGGATATGCGCGCGCGTATAAGGGGTCAAGAAGTTTTTGGATGAACGGTTGTTTCACTGCAAATGTAATCGCAAACGTGCTCAATTTATCGGCGAATGGCATGTTTTAGGCGATTTATTACCTGAAACTGAGTTTATTTTGCCGTCAGACAGACTCGATGCGCATTTCGTCTTTCTTGGCAAGAACAAACGAGAGACTTGTTGTATGCAATTCTCACGTGCAAATCGTGCTGTAAAACTTCGGCTATTTGCAAATAACTGATACAATTAGCCGATGTTTTATAGCAAAGACTCCATTTCATCCTCGAAGCCAAGCCATCATAACCAAGAGAGGAACCGAACATGAACTACATCCACCGCGACATAGAATCAGAGTTCCTCGCCTATGCATCCGAATTTCGCATCGTCCTTCTCACGGGCATGCGGCAAAGCGGAAAGTCCACCATGCTCGCACATCTCGCAGAGGAAAACCGTTACATTGTCACACTTGATGACATACAGGAAAGAGCCCTGGCAATCAATGATCCTCAGCTATTTATGCAGATTCATCAGCCGCCGATTATTATCGACGAGGTACAGTACGCACCGGAGCTCTTCTCCTATCTGAAGATATTCGCCGATCAGCATCCGGATGAGATGGGAGCCATCTGGCTCAGCGGGTCGCAGCCGTATCCCCTCATGAAACTCGCAGGTGAATCTTTGGCAGGCAGAGTCGGCATATTGCACATGCTTCCGCTTTCGCAACATGAGCTCTTTGGCACAGGAACACTCGAGCCCTTACGAATAGATATTAGTCCCCTTCAGCAAAAGCTCGACCAGCAGGAGCCAGCTCTACTGCCACAAGTTTATGAGAGGATTTACCGAGGCTGGATGCCAGAGGTGGCAAGCAAGGAGAGTTCAAATCCCGGTCATTACTATGCCAGCTATATGCAGACCTACATCGAGAGGGATGTTCGCTCTCTTGACAAAAGCGCCGATTTCCTTGATTTCTCTCGATTCATGAGTGCCGTCGCAGCTCAAACCGGGCAGCTGCTGAATATTAATTCCCTCGCACGCGATGTCGACATCTCACGTGCAAAGGCAAAAGAGTGGATAGGGATTTTGCAGAAATCCGACATCATATTTCTGCTGCACCCTTATTCAAATAACGCACTGAGCCGTGCAGTAAAAACGCCCAAGCTGTACTTCAACGACACGGGCCTCGCGGCTTGGCTTGGACAATGGGACTCCCCAAAAACACTTGAGAGAGGCGCATTGAGCGGTCAGATATTTGAGAACTACGTGGTTTCAGAAATCGCGAAGACGATCGCAAACAGCGGAGATAACGCATCTCTGTGGTTTTATCGCGACAGGGATGCAAGGGAGATCGATGTGCTCATCCAACGTAATGGCATGCTGCATCCCGTTGAAATCAAGAAAAGCGCCAATCCTCAACGCAAGCATATCCGTGCTTTCGACGTTCTTGCGAAATCCCCGATAGAAACAGGAACCGGAATGATTGTCTGCATGGCACAATCGATTGGAGCCATTGATCGCAGTTGTCTTATCATGCCCGCCTGGGGACTCTAGCAAGCGAATTTCGCTCCAGACTGACCTCGCCACTCTCACCCATGATGACCACTGCACTCGCCAAACAAGAAGCGGCCCACCCTGCTATGCGGCAAAGCAGGATGGGCCAGAAAAGGAGTCGACAGAAGCGAATCTAAGGAGGGGAAGAAACGATCTGCCGGGAGAAGAAGCGAATCCGCCAATGGCAGTTACTGGGAAATACGAACAGGCTTCTTGAACTCTGTGAAAACGGGGACGCCGATGTACATCTGCAGGTCCTCTTCGCCCCTAAGCACGCGTAATACGCCGGCACACAGCGCCTCGTGTTCGAACTCGCCCGGCTGTACCGCTATTGATGCCATCTTTCCGAGATACTTCTCAAGCTCTTCAACCAAATAGTCATCGTTCGCGATACCACCAGTGAGGATAATCGCGTCAACATTACCTTCAAGTGGCGCAAAGCAACTCGCAGCATACTTGGCAATTTGATAAATGAAGGCATCATAGACAAGCTTTGCGTATTCATCGCCATCATCGATCATTCTGCGGATTTCACGCGCATCAGCCGTATCAAGATGAGCAACAAAACCACCCTTCTTGTTGAAATATGAAGTGATGTCGCTATACGTATAGTCTCCTGAAAAACAGAGGTCGACTAGCGCCTTGCCCGGAACAGCACCACACCTCGTGGGAGCCATGGGACCGTCTCCGCCAATGATGTCATTCGAATCTATCATCTTGCCTTTGCGGTGTGCCGTCACTGAAACGCCACCGCCGATATGGCAAACCACAAGATTAAGATCCTGATATCGCTTACCAATCGACTTGGCATACCGAATGGCGTTTTCTTTTTGATTGAGCGCATGGATGCGACTTTCCCGATAAACGCCCGGAATGCCGGTGATGCGGGCGACGTCGATAAACTCATCGACATCTGGAGGATTCACGGCAAAGGCCCTGCCGCCATTCGCAACTGCAAAGGCAGAGGCTATTGGCGCTCCCAGCTGATTGGGATGTTGGGCACCCAGACCTGCGCCGCGCTGCGAATGATAGAGCAACACGCCGTCCGGGTTTATTTCGTATACCCCTCCAACGCAGCCGAATAGGCCACCGACGCGCGCGGCAAAGAGCTTGACCTCATCCACAGGAACATCAGCGTCACGTAAGGCCTGGGCTATTGCCTCTTTACGATAATCATATTGGTCAGTCACATTCTCAAAACGCGCGAGCTCAGATGCGTCGTGCTCGATGGTCTTCGAAAAAACCATCTCGTCCCCTTCAAAATATGCAACCTTGGTAGAAGTCGACCCAGGATTGATGGTAATGACCTTATAGTCTTCCTGTTCCGCCATCTTAGGCACCTCCATTTTGGGCACGAACCGAGCAAACAGCGATATTGCCGACGAGCTCTTCGACGGGTGCTCCACGCGAACAATCACCGACTACTTTCCTCAGACCAAGCAGGAAAGGACCCGGGGCGTTGATGTGCGCGAATTGCTGGACGAGCTTTACGCCTATGTTTCCCGCATTGAGATCAGGGAAAATGACAGTATTCGCCTGACCGGCCACCTCACTTGGACGCGCAACCTTCTTCTCGGCAACTTCCGGACTGATTGCCGCATCAAGCTGAAACTCACCATCGATGTGAAGATCCGGGCGCTTCTCGCCCGCAATCACAACAGCCTCGCGCACCTTGTCGATGAGCTCGTGGTCGGCACTCCCCGTCGTGGAGAACGAGAGCAAGGCGACACGCGGATCCCAGCCGAGCAAACGCTGCATGGTCTCGGCAGCGCAGATGGCGCTTCCGGCAAGTTCTTCTGCCGTGGGATTCGCGCAAACTGCGCTGTCGCCAAATCCCATG
The DNA here is from genome assembly GCA_964388185.1 of uncultured Coriobacteriaceae bacterium. Taxonomy (GTDB): domain Bacteria; phylum Actinomycetota; class Coriobacteriia; order Coriobacteriales; family QAMH01; genus QAMH01. The sequence continues at coordinate 7,752 of CAYLYJ010000017.1, forward strand.
TAACGCACGCCGCCCTCATAGCTTGCATCCGGAATCTCCCAGATGCCCATGCTCGAAACGGCCGAAATGCCAGGCTCCATCCCAACCACGAGCTGGCCGGCGAGAATTACCTCCCCGGTCGTATGGTCGAGTCCCGCGAACGTCGCATCGGCATCACCAACGGCGGTCAGCATCAGCGCCGCATAAAGCGGATCCCTGGAGGATTTGCGTTTCATGGACTTCACACTGGCGAGCGGGTTGGTCGCAACATAGCGATCGATTAGCGAGTCGAGAGCAGCCTCATCGGCAGTGTCGAATATCTCAATATCGGCAATGTGTATGCCGTACTGCGCTGCTGCGCTTTCGATATCCTCGGAAACGCCAACCAAAACCGGCAGACAAATCCCCGCTTCCTTGGATTGCACAATTGCCTTGAGCATCTTCTCCGCAGTTGCCTCGGGAAAGGCGATGCGAGCGGGAGCTTGGCGAGCTTTCTCTGTCACTATGTCGATAACGCCCATAGCTTCACCTTCTTTCATGTTTCGCGCACTGGCCCATCGGCCACGGCAACCGATGTCACAAGATTTCCGTCAAACGAGACCGAGACCAGCACGTTCGATATTCCTGCCTCCCTGGCGAGCGCCAGGGACCTTCCAAGGAGTTTCGCCACGGGCCTACCGGTGTCATCGGCAAGAATCTCGATATCGGTCATGACGAAATCATCTCCATCACGACCGAGAGATTTATAGACGGCTTCCTTCATGGAAAAACGCGAGCACAGGTACTCGCGAGAATCCGGATGCAGGGAAAGTTCGACACGCTCGGCTTCGGTAAACACCTTGCGGACGAAGGCATCGTCTGATGGCGTCTCCCGAGAGACGCGGTTCATATCCATCAGATCGATGCCAACGCCCTTGATCATCTGTCTTCCGCCCCTAGCGATAGACGTAATCGCCGTCTTGGTACTTGGGAGGAATGACCGGTATCTGCAAATGCGAATCGTATTGACCACCGGTGTAGATGATATGGTTACCCACGTTGTCCGTCTCCCAGCTCAGGGGCTCGAACCATCCTTCTCGGATGTAGCGGCCCGCGACCTGGACGCGAATAGACTGCCCCTTATGCCAGATACGACTCGTAGGCACAATCTCGATATCGACGGGAACGATCTCACCGGGCTCCAGCTTTTCCTCTGCCAGATGCGAGTGAACGGGTTGGAAGCTTGTCGACAACTCCTCGTCGAGCGCTCGATGCGAAACGCGCAGCTTGCCCCAAGCACCGGGATGAGGCTCATCGAACAACGTGATGGGCAGCCATTCTCCCGTGGTCGAAAGCTTCTGGATATTCACGAACAGGTCGAGATCGTTATAGGACTCCGCCGCAACCCAGAGACGCAAACGCATATAGCCCGTAATCTCCGTATCTTCTTCGAACCTATAATCGAAGACAGCCTCCTCGGTGTTGCTTTCGTACTTGCAAGATGTTTCCTTGTCGACTGGATCGATGCTCATGGTGTGACTCTCGGCATCCAAGTACAGCTTCTTGTACTCAGTGCGCTTGAGCGGGAAGGAAGTTTCGGGGCGATCAATCTGATAGTTGTAGTCATACGCATCCTGAACTTCGATACGCACGCGCGGCGTGAGCTCCCACCCGTTATGTATGTCCTTGAGATAGCGGTCGAAGAAGAGACGCAGTTCGCTGATGCCCTTCGAGCAGAATGCGTCGGGCCATTCGAAAGCCTGATGGGCTCGCATCCACTTCTTCTTCGATTTGATCTTGCGGAATCCCTCGAAAGCACCGCGCAGGTGGAAGTGATTCCAGCATGCTGTTGCATAGACGGGAATCTTGATCTTCTTGAAATCCGGCTGGTGATCCTTGTACCAGTCATCCCACAGCGGGTGTTCCTTGCCCATGGCAACAAGATCCTCTACGCCATTGGGGCCGGTGACGGAGCCAACGATGTACTCGTTGAATGTCAGGGCCGGAATTCCGCCCTCGTACAGAGACTCCCGATAGAGATCCGAAGTTCCCTCCCATGGGGCGATGCACACCAAATGAGGAGGCTGCTGCGCCGCGATGCGCCACTGGGTCATGGCCAGGCAGGAGTTACCGGACATGCCGACCTTGCCATTGCACCACCATTGCTCGGCAACCCATTCAATGAAGTCATAGCCATCGCGCGCATCTTGGGAACCGAACAGGGAGGCATTACCCTCCGAATGGCCGATGCCGCGAGGATCGACATTGGCGACAGCATAACCATGATGGCACCAGTAGCCAGGATCCGGCGATTCGAACTTTGCCATGGGCGAGATGGTTCCCGGCGGAACGCCCATGATCTGCCACTCGCTCATGCCCTCGCTCGGACGCTTGCCGTAAAAACTCCAGGAAACCAGTACCGGAATATCGGTTTCGTTCTCGGGGCGAAAAATATCGACGTAAATCGTAATGCCGTCACGCATCTTGACCGGAACGTCCTGCTCGCAAATTATGCCCGGAGCGGCAAGGTACGTGCGCTGGTTGAAGGGGGCAGTGACACCCATTCCCATGGAGTCCATGCCCGGACCGTCCTCATCGACGGACAGGTCCGACGGATCAACCGGCGGCCGGCCTTGACGGTAGATGATGTCCATCATCTCGCCGTTGTAAATCTCTGTCTTCTCGACAAAAGTCTCAGCCATTTTCTACTCCTTCACAAAACTCGTAAACCAACTGCCTGCTACTCTTCGCAAAGCTCGACGACGTAATCGGCGGTTGCACCCAGAGTGTCCTTGCGCCTGAACTTCATATAGGGAACCTCGACATCGAACTCGTCCTCGAGAAATGTCGTGATCTGCGAGAAATTCACGGACTTCGCCCCCAAGTCTTCCGAAAGGCTCATATCCTCCGAAAGCTCCGAGGGATCCTTTCCGAAAATCAGCGAAACCCGCTCGTACAACTTCTCCAAAACTTCGTCTCTCAGTGCCATGGCTTCTACCTCCTGTTGCTACCTAGCCCTACGCGACTTGGCATCACGCGTAAGACATATCTCCTGATTAGCTTGCCTTTCGCACGCGAACCTTCAGGCAGGGCTCGGTGTTCATGCTGACGGGATCACAATCGCCGAATGCGACGGTGATAAGCGAGTTGAAATGTGATCCTTTGCCACGCGCGATGGGCAGACCCTTTGCCCAGTGACCCGCAATGGCAATGATGGTGAGGGTGTCGGACCGCATGCCTTCGCTCACGGCAAGACGTCCCGTGATGGAGCGCCCGCCAAAATATTCCGTCACCTCGACCTGGTCCCCGTCCTTGAGACCCTTGCGTCGCGCTGTCTCCGCGCTGATGCGAATACCGTAGGTGTACTCATCGAGCGAGCTGACTTCGTCGAGCCACGGTTGCTCCTGCGTATTCGAGGTGCTGTGCTGGGGCTCGGCGAAAGTGAAGGCGTACAAGTCAAAGTCCTCGTCCTCGCACTCCATGGGTCGAATCGGGTGCCAGATGGGAACGGGCGTGAACTCGTCCCAGCGCAACTTGTCCGAAAGACCAATTTCATCGGCAATGCGCTTGGTCTTCTCCTTCTGGTCAATGAGGAACTCCCAATAAACCTGAACGCGAACATCGCGGAACTGACGCCAGTAGTTCTCCTCCACCGTCTTGGGCCAGTGAATTCCGCCGTGCTCCTTGAACCAGTCCCAGTCGTGCTCTTGACCGAACTTCCATGTAACAGCACGATTGCAAAGGTCGAGCCAATCAATGCGTTCGCCATGAGGCAGAGCATGCTCCTCATCAAGACCGATCATGTGGTTGTAGTAATCGACCATGCAATCGCCACGACCCATGCGATAGAAGAGCTCGTTGATGACCTCAGGATGGTATATGCGCTCGTGCATCGGAGGAACGACCTGCTGCGCAATGTGCATCGAGAACGGTCGCTTCATGCCGGGACAAATGCCATGGAAATACATGTCCATGCCCTCCCAGTCGTTTTTCTCGAGATAGCTCGCGTCGGGAAGAACGATGTCGGCAAATGCTTCGTTAAACTCGTTAGAGAAGATGTCGATATCGACGATAAATGGGACACGCTTGTAGAACGTGGCGCGCTCGTTCGGGTTAGATGCATTCATGAGAGCGTTTGTGCTGCAGTTGATGATGACGTCGATGTCCATACCGAGACCCGCGTTTTCCCATACCTCGTCACGATCACACATGCGCAAAATGGGCACTTCGAGGGCACACGGGAACAATTCGTCCATGCTCTGCTTCGGCTTGCCATATTCGGGAAGCGGCCAAACGTGCTCAGGGAATGGCCATGCTCCTGTAGTGGAGACGAAGCCGTCGGGACATGGGCCCGTTTCCATCTTCTCCAAATGCGCATCCTCGGTATAGGGATATCCGTGCATTTCGTTGGCGACATCGGTGCATCCTCCAACGGCGTTCGCGCAGCCAACGATTTGATGCAGCATTTCGCAAGCGGCAATTGCCTGAGCACCGTTACCATGAGTGCTCAATGCGCGAATGTTGAGCGTCGAAACGGGACGATACGGCAGCGTATGACCATCAATCTCAACGGTTGCCCCAATGCACGCCGCCTCCACGTATTCGGTCGCGATGCGACGCAGGGTCTCGGCGGGAACTCCGCATATCTCTGCGGCATCTTCAGGTGTACACTGGGCAAAGTTGGCCTTGAGCAGCTGCCATGCAGTCATGCACTCCTCTCCATTGACCTCGAACTTTCCATCGAGGGCAAAGTCGCCAATCGTCGGATCGTCGAAGACCTTGGCCTCTTGCGCCTGCTCATCCCAAATCATGGGTTTGTTCGTCGCGCCATCGCGCATGTAATGGCCATCTTTTTTGATGAGATACGGAGCGTTAGTTTTCTTCTTCAGATAGGGAGCATCGAACTTGCCCAGCTCGTTGACAATGACATGGGACATGGCATTGCACGCCGCAATGTCAGTTCCCGGTTTGATGGGAACCCACTCGTCTGCCGCATTTGCGGCGCGATTGTTAACCGGATCAAAGACGACAACCTTCATGCCCTTGCGTCGAGCCTCGGCAGCTCCCTCGTTCGCATACTGCTGAAATCCGCCAAAGCTATGGTTGGTGCCGAAGACGATGAGATATTTGCAGTTCTCGTAATCGGGTGCGATAACGAACGCAGAATAGTTCAGCCCGTTCACGAAATGCCCTGCGTTGCCACAAGTTGCACCAGCGGCATTAATCGCAATGGGCGCACCTCTGTCGTCTGCAAGGCCGACGATCATCGGGCTGCAGAATAGCTTGGGCTGTTGCATGCCCGCAACAATGCCAAACTGGATCATGATGCGCTCGGGGGATTTCTCAAGAGCGGCCTCGAGCTTCTCGGCAATGGTCGTATAGGCCTCATCCCACGAGATGCGTTCCCATCTGGGATCAACGCCAATGCCCTTTTCGGGATTGGTGCGCTTCATCGGATAATTTAGGCGGTTGGGGTCATAGAGCAACTGCAGTCCTGCAAGACCCTTTGCGCAAACTCCGCCCTCGGATCCACAGGCAGACTCCTCAATGCCCTCAATCTTTACGGCGACCCCGTTGACACGATGCACCTTGATTGCGCACTCACTCTGGCAGCGGCGGCACATCGTCTTGACCCAGACATCCTCCCAGATGCCATCAGCCTTCTTGTCTTTAGTGATGTTAGACATGCAAACCAGTCCTTTCCGCGACTAGATAAGCGAGCGATACTTGGCGGCTTTGAAGATGCAGAGCGTGAAGCCAAGGGTTCCGATAATTGAGCAAACCCAGGCAACGATGCATATCTCCTGCGGCCCGAAGCCAAACATGGCGATGAGAACAACGGCGGCAGTGCCCACAAGACCGATTAAGGCAGCGGCGACCCAGAAGATCCCCGCAAGGGAGCCGGATATCATTTCCTTTGCCGAAGCGGCCGAAGTCTCATTCAGCTTGGTGGCAGACCACAACGAAAAGGCAATCGCAAGGGCAAGCGCTACGACAAAAACAACGGTCGCACCTTCGAGACTCGCTGCGGCGGGATTAAATCCCAAAACAAGCGTAAGGCCGCACACTGCCGACCAGAGGCAAAAGGTGATCGGCACCATCGCGCCCTGCCAAAACGGAATTGCCCGATTAGAGGCAAGCAGGCAAACCTCATAAACGAGAATGCCCAACGCTGCCAGACAGGTAAGAATCTCGAGAATCATGTTCAAGCCCAACATCTCGGGCAGAAAGTACATGACAATAAGCTGCACAAGGCCAAAGACGCTAAACAACACGGTGAACACGGTTCCACGGGCAATCCACGCCCCGCCGAAGTTGTTCGCCATAGTCGCTACTTTCGACTTCTTGCTCATATGCAAGAAGTGCACGAAATTCTTGAGTACCGTGACGATGGCCCAGCTGATAAGCAGCGTCACGAAACTCCCGAAGAACACGGAGACAACATATCCCCCCGCCCCGACAAGTCCGAAGGCAACGGAAAGCCACACCATGAGCCCTCCACCTTGCGCCCATGCCTTAGCGGTGGTGGGCATCGCCATCCAATGAAACTGCTCGCTTAGTTCCTTGTTCATTTTTGTCTCCTAATCGATGTAGTAAACAGAAGGAGCGGTGCCCGCCTCGGGAATGAGCGGTCTTGCGTTCTTAGTTCTGATGAGAACGGAGACTTCGGAGTTCGGGTCATCGAGATCGCCAAAATGACGGGACTTGGTCATGCAAGTGTTCACGCATGCGGGTGTTGCGCCACGATCGACGCCCGGCTTCTCGCCGCGCTCAAGACCGGCATCAATGCGCTCAGCGCAAAAAACGCACTTGTCAACGGTGCCGACAGGATGCGGATAGAGCTGCTGCCCCAGTTTTTCGAGCTCCGTATAGCCCTGCCCCGGGAAGTACTCCTTAATTTCCTCGACGAGGGTGCGCATCTGATACGGGCAGACCATCGCGCACGATTGGCAGCCCACGCATTTGTCATGGTCGACAATGACAATGCCGTCCTCGCGTTTGTATGTCGCGCCCGTTGGGCATGCTTCGACGCAGGGTGCTTCAGCGCAGTGATTACACATGACGGAGACGACCTGCTCCTTTACCGCCGGGAAGCTACCCCTCTCTTTAAATATGAGCCGATTCCAGTTAATCTCGGGCGGCAGATAATGCTCCTGCTTGCAGGCAAGCATGCACGCGTAACATCCGACGCACGTGTTTGTCTCAATCACCATTCCCCAACGTGTCATGAAACTCTCCTTTCTACATCTCGATTTGCCAGAAGGAGATGCGCTCGTCTTCAAGCGTCATCTTTCCGGACTCGAGTGCCTCTGCGGTTGCCTGCGCATACAGGTTTTTTCGGCTAATCCACGCCGAACCGCTCTTTGCGAGCTTTACAGTCGATTGGATGGCAAGCAGTCCTGCGGAGATGATGTCGACGACTGCCGCACCATCAACTTCTGTTATGCCGCCGGGATACTCTTCCTCGCACCCTATGGCGAAACGCAAGGCGGGAGAGAGAATGCCGCAACCCGGAATGATGACCTCTGCTCCCCGATCGATGAGCTTGCGTGCGGCTGCTTGAAAATGCTCGATGCCGTGTTTGGCATTGATGAGAGCCGCGCCTTGCTCCATGGCGGTTTCGTTAATCGATTCGCATCCAACGAACTTGTCAGCAAGGCCGTACTTATGAACCGTATGGTCTAGCTCGATGGCATTGAGCTCTGAAATCGCGACAATACCGAACGTGTTTCCCATACAGGCGGCCTGGTACATCGCGCTTTGACCTAGGCCAACTACCGGAATATCCACGGCCTGCCGAATGTGATCCAGCATGGGATCGCCGAAGCACATGACGAGCACCCCGTCATATCCCTCTTCCTGAGCATGAAGAGCTGCCTGAAAAACATGCTGCGCATTAAGAGCGTCCATATAGTGGAAGAAAAACGCGTCTTGTCCGTGAATTCCCCATCGGGAGAAACGCGCTGTTAATTCAGTGTCCTTTTCGCGCACGAGCGCAAAATTCTTTTTCCATGCCGGCAAAAGCATGTCGGTCACAAACGGATCGTTATCATCACCCGCCGCGACGTTGCATAATAGAATCTTCATTCGCATCCTCGATTCACTCTTCTTTCCAGCTCTGTAATTCCAAAATATTTAGAGCGGGTCGTTATGTGAAATCGAAGATGTGGTGACCTCCAACGAATTCTTGTATCGCCACAGGAAAAGAAGTATTTATCTGCAAAAGAAATAATTCTGATATCCGACAAGCGGTCACGCAGTTGTCAGCTCATCGCATTCGAGCTGCTCGGAGAAAACGCAAAATGAATCAGGTCTGACTCGCCCCACGAGGGTTAGACCATGTGCGCGAGCGATGCTCACAGAACACATGGTCGGGGTCGCCTTTGTAACAAGCAACGGAATCTGCGCACAAATTGCCTTGGAAACCATATCAACCGGGATACGACCACTCGAAAGAACGGCAAGCTTGCTCATATCCCTATCATCAGCAAGTGCAGCACCGAGCGCCTTGTCGAATGCGTTGTGCCTGCCCAAATCTTCAAAAGTGTAAAGGAGCCGGCGGACTTCGAATAAAGAGCAGCTATGAACACCCAGCGTGCTCATATGAAGCGGTGTATCTTCAGCAAACACGCGAGCCATGAAAAAAACCTGCTCGACATCGATTTCGCTTTTCCCGATTGCATTACACTCGACAATGCCGTCCTTTGCGAGAGCGCCCGTCTTCCTGCCACATGTGTCTACGTGCTCGACAACTTGCCGCACTAAATCAGCGCCTTGCCCTTCAAGAATCACGTCCACGCGTCCCTCACGATCATCCAATATCAATGAAACGACGTCTCGCGATTTCCGTATGAAACCCTCAGTGAAAAGATGCCCTAAAACCAGCTCCCGCACGTTGCTCGGAGTGCACGTTAGGACCATCGCCTTCTGACCGTTGACATATACATCAATCACACCTTCAACGGGTGTGCCGACAACGACCTCTTTCATGGTCCCATCACGAAAAATCTTGATTGCCTTGCATGAGCGCTGCACGTCAGGTTCAGGTATTTCGGCCGCAAAGCTCACACGCTCTCCAAATCCATTCTGCCGTATGAATACTCTGGATTCTATGGAGCTGCCGTCCGTCAGTGAAATCAAAATAGTACTGGTTGCGAGCAAGAAATCTGCTCACGCCCCAAAACGCATCTCTTCCAGCAAGATGCAAAGAAATTGCTCACGCGAGCAAATATTTGAGTTTCCTCCCTGGACGTCACATTCGTATGTTCTAAAAGGCGGCTCTATATCAATCGACGAGAGGAGACAACCGAGCGAGAGCTACCAGTGCTGGGGAGGGGATGTGCCGTCCCCTCGTAGTATTTGCAATTCACGTTATTGGAGGAGGAAAAATGTCTGTCGGTAATGCATCTAAGAAGACATTTAACGCTGGGAAGGCGTGGGCGGTATTTCTCGTCATATTCCTAGCAGGTCTTGCGCTTTCTTGGAGCGCCAATAAGTTTATGCCTATCCTGACCTTTGTGCAGGCGGATCTCAACGTCTCTGCTCAAGTTGCGGGCTGGATTAGCAGCTTGTTCAACGTGATGGGAATCATCCTCGCCTTTCCCGCAGTGGGCATCATTCGTAAGTTTGGTTATCGCATCACGGGCATTTCTGCACTTCTGTTCTGCTTGATCGGTGGCATCATCGGTTTTTTTGCCCCGAACGAAATTATCTTGCTGCTCAGCCGTGTCATCGAGGGTTTCGGTATCGGCCTGATCGCCGTCATGGCTCCCGCGCTGACCTCAGCGTGGTTCCCCGTTGACAAGCGCAGCGCTCCGATGGGAATCTGGAGCACCTGGCAGGCTGTCGTCGTTGCATGCGTGTTCCTCTTTACAGGTGATATCCTCGGCCCCGATGTGACCTGGAAGAATATGGTGCTTATCGGCATCGTCATCGCCGCTGTCGCGCTTGTGGCATTTATCGCTGTCGTGAGGACCCCCGCCCCTGAAAATGATTTTGGCGAAATCCAGGAAGAACAAGTAAGCATCCTTGAGGTTTTCAAGAATCCGAATTCCTGGTTCATCACGCTGCTGTTCTTTGCCTTCGGAATCGCATGCATGGCGCTCGTTGCCTGGATTAGCGTCTTCTGGGGACAGACTGTTGGCTGGGACACCCTTGAGTCCAATCATCTCATCGGCATCATGTATGCTGGCGAAATCGTCACTTGCGCCGTTGCGGGATTCGCAATTACCAAGCTCAAGACGATGAAAACTCGCAAATGGTTTATCGTCATCTTCTCGCTGGTGTACAGCCTTTGCTTCTTCGCGCTCTATCACGCCGTCGACCCTGGCCTGATCTATGTAATCTGTATCATCTACGTCATTACCGAAGGCGTCTTTTGCGCCGGCATGTGGTACTTCGCATCGATTATTCCTGCAAGCCCAAGCCTGAGCGCACCCACCATGGCAATGGTCGCCATCGGACAGAACCTCGGCATGATGTTTGGTGCGCCCATAGCAGGCGCTATTCTCGACGCCACGGCAATGTCCGGCTGGAACATACTCGCCATCATGGTTACGGCATGTATGCTCGTGGCAACTCTTTGCATGGCGTTGCTCAAGCTCAAGAATGTTGACATGAGCGACTAGAGTGACTCGAAGCGCGAAAAGCGGGGCCCCTGGACTATCTTCCAGTCCAGGGGCCCTTTCCTTGCAACCTCATCAGCATCAATTAGGCTGCTGAATCAACATCCTTTCCCTGGCGAGCGGCAAGCTGTTCTTTGGCCAGCTCGATAAATAGCGGGATGATAGGGTTCTTGTCGTCTGCACGCCAAGCGCCACCTTGATACACGAACTCGTCTTCTCCAGCCATGGGAACGGCGACAATCGCGTCACGATGGTTCTCCATGAGACACCGCGGGGCGATGGTTGTATAACCCTTCGACTCTATGAGCATGATCACCGATTCCATGGTAGCCGTTGTGTCTATAAAAGGCCTCTCTACGCCGCACTTCGCAAAAGACTCGACGAAGTGCTTGTTCAGTGCTGGGCCCTCATCTTCGTTGAGAAAGCATAGCTTCTGGCCCGCCAGCTCACATCGCTCAAGTTGCTGGCGATTAGCGAATTCGTTGTCCTTTCGCATGATTGCGAACATGGGCAGCTTGTCAAACAAATCAACTGTAATGCCCTCAACAAACATCGGATTTTCTTTTGAAATGGTAAAAATGAAGTCAAGCGTTCGCTCCTCGAGCATATCCATCAGGCGGCGCGGCGACCCCTGCCGCAAAACCGTATCTACATCTGGATATCGCTCGTTGAACTCGCTGATTAGCCTGGGAAGAAATCGCTGTTCATGACTTCCGAGAAAGCCTATGCGCAGCACGTCATTCACTCCTCGACCGACATTGGCAACCGCATCAACGGCCTCGTCAAGTAAGCAGAGTATCTTCGGTGCGTATTCGAGCAGCTTCTCGCCCGCCGGAGTCAACGTAACACCTGCATGCCCTCGATTAAAGAGTTTTGTTCCTATCTCTTTTTCCAGGCTGGATATCTGATAGCTGAGTGTCGTCTGGCTCATGTACAAATTGCTTGCCGCTCGCGTGAAGTTCAGCGTCTCCGCAACCGCGCGAAAATAACGTAGCTGACTCGTATCCAAAACCAATCCCCCTTCTACCCGCTCTACACGAACACAGTTCGCACTAGACCGACCTTGCCGCCCTCGAGTTCTACGAGCGCAACGCGGCGCTTGGAACCACCGCGTGGACGAAACGCGCTGCCGGGATTGATGATGCGGCAGCCATTCCACGTCTCATCACGCGGAACGTGCGTATGGCCGTGAATCGCGAGGTCATACTCCCCACTCGCAGCTGCACGCTCGGCAGCCCTGGGATAGTGCGACACAAACAACCTCACGCCATCGATGACCTGCGTCGCGCTTTCATTCACTCCGGGACCATAGTCGACGTTATAGTCGTTGTTGCCCAACACGGCGATGGTAGGCGCTATCGCCTCGAGTTCCATCAGAACATCCAAAGAACCGATATCGCCTGCATGGATGATGAAATCAACTCCGGCAAGCGCATCGAGCGCCTCGTTGCTGATACGTCCGTGCGTATCCGAAATAATGCCGACAGTGGACATTAGTTCTTCTTGTCCTGCTTGAGGCGCTCCTCGATCGCGGCATTGATGGCCTTGATCGTCTTGATGCGCGCATACTTCTTGTCATCGGACTCAATGATGTTCCACGGAGCGAAGTACGTCGAGGTCATGCGCAGCATGTCATCGATGGCGATGCAGTACTGGGGATACTTCTCGCGATTGCGCCAATCCTCGTCGGTCAGCTTCCAGGCCTTGTCCGGGTCGTTCTTGCGAGCCTCGAATCGTGCGAGCTGCTCGTCCTGGCTCACATTGACCCAGAACTTCATGAGCAACGTGCCCGTGCGGAACATCTCCCACTCGAAGTCATTGATCTCCTCGAAGGCGCGACGCCAGTCGGAATCGGTGCAAAAGCCCTCCACACGCTCGACCATGACACGGCCGGACCAGGAGCGGTCGTAAATCGCGGTATGCCCGCTCTTGGGCAGGCTGACCCAGTAACGCCACAGGAAGGGATGCTCCTTCTCGGGTTTGGTGGGTGCGCCCGAGGGAATGACGCGGTAATCGCGGGCATCGAGCGCCGCGGCTATGCGTTTGATGGCGCCGCCCTTGCCAGCCGCATCCCAACCCTCGAAGACGAGCATCATCGGGATCTGCCTGCGGTACATCTCGAATTGCAGGGTGTTGAGCCGCTCCTGCTCCTTCTTGAGCTCGTTGCGGTACTCCTCGGGATCGATCGTGAGATCGTGACGAATTTCCTCGACCGTCTGAACCTCCACGAGGTCGTGGCGCGTGCGCGGCAGCGGGAAGTCATCGGGGATGATGACGGGGTTCTCCTTGATCTTGACGTGGCGAGCCAACCCCTCCTCGATTTCGGCAACGAGCGTCTCGAGAAACTCGATGCGACGCACGCGGCGGTTTTCGGCAGCGATGATGTGCCAGGGGGCATCGGCGCTATCGGTGAGCTCGAGAAGCTTGTCGATGATGGGCAGCGTCTTGTCGTAGTTCTTGTTCTGGTAAAGATCCTCTTCGTTAACGCGCCATGCGGTCGTCTTGTCTGCCTCAAGGGCCTCGAGGCGCTTGGTCTGTTCCTTCTTGCTGATGTGGAAGAACAGCTTGATGATGAGATAGCCATCGGCGACGAGCTGGCCCTCGAAAATCCCGGCGGACTCGGCGAAGAGACCTGCCTCGCCGTTACGCGACTTCACGATGTAATCAACGTGATCGCGAATCTTGGGCTGCGGCAGATGCGCGGCCCCCTTGCCGCTATGAATCATGCCGGAGAGGTTTTTGATGATCTCGGAATACCAGCTCTTGTCGAAGAACGTCATGGTGCCGTACTGGCCAACGCGCTCCCAGAAGCGCTTCATGAGCGGATAGCGGCACTCTTCTTCCGTGGGGTCGTTCATCGAGTACACGGTGAACGCGCGAGCGTCGAGGTCCTTCACCAGTTTGGAGATACTCGTGCCCTTGCCCGATGCGCTCCAGCCGTCCACGCAGACGACGACGGGGAACTTCTCGCGGATGCACTGCTGCTGCAGGCGCACGAGCTTCTCAGTGAGCTCCCTCTTGCGCTGCTCGTATTCTTCCTTATCGATGCGTTTCTTGAGATCGGCCTTCTCGAGCATGTTCTCCCCCTCCGCTTGGGCATAACTTTATATAGATTACCCCCGTCACAGCGCCATCACAAGAAAAAACCCGGACTCCGTAACGGAATCCGGGTTTTTCGCGAACTTGCCAAAGGACAAGAAGTTACTTGAGGGTGACGACGGCGCCAGCAGCCTCGAACTTCTCCTTCATCTCCTCGGCCTCGTCCTTCTTCACGCCCTCCTTGATGGTGGCAGGAGCGCTCTCGACGAGAGCCTTGGCCTCCTTGAGGCCCTGATCGGTGACCTCGCGGACAACCTTGATGACAGCGATCTTGTTGTCACCGAAGGACTCGAGCACGACGTCGAAGTCGCTCTTCTCCTCGGCAGCACCAGCGTCGCCACCGGCAGCAGCGCCACCAACGGCGGCAACGGCAACGGGAGCGGCGGCAGAGACGCCAAAGGCCTCCTCCAGGTCATGGACGAGCTCAGAGAGCTCGAGAGCGGTCAGGCCCTTGATACCTTCGAGAATTTCTTCCTTAGTCATAACTAAAACCTTTCAGTTGCGGCGGCA